>NZ_JAUXYO010000034.1 GCF_030694325.1 Allobosea sp. | reverse complement strand
TTGCCATAGCGCGCGCCGACGAAGTCGGCGACCGAGGTGATATTCTGCGATTTCGCGATGCCGACAATGCGCGACACGAAGCGGTGGCCGAAGCCGATCACCAGGATCGGCCCGACATAGATGCCGAGAAAATCGAGCCCGGCGCGGCTAGCGAAGCCGACCGAGCCGTAGAAGGTCCAGGAGGTGCAGTAGACGCCGAGCGCCAGCGCATAGATCGTCGCGCGCGCCCTGCCCCCGACGAGGCGCCGGCCCGAGGTATCGGCGGCATGCGCGATCGCAAACAGCGCGCACAGATAGGCCAGCGCCACGAGGACCACGGACCAGGCGGGGATCATTCTGCCTCCATTGGAGCCGCGTCACCGGCCGGACCTTAGAGGAGGTGATCGAAGCGAGGAAACAGGTTTCCACAACGCCGCGTCTTCCTCTAGCGTCGCCACACAGACGCGCGCCTGGCCGGGCAGGGCCGGCCGACCATCACCGGAAAGGGAAGAAGCATGCTCGAGGAATTCAGGAAGTTCGCGCTGAAGGGCAACGTCGTCGATCTCGCGATCGGCGTGATCATCGGCGCAGCCTTCAGCAAGATCGTCGATTCTCTCGTCTCCGACATCATCATGCCCTTCTTCGGAGCGCTCGGCGGCCTCGATTTCTCGAACTACTATGTCGGCCTGAACAGCAGCGTCACCGCTCCGGTCCTCGAAGAGGCCAAGAAGCAGGGCGCGGTCCTGGCCTATGGCTCCTTCATGACCGTCGCGCTGAACTTCCTGATCATCGCCTTTGTGCTGTTTCTGGTGGTGAAGGGCATCAACCGTCTGCGCCATAACGAGGCGGCGAAGCCCGCGGCGCCGACCCCGCCTGCAGCGGATGTGGTCCTTCTCACCGAAATCCGCGACCTGCTGAAGCAGAAGACGGTCTGACCGGCGCGCGACCGGTCGCGTCGATTCATCACCGCGACCGATCGACCTGATATCGCGAATTCATGTCTGCATGCGCCGTCATCGGCTAAAGCAGTGTGGTCAAATCGCGAGGTCTTCAAACGATGTCCACCGCTCCTGTCGCCGGCACCAGCCTTCTGCCGTCGCTGCGCCCCGAGGCGCGCCAAGCACCCGAAAGCGGCATCGTCGAGGTCGTCAATCACGGCCGCCTCAAGGAAGGCCTGATCCCGCTCTGGGTCGGCGAGGGTGATCTACCGACACCCGACTTCATCGCGCGTGCGGCCAACGCCTCGCTCGCGGCCGGAGAGACCTTCTACACCTGGCAGCGCGGCATCCCGGATCTGCGCGAAGCGTTGGCGCGCTACCACACGGCGCTCTATGGCCGGCCCTTCACGATGGACTCCTTCCTCGTCACCGGCTCGGGCATGCAGGCGGTCCAGATCGTCGTGCGCATGATCACCGGGCCGGGCGATGAGGTGGTCATCCCGACCCCGGCCTGGCCGAACGTCGCCGCTGCCATCGGCGTCGCCGGCGCGATTCCGGTCAACGTGCCGATGGATTACGTGCAGGGTCGGTTCTCGCTCGATCTCGACCGGCTGGCCGCCGCCATCACGCCGAAGACGCGCGCCATCGCCATCAATTCGCCCGCCAATCCGACGGGCTGGACGGCGACGAAGGACGAGCTGTCGGCCATCCTCGCTCTGGCGCGCAAGCATGGCCTCTGGATCATCGCCGACGAGATCTATGCCCGCTTTGTCTATGACGGCGCCGCCCGCGCCGCCTCCTTCCATGACGTGATGGAGCCGGAGGATCGCATCCTCTTCGTCCAGACCTTCTCGAAGAACTGGGCCATGACGGGCTGGCGCATCGGCTGGATCGAGGCGCCGCCCGCCTTCGGCCAGGTCATCGAGAACCTGATCCAGTACTCGACCTCGGGTTCGCCGGTCTTCGTCCAGCGCGCCGCCATCGCGGCCCTCGACGAGGGCGAGCCCTTCGTCGCCGAGCAGATCGCCCGAGCGGCGGAAGGCCGGCGGATCATCGCCGAGGGGCTGAAGGCGACGAACCGCGTGACTCTCTCGCCGCCGGACGGTGCCTTCTACCAGTTCTTCTCGGTCGACGGCCGGGAAGACAGCCGCGCCCTGGCGATCGAACTGGTCGACAGGGCCAATGTCGGCCTCGCGCCCGGCACGGCCTTCGGGCCCGGCGGCGAGACGGGGCTGCGCCTCTGCTTCGCCCGCAAGGCCTCCGATCTGGTCGAAACCGTCGCGCGGCTGCAGCGCGCGCTCGCTGGCTGAAGACGGCTGGCGCGCCGACATTCAGGCTCTTCGCGCATGCCGGCCGTGCGTGGCGCGGGTCGCACGCGAAATTGACCCCGGCGCGCCCTGTCGCCATGACAGCGAGGCTGCGTCGCAGCGGCGCGGCGGAGCATCATGGCGGGCACGGGTCATCCTTCGAAGACGTTGACGGTCCTGTCCCGCGAGGCGGTCGTCATCGCCATCGCCGCCGTCGGGGGCGCGCTGTTCTCGCTTCTCGGCGCTCCGGCCGCCTGGCTCTCCGGCGCGATGATCCTCAGCGCCGTGGTGGCGCTGGTGCGGCCCCTGCCGGCGCTGCGCCGCTCCTGGTTTGATTCGACCGTACTGCTCTCGGGCACCATCATCGGCTCGGCCGCGACGCCCGAGGCGCTGGCCGCGGCGGTGCGCTATCCGGCCTCGCTGATCATCCTGCTCTTCGCCATGGCCGGCATCATGGCCGCCACCGGCGCCTATCTGCGCTATGTCGCGCGCTGGTCCTGGCTCGACGCCCTGCTGGCGGCAGCGCCGGGCGCGCTGGCGACGGTGCTCGCGGTCGCGCAGTCGAAAGGCGCCGATATCGGCCGCATCTCCGTGGTCCAGCTCTTCCGCCTGCTCGTTCTCGTCGCGCTGCTGCCCAGCCTGATGCAGCTGACGGGGCTGCACCCCGCCATAGCGCCACCACCGGCGAAGATCCTCGAGCCCTGGACGATGCTGCTGCTGCTGCTCGCCGGCTTCGGCGTCGGGCTCGTCTTCGACCGGATGGGCGTCGCGGCGCCGATGATGTTCGGCGCGACGCTCGCCAGCGCCGTGGCGCATGGCAGCGGCCTCGTCGAAGGCAGCCTGCCGCCGGCGGTGCAGATCGCCGTACTGGTCATGCTGGGCTCGACCATGGGCGGGCGTATCGGCACGATTCCGCGGCGAGAACTGCTGGGACTGTTTCCGCTGGCGGCCGGCGGTCTGCTCGTCTCGCTCGGCGTCGCCTTCGCCTTCGCCTGGCCGGCGGCTCTGCTCGCCGGCGTCTCCTACGCCGATTCGATGACCGCCTTCGCGCCGGGCGGCCTCGAGGCCATGGCGATGCTCGCCTTCGCGATGGGGCTCGACACGCTCTATGTCGGCACCCACCACCTGATGCGCTTCCTGATCATCGGCTTCGCGATGCCGTTCCTGCTCGACCGAATGCCGGGCCGGCCGCCGGAGCGCTGAGCCGGTTGTGCCTCGCGGTCAGGCGCGGGTCGCAACCCCGGGCCAGACGGCTCCATTGGTGTTGGTCATCACCGCATAGAGCGAGCTGGTGCCGCAGATGAACAGGCGGTTGAGCCTGGGCCCGCCCCAGCAGACATTGGCGACGACCTCGGGGATTGCGATCTGGCCGATCAGGGTCCCGTCCGGATGGTAGATGTGGACGCCGTCGGCGGCGCTGGTCCAGATCCGGCCCTCGACATCGAGCCGGAAGCCGTCGAACAGGCCGGCCGTGCAGGTGGCGAAGATACGCGAGTCCGTCAGCCGCGTGCCGTCGGCCGAGACCTCGCAGGCGCGGATATGGCGCGGCCCGTGGACCGGATCATGGCTGGCGCCGGTATCGGCGATGTAGAGGATGCGCTCGTCGGGCGAGAAGGCGAGCCCGTTCGGCTTGACGAAATCTTCGGCGACGAGGCTCAGCGCGCCGCTCTGCCCGTCGATCCGGTAGACATGGCAGGCGCCGATCTCGCTCTCGGCCTTGTTGCCCTCATAATCGCTGAGGATGCCGTAATCGGGGTCGGTGAACCAGATCGACCCGTCCGACTTCACCACGACGTCGTTGGGCGAGTTCAGCCGCTTCCCCTGCCAGTGGCTCGCCAGCACCGTGACGGAGCCGTCAGGCTCGGTGCGCGTCACCTGCCGCCCGCCATGCTCGCAGGTGACGAGCCGGCCCTGGGGATCGACCGTGTTGCCGTTGCTGTTGCGTGCCGGCTGCCGGAACACGCTCGCCTGCCCGCTCATCGCGTCGAAGCGCAGCATCCGGTCGTTGGGGATGTCCGAGAAGACCAGCGTATTGTGGGCCCGGAACCAGGCCGGCCCCTCTGCCCAGCGCGAGCCGGTCCAGAGGCGCTCGACCCGGGCGGAGCCGGGAATGACGCGGTGGAAGCGCGGGTCGAGCACGGTCGAGCCCGTGCCTTCGAGGATGCCGAACATGAACCTGTCTCCGCCTGCGTGCTACCGATGCGCCCGCCCTACACTTACAGCGTCAGCCCGGCGTCCCAATAGGGCGTCTGGCCGTAGAGCTCGGCGAGATAGTCGACGAAGGCGCGCACCTTCTGCTCCATGTGCCGGCGGCTCGGATAGACCGCGTGAATGGCGACGCGGCTGCCGACCGAATAGGCCGGCAAGACTCGCTGCAGCGCGCCCGATTTCAGCTCCGGCCCGACATCCCAGGTCGAGCGCAGCGCGATGCCGAGCCCCGCCAGCAGCGCCTCGCGCACCACTTCGCTCGAATTCGTCCGCAGCGGGCCGGCGACGCGCACCGTCACCGGCCCGGCGGGGCCGTCTAGCCTCCAGTGGTCAGTGTTGTGGGCGATCAGCGTGTGGCGCGAGAGGTCCTCGATCGTCGCCGGAACTCCAGCCGCCGCGAGATAGCCCGGCGTCGCGCAGAGCACGCGATGGTTCGGTGCCAGCCGCTTCGCGACCAGGCTCGAATCCCTGAGATCGGCGATGCGGATGGCGAGATCGAAACCCTCGCCGACGATGTCGATGAAGCCGTCCGTCAGCACGAGTTCGACGCTCACCAGCGGATGGGCGTCGAGAAAGGGCTTGAGATGCGGCGCGATGTGGAGCCGCCCGAAGGAGGTCGGCGCCGAGACGCGCAGCGTGCCGCGCGCCTGTCCGGCCCCGCTGGCCACCCAGGCCTCGGCATCCTCGATCGAGGACAGGATTGAGACCACCCGCTCATAGAAGCCCTGTCCGGCCTCGGTCAGCGAGAGCTGCCGGGTCGTGCGCTGCAGCAGCCGCACGCCCAGCCGCTCCTCGAGCCGGCGGATGCGCTTGGAGATGACCGCCGGCGACAGGTTGAGCTGCCGCCCTGCGGCCGACATGCTGCGCGCCGTCACGACATGGGCGAAGACATCGAGGTCGCCGAACCGGTCCATGGCTGCACAGATCCCCCGCCGATTTTTTCGGCTATGGAAAAGATCATGCGCGTCGGTCGCACTGCAAGTCGTTTCGAATTGGTCTAGAGTTTTGCAGGGCCGCCCCTGAACCCTCATCCTGAGGAGCCGCGAAGCGGCGTCTCGAAGGATGCTCCAGCGCGCTCTGGATCATCCTTCGAGACGCGAGCTTGGCTCGCTCCTCAGGATGAGGGCCGCGGGTTGCCGGTGACTTAGGAGTGTACGATGTCCGCCATCGCCTTTCCGCTGCCCGATCCGGGCATCCTGGCGCGCCGCGAGGAGATCGTCGCGGGCCTCGCCCGGCTGGTCGCGCCCGATGCGCTGATCACCGCCGAGGACGAGCGCCGCCCCTATGAGACGGACGCGCTCACCGCCTATCGGCGCCTGCCGCTGGCGGTCGTGCTGCCTTCGACGACGGCGGAGGTTGCGGCGGTCCTGAAATTCTGCGGCGAGCAGGGCGTTCCGGTGGTGCCGCGGGGCGCGGGCACCTCGCTCGCCGGCGGCGCCATCCCGCAGGAGGATGCCGTCGTCATCGGCGTCTCCAAGATGAACCGCATCCTCGCAATCGACTACGCCAACCGCACCGCGAAGGTGCAGGCCGGCGTCACCAATCTCGCCGTGACCGGCGAGGTCTCGACCGAGGGTTTCTTCTACGCGCCCGACCCGTCCTCGCAGCTCGCCTGCTCGATCGGTGGCAATATCGGCATGAACTCCGGTGGGGCGCATTGCCTGAAATACGGCGTCACCACCAATAATGTGCTCGGCGTCACCATGGTGCTGCTCGACGGCAGCATCGTCGAGATCGGCGGCGCCCATCTGGACGCCGCCGGCTACGACATCCTCGGCCTGATCAACGGCTCCGAGGGCCAGCTCGGCATCATCACCGAGGCGACCGTGCGCATCCTGCGCGCGGCCGAAGGCGCCAGGCCCGTGCTGTTCGGTTTCCCGACCAGCGAGCAGGCCGGGGCGGCGGTGGCGGCCATCATCGGCGCGGGCATCATCCCCGTCGCGATGGAGTTCATGGACAAGCCCGCCATCGAGATCTGCGAGGCCTTCGCCCATGCCGGCTATCCGATGGATGTCGAGGCTCTGCTGATCATCGAGGTCGAGGGCTCGGACATCGAGATGGATGCCCAGCTCGCCCGCATCGTCACGATTGCCCGCGAGCATGGCGTCAAGACGGTGAAGGAGAGCAAATCCGCGATGGAGGCGGCCGCGATCTGGAAGGGCCGCAAATCCGCCTTTGGCGCGACCGGCCGCATCGCCGACTACATCTGCATGGACGGCACCATTCCCACCGGGCAGCTCCCTTACGTGCTGCGCCGCATGGACGAGATCGTGAAGGGCTATGGCCTGCGCGTCGCCAACGTTTTCCACGCCGGCGACGGCAATCTCCACCCGCTGATCCTCTACAACTGCAACGACCCCGTCGAGGCGCAGAAGGCGGAGGACGCCGGCATGGATATCCTCAAGCTCTGCGTCGAGGTCGGCGGCTGCCTGACCGGCGAACACGGCGTCGGCATCGAGAAGCGCGACCTGATGAGCTTCCAGTTCAACCCGGAGGATCTGAACCAGCAGATGCGGGTGAGGGCGGTGTTCGACCAGCGCTGGCTGCTCAACCCGGCGAAGGTGTTCCCGCTGGAAGGGCGCGTGGCGGCCTAGATGTCTTTCCGGGGCTCGCGAAGCGAGAACCCGGAACCCACGACCGTCTCGCTCGGAGCCTCGCTTGCTGGAAGGATATCCTTCGCTCATGTTGACTGGCGTCGTGTTCATGGGTTCCGGGCTCACGCCTGCGGCGTGCCCCGGAATGACGCGGAGACTGTCGCATGCCGTTCCACGTCTATCTGCTTGCGAGCAGCAGGGATGGAACACTCTATCTGGGCATGACGCGCGATCTGGCTCGACGGGTCCACGAACACAAAAGCAAGGTGCTGCCGGGCTTCTCTCGGAAGTATGGAGTCGATCGTCTCGTCTGGTACGAGGAGCATGCGACCGCGCGTGAAGCGATCGATCGCGAGAAGGACATCAAGGCGTGGCGTCGACAATGGAAGATCAATTTGATCGAAGAGAACAACCCCGACTGGATGGATCTGTACCATCTCCTGTCCCGGTGAACCTCCACCGTCATTCCGGGGCTTCGCGCAGCGAAGAGCCCGGAACCCATGAACACGAGGCTGAACACGCCGGCGCCACGGATCTCCACTTCTGCAGAACTGACCGCGAAAAACGGTCTGGAATCCGACGCTTTTCGCTGTCCCGCAGTGACGGTGGAGCGCGTCGATGACCCTCCACATGCCCACCACCGAGGCGCAGGCCTGCGCCGTCGTGAAATCCGTGCTCGACAGCGGCGTTCCCCTGTCGATCGGCGGCGGCGGCACGCGGGCCGGGCTCGGGCGGCCGACGCAGACGCAGAGCACGCTCTCCAGCGCCGGCCTCACCGGCATCACGCTCTATGAGCCGGCCGAAATGGTCATCGCCGCGCGCGCCGGCACGCCGCTGGCCGAAGTCGAGCGCACACTGGCCGAGCGCGGCCAGATGCTGCCTTTCGAGCCCATGGACCATCGCGCATTGCTGGGCACGCAAGGCGAGCCGACCATCGGTGCCGTCGCGGCCGGCAACATCTCCGGCTCGCGCCGGATCAATGCCGGCGCCGCGCGCGATTCCCTCATCGGCATCCGGCTGGTGAACGGCCGCGGCGAGGCGATCAAATCCGGCGGGCGGGTGATGAAGAACGTCACCGGGCTCGATCTGGTGAAGCTCGTCGCCGGCAGCTACGGCACGCTCGGCTTCCTCACCGAGGTCACCTTCCGCGTGCTGCCGAGGTCGGAGCGAATCCTGACGCTGGTCTGGCGCGGCCTCTCGGACGAGGCGGCGATCGCGCTGCTCTGCACCGCATTGGGCTCGCCCTATGAGCCCTTCGCCGCCGCGCATCTGCCGGCCGGCCTCGGCGCCGACCAGCCCCGCACGCTGCTGCGGCTGGAGAACTTCTCCGACTCGATCGACTATCGCAGCCGCGAACTGGTCGCGCTGCTGGCGGCCCATGGCGCGCCCGAGCGGATCGAGGGCGAGGCCTCGGTCGAGCTCTGGCGCGATGTGCGCGACGCCCGTTTCTTCGCCGGCACCGACGAGGCCGTCTGGCGGCTCTCGGTCGCGCCGACCAACGGCCCCAAGGCGACCGCGTCCATCGCGGCGCGGGTGCCGGGCGCGCGCTGGTTCTACGACTGGGGCGGCGGGCTGGTCTGGCTCGCGGTGCCCGCCGGCGGAGATGCCGGGGCGCGCGAAATCCGCGCCGCGATCAAACCGCTCGGCGGCCATGCCACGCTGGTGCGCGCGCCGGCCGCGATCCGCGCGAGCGTGCCGGTGTTCGAACCGCTGGCCGAGCCGCTGATGCGGGTGACGGCGGGCATCAAGACGAGCTTCGATCCGGCAGGCATCTTCGAGCCGGGCCGGATGTATGCGGGGATGTGAGCTGATGTCCGACAGCATGACGGGCCGCGCCCTTACCCCTCCCCCTCGTGGGGAGGGGCAGGGGTGGGGGGCGAATGACCGGGTGAGCGCTGAACCCAGTCGTTCGCCCCCCCTCTCTATCTCTCCCCCACCAGGGGGGAGAGAAGGGCCTCGCTCGGCATCGTCTCATCACACGACTGCGGTCGCGCCGCATTCCAGAGCGTAATCATGCAAACCAATTTCAGCCCCGCCCATCTCGCCTCGGACCCCAGGCTTCCGGCCTCGGAGAAGATCCTGCGGACCTGCGTGCATTGCGGCTTCTGCACCGCGACTTGCCCGACCTATCTGCTGCTCGGCGACGAGCTCGATTCCCCGCGCGGCCGCATCTACCTGATCAAGGACATGCTCGAGAACGGCAAGCCGGCGACCGCGGAGGTCGTGAAGCATGTCGACCGCTGCCTCTCCTGCCTCTCCTGCATGACGACCTGTCCCTCGGGCGTGCACTACATGCACCTCGTCGACCATGCCCGCGCCCATATCGAGGAGACCTATGAGCGCTCTTGGCATGACAAACTGCTGCGGCGGGTGCTCGGCGCGATCCTGCCCTATCCCGGCCGTTTCCGCGTCGCGATGCTCGGCGCGATGCTGGCCAAGCCGCTGGGGCCGGCGCTCGGCGCTCTGCCGCTGGTCGGGCCGCGGCTGAAGGCGATGCTGGCGCTGGCGCCCGCCAGGCTGCCCTCGCGCTCGCCGATGGAGGGGCCGCAGAGTTTCGCCCCCATCGTCGCGCCCGCGGGCAAGCGCGTCGCCATCCTCTCGGGTTGCGCCCAGCCGGTGCTCGACCCCGCCATCAACGAGGCGACGATCCGGCTGCTGACGCGCCACGGCGTCGAGGTCGTGCTGCCGAAGGGCGAGGGCTGCTGCGGCGCGCTCGTCCACCATATGGGCCGCGAGCACGACGCCCACGCCTTTGCCCGCGCCAATATCGACGCCTGGACGGCCGAGATCGAGGGCAAGGGGCTCGACGCGATCCTGATCACGACCTCGGGCTGCGGCACGACGATCAAGGATTACGGCTTCATGTTCCGCAACGAGCCGGCCTATGCCGCCAAGGCGGAGCGGGTGTCGGCGCTGGCGAAGGATGTCACGGAGTTCGTGGCCACGCTGGATCTCATGCCGGCGCGGGACGTCGCCATGCCGATCGCCTACCACTCGGCCTGCTCGATGCAGCACGGCCAGCAGCTCAAGGATGGGCCCAAGCGCCTGCTCTCGGGCGTCGGCTTCAGCGTGAAGGAGGCCCCTGAGGGCCATATCTGCTGCGGCTCGGCCGGCGTCTACAACATCCTCCAGCCGGAGATCGCGGGCCAGCTGCGCGAGCGCAAGGTCGCCAACATCCAGAAGACGAAGCCGATGCTGGTCGCCACCGGCAATATCGGCTGCATGACCCAGATCGCGAAGGGCTTCGCCGATCGCGGCGCCACCACCCCGGTGGTCCACACCGCCGAACTGCTCGACTGGGCGACCGGCGGACCCTTGCCGGAGAAGCTGGCGCAGGCGGGCATCGCGGATCGCCCCCTGCGCGAGGTGGCGCGGGTGGCTGCGGAGTAGTCAGTCGCGTTCTGCGGGCCCACGCTCGGGCGGGTCGCGTTCGGGCAACTCGTCGCCCGCAAGAGGAGGCCGGTCCGGAACTTTCGCCAGGACAGCCAGCATGTCGTTACGGCTGGCGCCGTCGGCCCGCCGGCGAAAGAAGTCGGCCGCAGTTTCGGTCGCCGCCACCTGCTGCGCAACGGCCACTGAAATCCAGTGGTTCAGGGAGACACCATCCTGCTTCGCCAGCCGCTGTGCCTCGCGCTTGAGCGATGCCGGCAGCTTCAAGGCATAGGAGCCTGCACTCATCAGATCATCTCCTTCAACAGATCGCCGGGGGTGAGAATGCGAATTCCGAAGCGCTCGGTCACCCCGGCGAAATCACGCAGGTTGTGCGTGACGATTGTTGCGACACGTCCATTCGTAGCGGCTTCCAACACAAGGTCGTCAGCCGGGTCGCGCAACTGTGGTCGCCAGCGGAACCAGATTTCGACCGGATCACTGACGGCCGCGAGGCCCGCGAGATAAACGTCGATATCCGCGTTCGACAGTCCATGGACAGCCTGTTGGGCCGGACGCTTCAGAACGTCCTCATATTCCAGAAATAGCGCATGGCTCACCGCAGGAACCAGCAGGCCCCTGCCGATACCTACGAGAAGCGCATGGCTTGCCCCGGTTCGGCTTCGGAAGCCGGAGACCATCACCGATGTGTCGAGCACGACCCGCAGCATATCGGATAGCATATCACAGGTGATATCAACTCTGCCACCGCTCAAGGACGCCTTGCTCCTCGGTGGCGACCGGGCTAACCGACGGGCTCTCCCTTTTCGTCGTGAGATCGAGACCGCCTCCATGTCCGTGGACAAGCCCGCCCCCGCCAAGCTGAAGGCCCGCCAGCCGCGCGGCTTCATTGATCGTGGCCCGGCCGATGTCGCCGCCACCGAGCGCATGCTGGCGGTGATCCGCGAGAGCTTCTCGCGTTATGGCTTCGATCCCGTCGAGACGCCCTTCATCGAATACACCGACGCGCTCGGCAAGTTCCTGCCCGATCAGGACCGTCCGAATGAGGGCGTCTTCTCCTTCCAGGACGATGACGAGCAGTGGCTCTCGCTGCGCTACGATTTGACCGCGCCGCTCGCCCGCTATGTCGCGGAGAATTACGACGCGCTGCCGAAACCCTATCGCAGCTACCGTGCCGGCTACGTCTTCCGTAACGAGAAGCCGGGCCCGGGCCGCTTCCGCCAGTTCATGCAGTTCGACGCCGACATCGTCGGGGCGGGTTCGGTCGCGGCCGACGCCGAGATCTGCATGCTCGCCGCCGACACGATGGAGGCGCTCGGCATCAGGCGCGGCGACTATGTCGTCAAGGTCAACAACCGCAAGGTGCTCGACGGCGTGATGGAGGCGATCGGTCTCGGCGGCGAGGAGAATGCCGGCCGCCGGCTGACCGTGCTGCGCGCGATCGACAAGCTCGACAAGTTCGGGCCGGAGGGCGTGCGGCTGCTGCTGGGCGAGGGGCGCAAGGACGAGAGCGGGGATTTCACGAAGGGCGCGGGGCTGAGTGCTGAGCAGGCAGACCGGATCATCCTGCTGACTGGGCAAGTAACGTTCCGTGAGAACGCGCCTGTCAACTCTTCAGCGTCCGATGGTACGTGGCCGTCGGACAGCATGACGCTTGGGTTTGCAAAAGAAGCGGTCGCAGGTTCGGCGCGAGGGCTGGAAGGGGTCGAAGAACTCGCGCAGATCGCTGCGCTACTGCGGGCCTCTGGCTACGGCCCCGACCGCATCCGCATCGACCCCTCCGTCGTCCGCGGCCTCGAATACTATACCGGACTGGTCTACGAGGTTGAACTGACCTTCCCGGTCACCAATGAGGACGGCCAGGTCGTGCGCTTCGGCTCGGTCGCGGGTGGCGGCCGCTATGACGGACTGGTCGGTCGCTTCCGGCCCGAGCCCGTGCCGGCGACGGGTTTCTCGATCGGCGTCTCCCGGCTCTACACCGCGCTGAAGGCGGTGAAGTCGCCGATCGTCGATGCCAGGAACGAACTCCCGCTCGTCGTCGTCACCGCGATGGACAACAAGTCGCCGGAGTTCATGCCGGGCTATCAGGCCTTCGTCTCGACGCTGCGCCAGGCCAAGGGCGAGGGCGACAAGCCGCTCTGCCGCGCCGATCTCTATCTCGGCGCGTCGGGCTTCAACGCCCAGATGAAATATGCCGACCGGCGCGGCGCGGTCTGCGCGATCATTCAGGGCTCGTCGGAGCGTGATGCCGGCACGGTCGTGATCAAGGACCTGATCCTCGGCGCCGAACTCGCCGCCGCCTCCCGCGACGTCAAGGATTCCGCCGAGCACAAGGCCAAGCAGGCGGAAGCGCAGTTCTCCGTGCCGGTCGAGGGGCTGGTCGAGGGCGTGAAGACGGTGCTGGCAAGGCATGTTTAGCTCCCTTCTCCCCTTGCGGGAGAAGGTGCCGGCAGGCGGATGAGGGGTCGCGCTGCCCTCCGTCATCAACTCACTTGCGCTTCGCGTGTTGACAGACGGAGGTCACGGATGTTTGCGTTTGCGATGACGATGAGTTTTCGCATGACTGCGGTGATGGCGACGATCGGTTTTTTGCCGTGTTGGCAGAGCCTTTCGTAGAAGTCGCGCAGGGCGCGATTGTGCCGAGCGGCGACGAGGGCAGCCATGAAGAGA
>NZ_JAUXYO010000032.1 GCF_030694325.1 Allobosea sp. | reverse complement strand
CGAGGATGCCCTGACCGCCGATGCCGACCGCGTCCGTCCCCGAGGCAGGGATCTCGGCTGCGGGAGAGCGGCCGAACAGGCGGCTCATGAGCCCCGCTCCGCGGCGGTGGATCGGAGGCGCCGTCGGAGTGGGCGCCGTCTCGGAATGCGTCATGTCGGTGATCGTCACGGTGGAGAACTTCGCCTGGCCTGGGACTTTCGCGACGGAAGGCCCCGGCGCCCGGCACCGGAGCGGCGGAACTGTCAGTTGGTCGGTGTAGCGGGCTTGGCGCCGGGAGCGCCCTTGTTGGCCTCCGCCGCGTTCGGCACGAAGAAGCCCTGGACGCGGCCACCCTTGGTGGTCTCGACATTGGCGATGCCGGTCACCGTATTGTAGGTCAGCTTCTCGCCACGGGTGATGTTGGGGCCGTCGTTGAGCGCGACGTTGCCGGTCATGACCACGGTGTTGTTGGCGCGGTCGAAGACGGCATTGTCGGAGGTGGCGGCCTGCGTCTTGGAGACGACCGTCACCGGTCCCCTGCACTCGATACGCTTGATCGAGCTGTCATTGCCCTGGCCGGGCGCAGCAGCGGGCGTCGCAGCCGCCGGCTTGGCGCCGGCGCCCTGGCCCCCGCGACCCTCGTAGAATACCGTCATGATCGAGCAGCGCACGGTGGTCTCGCCCTGAACGGCAACGACGTTGCCGCTGAAGACCGCCCGGTTCTCCTTGTCGAGCACGTCGAGCTTGTCGGCGTCGATCTTGATCGGCTCCTTGCTGTCCCCGCCCAGCCCGCCGAGCGGCGAACTCGCCCCTGCGCCGCCGCGAGCCTTCGCCTGCGCCGCCACCTCCTGCGGGGCGCAGGCCAGCGCAAGGATCACGAAGGCGGTCGCGAAAGCGGCGACACGCCCGCCGGAGGAGGCCAGCCGAGAAAGCGAAGAAGCTGCCTGCATGATCACTGTCCCGTCCCGTTCTTCTGATCACCGACCGCCGCCGCCTGCGCCGGCCGGAGCAGTTCGGGCGCAGGCGTGCTGCCCTCGCGCTCGGGCCCGGCGATCGTGCCGGCCGGGGCATTGGGAATATAGGCGCGCACGCGCCCCTGGAAGACGATCAGCGCGCCGTTGTCCTTCACGTCGAGCGAATCCGCGTCGACCGTCGTGGTGCCCAGGCTGACCTTGACCGGCTCCTTCGACACGACCGTCCCGCCCTTGAAGTCGACGTCGGCGGTCCGCATGCGGATATCGTGGCCGTTCTCGGTCCGGACATGGACGTCGTCGACGAGCCGCAGCTTTTCCTTCTGCGTGTCGAACAGGCCGCTCTTCGCGTTCACCGTCACCCAGCCCTCGCGCTCCATCTGGAGCCGCGCGGTCAGCGTCTGCAGCTCGACCTGCGTCGGGTTGCGGATTTCCTGCAGCGCCGCTTCCGCGGTCACCTCATAGGGCCGGTTGTCCTTGCGATAGCCGGACAGGCGCGGCGTATCCATCTTCACCTTGCCGCCGGAAATGCCGACTGCGCCGAGCGAGAGGCTCGCGACGCCGGTGAGCGGAGTGAGGAACGGCACCACCAGCAAGGCCACGACCGAGACGGCCGCCCCCACCGGGATCGCCCGCCGCAGGAAGCGCACGAGCCGCGTGTGGCGGCGGGCCGCGCCGAACGCCGCCTGCCGCCGTGCCGCCGGCCCGTTGGGACGAGCGGCCCAGTCATTGGTTGTCATCGCCACAGTCATGCCCCGCGCAATGGCAGTCGCAAACGGCTTTTTCGTGTCGTGCGGCGAACGCGCCCCCGTCGAACACCCCGGTCGAACTGACGCAAGATGACTTGGAAATTGTCAAGTATGAGCAAAGATGTCGCTCTCGGGCCAGCCGGCGAGATCCAGCTCCGCCCGGAACGGCAGGAAGTCGAAGCAGGCCTTGGCGAGATGGCTGCGCCCCTCTCGCGCCAGCATCGTCTCGAGCCGGCCATGCAGGGCGTGGAGATGAAGCACGTCGGAGGCGGCGTAGGCGAGTTGCGCCTCGCTCAGCGTTTCGGCGCCCCAATCGGAAGATTGCTGCTGCTTGGACAGCTCGATCCCGAGCAGCTCGCGCACCAGATCCTTGAGACCGTGGCGGTCGGTGTAGGTGCGGGTCAGCTTCGAGGCGATCTTGGTGCAGTAGATGGGGCCGGTCACGACACCGAAGGCGTGTCGCAGCACCGCGATGTCGAAGCGGGCGAAGTGGAACAGCTTGAGGACGGCCGGGTCCTGCAGCAGCCGGATCAGGTTCGCCGGCTCGGGGCCGTCCTTCAGGATCTGCACCACATCGGCCGTGCCGTCGCCACGGGAGAGCTGGACGACGCAGAGGCGATCCCGATGCGGGTTGAGACCGAGCGTCTCGGTGTCGATGGCGACGCTGGTCCCGGCCTCGAAGCCGTCCGGCAGGTCGCCACGGTGGAATCGGATCGTCATCTCGCACCCTCGCTCGGCGCTGTCGCGCCTGTCATCCGGACTTCTGCCCGGTCGGGCGGTTCCATCGACGGAGAACCATGCCCTGTGCCGGAGCTAACGGGGTGGGCGTCCCCGTTCAAGCTCTTTCGGGGCAAAGTCCCAACGACCGCGTTAACCTTTTATTCACCATATCCTTCCGGGCCGGCGCCGGGCGTGCCACAACAGCGTCATCGGAGCCTGATCCATGACCCTCTTCCGCCTGCTCGCCGATTTCGATGGCCGTATCGGCCTCGGCCGCTTCTGGCTCGGCAGCGCCGTGGTCGCGCTGGCGCTGTTCGGCATCCAGCAGGCCGCGCCGGTCGTGTTCGGACATGACGCCGAGCGCGCGGTCGCATTCGCCCAGGCCTTTGCGCTCTTTCCCTGGGCCGCGCTGGCGGCGAAGCGCGCCACCGACCGCGGCAGCAGCGGCCTGTACGGAATCCTCCTGGTCTGTGCGATCGTGCTGCCCGGCCAGCTCCGGCCCCTGCTGCCCATCGCCTGGGCACCGTCCCTCGATACGATCTCGCTCATCGCCTGGCTGTTCGCGCTGGTCGATCTCGGCCTGATGCCGTCGGCGCGCGAGGCGCTTGCGGAGGACGGGGCCAATGCTAAAGCGGGCGCATGGATACAATCGCGCCCCTCGCCTTCGATCCCCTCGACCCCGTCGCGCTGACCCAGGCGCTGGTCCGCTGCCCTTCGGTCACCCCGGCCGAGGGTGGCGCATTGGCCCTCATCGCCGAGGTTCTGGCCGCCGAGGGCTTTACGGTCGAGCGGCCGGTGTTTTCCGCCCCCGGCACGCCCGATGTGGAAAATTTCTATGCCCGGATCGGCCGCGAGGGGCCTGTCTTCGTCATCGCCGGCCACACCGACGTCGTGCCGGTCGGGGACTCAGGAGCCTGGACGCGCGCGCCCTTCGGCGGGACGGTCCAAGACGGCGTGCTGTATGGGCGGGGCGCCTGCGACATGAAGGGCGGCCTCGCCGCGATGATCGCCGCGGCGCTGCGGTTCCGCCGCGAGAACCCGGATGCACCCGGCTCGATCGCCTTTCTCGTCACCGGCGACGAGGAAGGGCCGGCCGTCAACGGCACCGTCAAGCTGCTGGAATGGGCGCATGCCCGCGGCGAGCGCTTCGACCATTGCCTGCTCGGCGAGCCGACCAATCCGGCGACGATGAGCGACATGATCAAGATCGGCCGGCGCGGGTCGCTGACGGGCCGCCTCACCGTCCATGGCAAGCAGGGCCATGTCGGCTATCCGCATCTGGCCGAGAACCCGATCCGCGGCATGGTGCGGCTGCTGGCGGCGCTCGAAGCCACGCCGCTCGACGGTGGTACCGCGCATTTCGACCCGAGCAATCTGGAGCTGACGACACTCGATGTCGGCAACCCGGCGACGAATGTGGTTCCCGCCCAGGCTAGGGCCGTCTTCAACATCCGTTTCAACGATGTCTGGACACCGGAGACACTGGCGGCTGAAATCGAACGACGCCTGCGCCAGGCGGCGGGCAACGCCGTGCGCTACGAGATCGTCTTCGAGCCGACAAATGCGGTCGCGTTCCTGACCGAACCCGGCCCCTTCGTCGCGATGGTCGCGGATGCCGTGGAAGCCGAAACGGGCCGCCGTCCAGCCCTGTCCACCACCGGCGGTACGTCGGATGCCCGCTTCATCAAGAGCTACTGCCCGGTGGTGGAATACGGCGTCGTCGGCCAGACCATGCATCAGGTCGACGAACGCGTCGCCGTCGCGGACCTGACGGCCCTCGAAGCCATCACGCACCGCCTGCTGACGCGCTACTTCGCAGTCGCTGGAGTCGATTGACGAGGCTTGAGCGCTAACCCATAGTCATCCTTAGACGAAAGTCTAAGGATGACGGGATGAAGCTCGCGGCCGATGATGTGGCGCGCTCGCTGCGCGCTTCCTGGCAGTTGATGGCACGGGGCGCCGAGGCCCTGGAGGATCTGGAGCTGACGCGCAGCGGCTTCTGGCGCTCTCTGGTCGCGCTGCTGCCGCTGACGCTTCCCGCCGTGATCGCCCTGCTCGCGGCCCTGAGGATCCATGCCGGCCTGCCCAATTCGGCGGGGCTTTTCACCTCTCCCGGCCTGGCGCTGGCGGTTTTCGGGGCGACGCTCGCAAGCATTCTGGCGGTGCCGGCGCTGCTGTTGGCTCTTGCTCCGCATCTCGCGCAGACACCCCGCTTCACCGCCTTCCTCATCGCCTGGAACTGGGCGGGCATCATCGCCGCCGGGCTGGTCGCGGTGCCGGCCGCCATCTTCGCGATCGGCTGGTCGACGCCCGGCCTCGCGCTGGTCCAGACTCTGGCCTTCGCCGCGATCGCGCTGCGCCTGCGCTACTGCGTGGCGCGCGCGGCTTTCGGCGCCGGGAGCGGGCTCGCCGCGCCGGTGGCGCTGGCCAGCATCGTGGCGGATTACGCGATCCTGCGGATCTTCGGCTTCCTGGTCTTCTGACGCCGACCGGCCCGCAGGGCTCAGTAATCCACGCCCGCGAGATAAAGCCCGCAGGGCGGCGCCAGCGCCGCGCATTGCGAGCGATCGCGCGCCGCCAAGACCCTGCCCAGCTTGTTCTCCGGCCAGCGCCCGACGCCGACCATCTTGAGGCATCCGACGATCGAGCGGACCTGGTGATGCAGGAAGGAGCGGGCATGGGCGTAGACGACGATCTCGTCACCCTCGCGCCGGACATCGAGCCGGTCCAGCGTGCGCATCGGGCTGTTGGCCTGGCACTCGGCGGCGCGGAAAGTGGTGAAGTCGTGATGGCCGAGCAGGGCCTTGGCCGAGCGGTCCATCGCCTCGTGATCGAGCTTGACCGGAACATGCCAGAGCCGGTCGCGGTCGAGCGCCGGCTGGGCGCGCCGGTCGAGGATGCGGTAGATGTAGTAGCGCCGCTTCGCCGAGATGCGGGCGTCGAACTCGTCGGACACCGCCTCGGCACTACAGACGGCGACCGGCAAGCGCTTGAGGCGGGCGTTGGCGGCATCGCGCACGACATCCGTGCGCCAGTCCTTCTCCAGATCGACATGGGCGACCTGATGAGTGGCGTGGACCCCGGCATCGGTGCGTCCTGCGCAATGCAGCCTGACGGGATGGTTGCAAAAGGCTTGAATCGCCTCCTCGACGCTCTGCTGCACGGAGGGGCCATTGAGCTGCCGCTGCCAGCCCGAGAAGGGCGTGCCGTCATATTCGATGACGAGCTTGTAGCGCGGCATCAGAGCTTGTGGCCGGCTGAGAGCCGCGCCCCGCGCAGGAACTCGGCGCCGCTGATGGGCCGCCCGCCGGCACGCTGGACCTGAAGCAGCTTCACCGCTCCTTCCGCGCAGGCGACGGTGCCTTCCTCGTCCAGCAGCATGCCGGGCTCGGCCGCGCCGCCGGCGAGCGCCGTGCGCAGGACCTTGAGCCGCTCGGGGCCCTTGCCGAGATCGATCTCGGCGAAGGCGCCGGGAAAGGGCGCGAGCCCCCGGGCGAGATCGTGGACCTGCCGGGCCGGGCGGGCCCAGTTCAGCTTCGCCTCGGCATTGGCGATCTTGGCGGCGTAGGTCACGCCCTCCTCCGGCTGCGGCGTGAAGCGCAGGCCGCCCCGGCCGAGCGCGGCGAGCGCGCGGACCATCAGATCCGCCCCGAGCGGCGCCAGCCGGTCATGCAGTTCGCCGGACGTCATGTCGGGGCCGATCTCCAGCCGCTCGACCATGCCGACGGGGCCGGTGTCGAGACCGGCTTCCATCTTCATCACGCAGACGCCGCTTTCAGCGTCTCCGGCCATCACCGCGCGCTGGATCGGGGCTGCACCGCGCCAGCGCGGCAGCAGCGAGGCATGCAGGTTGAGGCAGCCGAGTTCGGGAATGTCGAGGATCGCCTGCGGCAGGATCATGCCATAGGCGACGACCACCGCGACGTCGGCCTGGTGGAAGGCGATATGCTCGGCCACCTCGGCCGTCTTCAGGGTCGATGGCGTGAAGACCGGGATGCCGAAGCGCTCGGCCGCCCTGTGCACCGGCGAGGGCTTGAGTTCGAGGCCGCGGCCGGCCTGGGCCGGGGCGCGGGTGTAGCAGCTGACGACCTCGTGGCCCTGGCCGATGATCTCGGTCAGCGTCGGCACCGCGAAATCAGGCGTGCCCATGAAGATGACGCGCAAACTCATACGCTGGATATTACCTCAACTGGGCAGGCATGGCCCGCCGCCTGATCATCTGAGCCCTCATCCTGAGGAGCCGCGCAGCGGCGTCTCGAAGGATGCTCCAGGAGGCTCCGGAACCATCTGGAGCATCCTTCGAGACGCGCTCGTGCCGAGCGCTCCTCAGGATGAGGGCTGCGGAAAGCCTCGTTTCGCTTGCGTCACCCCTCGCGGCGCGCCTGCTTGGCGAAACGCTTGGTGACGCGCTCGCGCTTGAGACGCGAGAGATGGTCGATGAACAGCACGCCGTTGAGATGGTCGATCTCGTGCTGGATGCAGGTGGCGAGGAGGCCGTCGGCCTCGATCTCCTGCCGCTGACCGTCGAGATCGGTGTAGGCGACCCTGACCGAAGCCGGGCGCTCGACCTCCTCATAATATTCCGGGATCGAGAGGCAGCCTTCCTCATAGGTGCTGCGCGCCTCCGAGGACCAGGTGATCTCCGGATTGATGAAGGCCATGGGATTGCGCGGCTGGCGGTCGCGCTTCTCCTGGCTGTCGGCTGCGTCGGCGACATCGTCCTCGCCACCCGCATCATCCTCGCTCGGCTCCGGCACCTTCTTGGCGACATCGAGCGTCACCACGCGCTTGGGGACGCCGATCTGGATGGCGGCCAGGCCGATCCCGGGCGCGTCATACATCGTCTCGAACATGTCGGCGACGAGCGTGCGGATCTCGGGCGTGATCTCGGCCACCGGGGTGGAGACCAGCCGGAGCTGGGCGTCTGGCAGGATGACGAGCGGGCGGATGGCCATGGAACTGTGTCTGCGCGGTTTTGCGGGTGGTGGACGGGCCACATAAGCGCTCGCGCCGCGTGGGTCAAACCGTTCCGCTTTCGTTCGAATTGATTCATCCGAATCGGCTATGCTGCCGGGATGACAGAGATCGCCTTCATCCTTCTCGACCGGCCCGTGACCTGGGCGCAGGCCGCGCTCGGCTTCGGTGGGGCGACGCTGGGCCTGCTCCTGCTGCTGGCGCTCTCCGCCTGGGGCGGCAGCCGGCGGCGGGCGCTGGAGGCGCTGATCGCGGCCGAGCGGGCGCGTGAAACGGATGACAAGGTCGCCGAGATGAACCGCCTCCAGGCGGAATTGACCGGCCGGATGCAGTCCATGGCCGAAATCCTCTCGACGCGGCAGGGCGATCTCGCCCGCCTCGTCGCCGACCGGATGGAGGGTCTGCGACACCAGGTCGGCCAGGGACTGGAGCAGAATGTCCGCCAGACCAGCGAGAGCCTCGGCCGGCTGCAGGAGCGGCTGGCGGTGATCGACAGCGCCCAGAAGAATCTGACCAACCTCACCTCCGAAGTCGTCACGCTGCGCGACGTGCTCTCGAACAAGCAGGCGCGCGGCGCCTATGGTCAGGGCCGGATGGAGGCGATCATCCGGGACGGGCTGCCCGGCGCCTTCTTCGCCTTCCAGCCGCAGCTCTCCAACGGCAGGCGACCCGACTGTCTGGTGACACTGCCGGGCGACGGGCGTGGGCTCGTCATCGACGCCAAATTCCCGCTGGAGAGCTTCACGCAATTGCGCGAGGCCCGCGGCGAGGAGGCGCGCAAGGTAGCCGCCGCCCGGGTGCGCAACGATGTCGGCGTGCATGTGAAGGACATCGCCGAGCGCTATTTCCTGCCCGGCGAGACGCAGGACCTCGCGCTGCTCTTCGTGCCCTCGGAATCGATCCATGCCGATCTGCACGAGCATTTCGACGACGTGATCCAGAAGGCGCATCGCGCCCGCATCATGATCGTCTCGCCCTCGCTGCTGGCACTCGCGATTCAGCTCATGCAGTCGCTGGTGCGCGACGCACGGATGCGCGAGGAGGCGCAGGTGATCCAGAGCGAGGTCGGCAAGCTCCTCGCCGATGTCCGGCGGCTCGGCGAGCGGGCGGAGAAGCTCGACCAGCATTTCCGCCAGGCGCAGGACGATGTGGCGGGCCTGCGCACCTCGGCGGGCAAGATCGTGGGCCGGGGCGAGCGCATCGTGGCGCTCGATTTCGACGAGGCGAAGGGCGAGCCGACGCTGCCCTTTGCCGAGGGCCTCGCCCTGAAGAAGGCCGCTGAATGAGCGGCCGCTGGGCGATCAGGCGACCGACAGGGTCGCGCTGAGTTCGGGTTTCACATTGAGCGTCTGGAAGACGACGCAGTAGCGCTCGGTCAGCTTCAGCAGCGTGTCGAGCTTATCCTGCGGCGCGTCGGTCTCGACCTCGAAGGACAGCCGGATCGCCTTGAAGCCGACGGCGGCGTCCTTGGCAACGCCGAGCGTGCCGCGGAAATCGAGATCGCCCTCGGCATGGACGATACCCTTCTTCAGCTCGATCTCCAGGGCGGTGGCCACCGCCTTCAGCGTCACGCCGGCGCAGGCGACGAGCGCCTCCAGAAGCATGTCGCCGGAGCAGAGTTCGGCGCCGGAGCCGCCGGTCGCCGGGTGGAGCCCCGCCAGCGCGATCGCGCGGCCGGTCTCCACCTTGCAGGCGATGTGCTGGTCGTCGAGTTCGCCCTTGGCCTTCAGGGTGACGACGGCAGCATTGGGATCGGAACGGTAGGAGTCCTTGAGCGGCGCCTGCAGGGCGCGGAGAGCGGTGACGTCCATGGTGTCAGACCTTGCATGACAGGAAGCGGGGCTGCTGCGCGGATAGCGTCATTCGGCTGCTGTGGCCAGTGCTGCGCGATGCCGCCACACCCTTGCGGTATCTACATGATCATGTAGATTTAACTGCATGGGATTTGACGAGCGTTGCAGTTGGGATGACGGCAAGCGAAGCCTGAATCGGGTCAATCACGGCTATGATTTCGCTGACCTGCATGTCGTGTTAGACGGGCGTTTCGTCGTGACCCGTGCCGATGATCGGTTCGATTACGGCGAGGACCGCTACAATATGCTGGTCGAGTTCGAAGGGCGCGTGATCAACGTGACTTTCACTCCCCGCGCGGCACGCATGCATCTGATTTCGGCGCGCCCCGCCAGCAGGGACGAGAGGAGCATTTATCATGACCGCCAAGCCAGCCGGTAAGCCGGGCCGCGCCAGCGACCTCGAACGGATCGCGGCGTTGTCGGATGGCGAGATCGAGGCCATGGCCCGCGCCGATGTCGACAATCCGGCCACCCGCCGCGAGGACTGGGCTGAGGCCTTCATTGGCCTCCCCCCGCAAAAGACGCCGGTCAACGCCAAGTTCGACGAGGATGTGGTGACCTGGTTCAAGGCACAGGGCCGCGGCTACCAGACGCGCATGAACGCGGTTCTACGTCACTATATGGAAACTCATCGCAAGACCGGTTGAGAGCCTTCACCACCACATCCCGGCCGTCTCGGCGGCCTTCTGCTGGTGCGGCGCCTCGTCGCGCAGCGAGCGATCGAGGCTTCGCAGGATCTCGCGCTTGGCCGCCTCGAAGGCCGGCGAGAGCCGGTCGCGCGGGCGGGCGAGCGGGTTGTCGAATTCGTCGAAGATGCGGCCCGGCTTCGGCTGCATCACCACGACGCGGTCCGCCAGCGTCACCGCCTCCTCGACATCATGGGTCACCATCACGACGGTCGGCCGGCTCTCGACCCAGAGGGCAAGCAGGTGGCCATGGAGGCTGGCGCGGGTGGTGGCATCGAGCGCGGAGAAGGGCTCGTCCATCAGGAGCAGCTTGGGACGCGTCACAAGCGCGCGGGCGATGGCGACGCGCTGCTGCTGTCCGCCCGAGAGTTCGCGCGGCCAGCGCCGGTCATGCCCGCCGAGGCCGACGCGGACCAGCGCATTGGTGACCAGCCCCTCGCGCTCGAAGCCCGAGAGGTGTGAGAGGCCGAAGCCGACATTTTCCGCGACCGAGAGCCAGGGAAACAGGCGCGGCTCCTGGAAGATTACCCCGACATCGGCTCGCGGCTCTACGATCGCCTCGCCATCGAGCAGGATTCGGCCGGTGCTCGGCCGGTCGAGACCGGCGATCAGCCGCAGCAGCGTGGTCTTGCCGCAGCCGGAGCCGCCGACCAGCGCCAGAATTTCGCCCTGCGCGACGTCCAGCGTCACGGCCGACAGCGCCTGCGTGCCGTCGGAATAGGTTTTCGACAGGGTCTCGAAGCTCAGCATCGAGGGCTCTCTCAGAGTTTGTCGCGGGCCGTGTCCTGCCAGGCGAGAACCGGCCGCGTGAGGGCGACGAGCAGGCCGTCGGCCAGCTTTCCGAGCACGGCGAAGCTGATGATGGCCGCAATGATGGTGTCGGGCCGGCCGAGTTGCTGGCCATCGACGAGGAGGTAGCCGAGGCCTTCGCTGGCGCCCATGATCTCGGCCGCGACCACGAACATGAAGCCCAGCCCCAGCCCCGAGCGCAGCGCCGTGATCCAGGCCGGCAGGATCGCCGGCAGCAGCACGCGTCGCGCCATCGCCAGCCGACCGAGCCTGAAGACACGGCCGACTTCGACGATCTTGCGGTCGATCCCCTGGATCGCCGCGGCGACGCCGAGATAGACCGGGAAGAACACGCCGACTGCGATCAGCGCCACCTTCGAGGCCTCGAAGATGCCGAGCCAGAGGATGAAGAGCGGCACCCAGGCGATCGAGGGGATGGCGCGCAGGGCCTGCAGCGTCGGATCGATCAGGCCCCGCGCCACGGGCAGCGCGCCCGTGACGGCACCCAGCAGCGTACCCGCCGCCGCGCCGAGCGCGAAGCCGGCTGCGACGCGCCAGAGCGTCGCCAACGCAT
>NZ_JAUXYO010000024.1 GCF_030694325.1 Allobosea sp. | reverse complement strand
AGGAGATGCCCTGGCCCATCAGCTTCTCGATCGCCGCGACGAGCTTCTCGTCGTGCTTCGTCACGATCGTGAAGGAGGCACCCTCGCGCCCGGCGCGGCCGGTGCGGCCGATGCGGTGGACATAGTCCTCCGCATGGGTCGGGACGTCGTAGTTGAAGACATGGCTGACGGCGGGAATGTCGAGCCCGCGTGCGGCGACGTCGCTGGCGACCAGGATCGGCATCTCGCCGGTGCGGAAGGATTCCAGCGCCGCCATGCGGGCGTACTGGTCCATGTCGCCATGCAGCGAGACGGCCGGAAAGCCGTGCTTCTGTAGGGACTTGTGCAGCGTCGCGACATCGCGCTTGCGGTTGCAGAAGACGATCGCGTTCTGCAGGTCCTTGGCCTCCTTGATCAGGCGGCGCAACGTCTCGCGCTTCTCGAAGTCCTGACCGTTGGACGCGATGAGGCGCTGCGTGATCGTCGTGGCTGCGGTCGCCGGACGCGAAACCTCGACGCGCACCGGATTGTGCAGGAACTGTTCGCTGATGCGCGTGATCTCGGGCGGCATCGTCGCGGTGAAGAACAAGGTCTGCCGCGTGAAGGGAACGAGTTTGCAAACCCGCTCGATGTCCGGGATGAAGCCCATGTCGAGCATGCGGTCGGCCTCGTCGATGACGAGGAGTTCGACGCCGGTGAGCAGCAGCTTGCCGCGCTCGACATGGTCGAGCAGGCGGCCGGGCGTCGCGATCAGCACGTCGACGCCGCGCGTGATCTTGGCGTCCTGGTCGCCGAAGGAGACGCCGCCGATCAGCAGCGCGACCGAGAGCTTCTGGTTAACGCCGTAGCGGGTGAAGTTTTCCTCGACCTGGGCGGCGAGTTCGCGGGTCGGCTCGAGGATCAGCGTGCGCGGCATCCGGGCGCGGGCGCGGCCGTTCTCGAGGATCGTCAGCATCGGCAGGGTGAAGGCGGCGGTCTTGCCGGTGCCGGTCTGGGCGATGCCGAGCACGTCGCGGCGGGCCAGCACATGCGGAATGGCCTGGGCCTGGATCGGGGTCGGGGTGTTGTAGCCTGCGGTCGTGACGGCTGTCAGAACCTTTTCACTCAGGCCGAGTTCGGCGAAAGACATCGATGGTTGCGCTTCTTCAAGGGTCGGTGACACGTGGCGGGATGACCGACTCGACCGCGACGGTGGCGCGACTTCTTGTTCCAGCGCGCCTTCGGACCCGTGTGCAATGCAGAAAAAACACGGCAAAGTCAACAAACTAGCGCCTCAGGAGGCCAAACGCCGATGACCGAACCGCTCGTGCTGATCCCGGGGCTGAGCTGCGACGCCCGCCTCTATGCGCCGCAATGGTCCGCATTGGCGCCGGGGCGCCCGATTCTGGTCGCACAGCATGATCGCGACGAGAGCCTGGGCGCCATCGCCGAGCGGCTTCTCGCGGTCGCGCCTGCGCGTTTCGCCCTCTGCGGCCTGTCTATGGGCGGCTATGCGGCCTTCGAGGTGATGCGCCGCGCTCCCGAGCGCGTGACGCGGCTGGCGCTGCTCGACACCAGCGCCAAGCCGGCCACGCCCGAGACCAACGCCCCGCGCGAGCAGATGATCGCGCTGGCGCAGAAGGGCGCCTTCGACAACGTCACGACCCTGCTCTGGCAGCGTTTGGTCGCACCCGCGCGCCTCTCCGACGAGGCCTTGCGCCTGGAGGTCCGGGCGATGGCCGAGGCGGTCGGTGCCGAGGGCTTCGTGCGCCAGCAGCGCGCCATCATGGCGCGCCCGGACTCGCGGCCGGGGCTGGGGGCGATCGGCGTCCCGACGCTGGTTCTCGTCGGCGAGGAGGACCTGATCACGCCGCCCGCGGAGGCGCAGGAGATCGCGGCCGGGATCGGTGCCGCCGCGCGCCTGGTTACCCTTCCCGGCTGCGGGCATCTGGCGACGCTGGAGCAGCCTGAGGCCGTGACGCGCGCCTTGCTGGACTGGCTGGGCTGAGCCTCAGCGCGGCAGGACGCAGGGGTCGAGCTTCGTCTCGGCCGCCGCCTTGCGCAGCGAGCCGGTCGTCATCGGGTCGGCGCCCCTGCCGCCGGCGGCCGCTGCGGCGACCTGCGCCAGGCGCTCGCGGTCGAAATGGGCGGTCTGGTTCGAGATCACATTGGCCGCGACGACCGAGAGGAAGGCAATCGCCGCGCCGGCCTTGGCGAGGTCGGCGACCAGCGTTCCGCGCTCGTTGCGCCAGAACAGTTTGATGAGCCGCATGCGGGCCTCCCCCACCGTCGGCGCTGACTCGAGCCCGACGGCGGAAACTCTGCGCCAGCAGCCGTAAAAAGATGGTTAGCGAAGCGTTGGTGCCAGTGGCCGCGAGGTTGGCGCGAAGTCGGCGTCGGCCGTGGTGCCCGCCAGCGCGGCCCGCTGCTCGCGAAACAGCTTGCGGAGCGCGGCGGCCACCGCGGCGACGGCCGGCCGCTGCCGCGAGACCTCATGCGTCACCAGGAAGATTTCGTCTGCGGTCCGGTCCGGCGGCGGAGCCAGCCGTCGCAGCGTCTCGACGGCATCGCCCATGAAACACGGCACCATCGAGACCGCGCCCGACGCGCGAACGCTCTCGTAGCGTGCCGCTGAATCGCCGACACGGGCTGCGATCGGTCGGCCGGCGGCGAAGGCGAGGATGTGCTCGTCGATGCGCGAGGAGGTCTCGCGGCTCACCGAGATGATCGGAGCGGTATCGGGATCGACGTCGCGACGGACATAGAGCGCCTGAACCAGCCGGCCGATCTTCTGGGCGAAGTGGCCCGGCTCGTCGGGAACGCGGCTCATCCGGATTGCGATATCGGCGTCGCCGCGGGCGAGGTCGAGCCGTTGCCGGGTGCTGATGATCACGATCTCGACGTCGCCGGCCGCCGCCGAAAGCGCGGTGGCGTGCTTCGTCAGCATCAGGCTGATCGAGGTCGTCGCGGTCACCCGCACCGGCGCATCCGCACCGACACGCAAGCCGCGCGCCCGGCTCGCGAAACGCTCGGCGGCCGCCGCCACCTGATCGACTTCGCCGGCAAGCGCGGCGCCGGCCTCGGTCGGGATCAGGCGGTTGGGACCGCGCCGGAACAGCAGCAGTCCGAGGTCCCGCTCGAGGATCTTGAGCCGGCGAGCGATCGTCGCTTCGCTCAGGCTCAGCCGGACCGCTGCCAGGGCCAGCGACCCGCTTTCGGCGATGGCGTGGAAGATGCGCAGATCGTCCCAGCCGGGCGCCGCCAGATCGCCGTCGCGTCGAGATGCAGCGGGAGGAGGGCGCCCCATCGGATCAGCGGCCCATGGCCGAAAGCGGTTTCGCGGAGGGGTAATCCGCGCAAGCGCTCGTCGACGGTTCCGGACAGATCATGGCAGGGCGGCGGCGGGTGTGAGGATGTGTCTTGGGGCATGAAGCGAGCATGCGCGCCTCGCCCCGCCCGCGCAGCCCGACAGCTTTGCCGGCCAACCCCGCAGGACTGCGGGGCTGACCGCCCGCACGGGACAGGCCGTGACGATCACAGGTCGATCAGCTCCCCGGCGAAGGCCGCCCGCTCCTGGATGAAGAGGAAGCGCGCTTCCGGCTTGTTGCCCATCAGCCGCTCGACCGTGTCGGAGGTGTCCTCGCGGGCCTCGTGATCGACCATGACCTTGAGCAGGATGCGCTTGGCCGGGTCCATCGTCGTCTCCTTGAGCTCGGCCGGCATCATTTCGCCCAGACCCTTGAAGCGGCCGATCTCGGGCTTCTTGCCTTTGAAGACGGTGGCGATCAGCTGGTCCTTATGGGCATCGTCGCGGGCATAGACGGATTTGCCGCCATGGCGCAGGCGATAGAGCGGCGGGATCGAGAGATAGAGATGCCCCTTCTCGATCAGCCGGGGCATCTGGCGCCAGAAGAAGGTCACCAGCAGCGAGGCGATATGCGCGCCGTCGACATCGGCGTCGGTCATCACGATGACCTTCTCGTAGCGCAGGTCGTCCTCGCGGAACTGGCTGCCGATGCCGCAGCCCAGCGCCAGGATCAGGTCTGCGAGCTGCTGATTCGCATTCAGCTTCTCGCGCGTCGCATTGGCGACGTTGAGGATCTTGCCGCGCAGAGGCAGGATCGCCTGGGTCGCGCGGTTGCGCGCCTGCTTGGCCGAGCCGCCCGCGGAATCGCCCTCGACGATGAACAGCTCCGAGCCCGCCGCGCCCGCATTCGAGCAGTCGGCGAGCTTGCCGGGCAGCCTGAGCTTGCGGGTCGCGGTCTTGCGCGAGACCTCCTTCTCGAGCCGGCGGCGCAGCCGCTCCTCGGCCCGGTCGACCGACCAGTCGAGCAGCTTCAGCGCCTGCTGCGGCGCCTGGGCCAGCCAGTGGTCGAAGGCGTCGCGCACCGCGTTCTCGACGATGCGGGACGCTTCCAGCGTCGCGAGCTTGTCCTTGGTCTGGCCCTGGAACTCCGGCTCGCGGATGAAGACCGAGAGCATCGCCGCACAGGTCGCCATCACATCGTCGGCGGTCACCTGTGCCATGCGCTTCGACTGGCCGATGCGCTCCGCATGGTCGCGCAGGCCGCGCAGCAGCGCGATCCTCAGACCGGATTCATGCGTGCCGCCCTCGGGCGTCGGGATGGTGTTGCAATAGGAGGAGGAAAAGCCGTCTTCGCCCGTCGCCAGCCAGGCGATCGCCCATTCGAGCGACCCATGGCTGCCCGCCTTGGTGATCTTGCCGGAGAAGATCGGCTCGGCCACGAGGTCCTTGCCCTCGATTTCGCGGGCCAGATAGTCGCGCAAGCCCCCCGGAAACTTGAAGACGGCCTCCGCCGCGACATCGCCCTCCGGCTTGAGCAGGCCGGGCGCGCAGCGCCAGCGGATCTCGACGCCGCCGAACAGATAGGCTTTCGAGCGGGCCATGCGGAACAGCCGAGCCGGCACGAACTGCGCGCCTTCACCGAAGATCTGGGCATCGGGGTGGAAGCGCACCCGCGTGCCGCGGCGGTTGGCGACGGGACCGACCGTCTCCAGCGGTCCCTGCGGCAGCCCGCGCGAGAACACCTGCCGGTAGAGCACCTTGCCGCGCGCGACCTCGACCTCGAGCCGGTCCGAGAGCGCGTTGACCACGGAGACGCCGACGCCGTGCAGGCCGCCGGAGGTTTCATAGGCCTTGGAGTCGAATTTTCCGCCGGCATGCAGCGTGGTCATGATGACCTCGAGCGCCGACTTGCCGGGAAATTTCGGATGCGGATCGACCGGGATGCCGCGGCCATTGTCGGTCACCGCGATCGAGCCGTCCTCCAGCAACTCGACATCGATGAAGCTGGCATGGCCGGCGACCGCCTCGTCCATGGCGTTGTCGATCACCTCGGCGAAGAGATGGTGCAGCGCGCGCTCGTCGGTGCCACCGATATACATGCCCGGCCGCCGCCGGACCGGCTCCAGGCCTTCCAACACCTCGATCGCGGAGGCGTCGTAGCCTGCCTCCGACAGGGTGCCGTTGTGCAGGGGCGGCGCTGCGGCCGGCTGCTGGCGCACGGGGGCGGCGGCCCCGGCTGCGGCGGCGC
>NZ_JAUXYO010000006.1 GCF_030694325.1 Allobosea sp. | reverse complement strand
TGCGGTCTCGTCGATCGCGATGATCTGGAGGCGCGCCTCGTTGACCCTGAGTTTGGCGCGGGCGATCATCGTCTCGATCTCGCCGCGCTCGCCCAGCAAACGGGCCCACTCGCGGTTGATGTTGAAGACCTTGACGCCGTCGACGAAGCCCTTCTGGAACAGGCTCAGATATTTTTCGCGCTCGCTCTCGACGAGGCGCAGCTCTTCTTTCTTCGCTGCGAAGCGGGACTCGAGGCCTTTGACCTCCTCGCCGGATTGGACGATGGTGATTTCAAGCAGTTCCCGGCGGCTGGTCCGGTTCTGTCGGTTGCCTTCGAACAGGCGGCGCTCACCTGTCATGATCTTCGTGGCCTCGTCGCTGAGGTCGGCCATCCCCGGTGGATCGATCATCGTGTCGAGACCGTCCCGTTCGGCGACGAGCCGCGCCCTGCGTCCGAGGAACTCGGCCAGTTGCGAACGGATGATCGACAGCTCGGTCTTGATCTGGACGTCGTCGAGCTGGAACAGCACCTGCCCCTCGTCGACCATCTCGCCCTGGCGGACGGTGATGGCCTGAACTGTCCCCCCGTCGCGGTGCTGCACCTCCTTGAGGTTCTGGTCGACCTTGACAGAACCCTGCGCGATGACCGCGCCGGCGAGCTTCGCGGTCGCGGCCCATCCGCCGCAGCCCATGACGAGGCCGAGCGCAAGCATCGCGCCGAAGACGACGTGACCGCGCAGCGAGAAGCTCTTCACGGGCGGTTTCGCGATGGCCGCCGCGCTCTCGAAGAGAGTGCGGTCGAAGTTATGGGCGTTCATGGCTCGCTCCGCTGTGACGGCTAGCTGTAGTAATAGAAGCGGTGATTGCCGCTGACCTCGATCGAGAAGTCCTTCTCGCCCTCGTCCTCGATCAGCACGTCGATGAAGGTCGATTCGGTTTCGCCGACCTTCTCGATGCGGAAGCGGAACGGGCGGTCGTCGCCATCGTCGCCATAGATGCGCGCGAAGTCGTCCTGGTCGCCAGGGTCGTCATCGTCGCGGTCGTCATCCTCACGGATTGTGTACTGGCTGACGATGATCCGGTCCCCGACCTCGAGGTCGAGGATCCTGTGGATCAGTTCCTCGGCCTCCTCGTCGGCGTCGCGCCCGTCGAGTTCGAACTTGAACGTGTCCGTGCCCGCCCCGCCGCTGATAACGGTCGCGGTCTTGCCGATGACGAAGGTGTCGTCGCCGGAGCCGCCGATGACGACCTCGAAGCTGCCGATTGTGTCCTTGCCGGCCTCGGCGCTCTTAATCTCGCCCTTGACCAGATCGACCACGGTGCCGGTCTTGAGCGCGCTCAGATCGAGCGTGTCGGTCCCTGAGCCGCCGGCATAGACGTCGTCGGCGCAATCGGCGTCGACCATGACCGTGTCGTCGCCAGCACCGCCGTAGACCGTGTCGCTGCCCGCGCCGCCCGCCAGATGATCGTCGCCAGCCGAGCCGTGCAACTCGTCTTGGCCGACCCCGCCAATCAACGTGTCGTTACCCTCGCCACCGTCGATGCAGTCGTCGCCCGCCTCCCCGAGGAGGATGTCGTTGCCGGACCCTCCCTCGACGCGGTCATTGCCGGCTCCCGCCAGCACGACGTCGTTTCCATCGCCGGCATCGACGTCGTCGTCGCCGTCTCTGGCCATGACGGTGTCCTGCCCGGCGCCGGCCAAGATCACGTCGTTGCCGGTCCCGGCATCGATCAGGTCGTCGCCGTCGCCGCCGACGAGCCGGTCCTGGCCCGCGCCGCCGACCAGTTCGTCGCGCCCCGTCCCGCCGTCCAGCACGTCGTCGCCGTCGCCGCCGACGAGGCGGTCGTCGCCATCCTCGCCGAAGATGGCGTTCCTGCCGGCTCCGGCATCGACGATGTCGTCGCCGCCGCCGGCGCGCACCACGTCGTCGCCGGAGCCGAGTTTGATGATGTCGGCATCGTTCCCGCCGATCACCGCATTACCGCCATCCCCGGCCGTAACGCTGTTGCGGCCATTGCCGGTCAGGATCGCGTTGCGGCCCGAACCGCCGTCGATGCTGTCGTCGCCGTCGCCGCCGTCGACCAGATCGTCGCCCGCGCCGGCCTCGATGACGTCGTCGCCCGCGCCGCCCGCGATCTCGTCGTCGCCGTCGCCGCCGATCAGGTGGTCATGTCCTTCGCCGCCGTCGAGCCGGTCATTGCCGTCGCCTCCGTCGAGGAGGTCGTTACCCGCCCCACCGGTCAGCCAGTCGTCGCCAGCCTCGCCGTGGATCTCGTCGTCGCCATCCTCGCCATGGAGCTGGTCGTTGCCGATGCCGCCGCGGATGATGTCGTTGCCGGAGCCGCCGAACACGACGTCGTTGCCGGCGCCGGCATCGATGGTGTCGTTGCCCGCGCCGCCGTAGATCACGTCGTCGCCGGCGCCGGCGAGGATGATGTCCTTGCCGCCACGACCCTCAATCATGTCGTTACCGTCGAGACCCTCGATCAGGTCGTTGCACTCGCTGCCGATCAGGACGTCGTCCTGCGGCGTGCCGATCAGCCGAAGGAACTCGACGACGTCGAACGTCGCGCTCTGGGCGACGAAGGCCTGCCCGTCGCTGATCTCGTAGCTGAGCGTGATCGACCCGAAATAGCCGGCCTGCGGCTGGTAGAGCCAGCCCTCGGCAGTCTGCGTCAGCGTGCCGTGGGAGACCGTAAGATTGCGCGGCGCGAGCGTGTCGCCATCGGCGTCGCTGGCGCCCGCCAGCAGCATCAGCGCGGTCAGGAGCGAGGCCTGACAGGGACCGATATCGGCAAGGCGCAGCGCGCCCGCGACCCGCGGCGCGCGGTTGCGCTCGGGAGCCTGCGGATCGGGGGTGTCGTCGCGCGGGTCCGGCAGGTCGGGCTCCGGCGGGGCGATCGGCTCCACCGGGCGCAGCGGCAGCGTAAAGCCGGCCGTGATAAAGGTCTCGCCGATGCCGACGCCGCCCGAGCCGCCGGCGGCTGCGGCGTTGGCCGTCGGCGTCAGGGCGACGCCGGCCGCCCCGCTGGCGAAGAACCGCCCATTGTCGTTGCTGGCGTCCTCGCCGAAGGTCGGGGGCGGCCTGATGCCCGCGATCACCGGAAGCGGCAGTTGCTCGAAATCGAAGGCCGGCGAATCGATGTTCATGTAGTCTGGCAGACCCGGCACGGCCGGGCTCGGCTGGCCGGAGCCGATCGCGCGCTGGTTCTCGCCGCCGATCGAGCCGGTTTCGTCCTCGGGCTCGACCTGCGCCGGCGGCTTGGCCACGTCCGGGACGTCCTCCTCCACGGCCGCCGTCGCTTCGTCGGCCGCCTGCTGGCGCTGTGCCTCGTCTTCCGGCGTGGCCGCCTCGCTCTTGCCGACAAGGCCCTGCACATAGGCGATGGCCGCCGCCATGATGGCGAGAAGCAGCCCCGGCCCGCGCATCGACAGCGGTGCGTCCTGCTCGCTTCGGGCAATAACTTGGGCGGATGATGGCGGCGTATCGGCCGATCGCCGCGCGGCTTTGACGTCAATCATGCTGACACCCGTTCCGCTTCGAACTGAGCCCCGAAGCCAGCGACCTTGGGCAGGCCGGGCATCGGCTTGCTCGGTTCGGGTTGCGCAGCCGCCCCCAAGGAGGGCTTGATGATCTGATCCTTCGGGCCGAAAGCCGCGAGCTTGCCGGCCTGGATCACGCCCACGAGATCGACAGCGGCGAGCGCGCTCGGCCGGTGGGCGACGATGATGACGATCGCGCCGCGCGCCTTGAGCTGCTCGATCGCCTTCGTCAGCGCAGCCTCGCCCTCGCCGTCGAGGTTCGAGTTGGGCTCGTCCATGATGACGAGGAACGGGTTGCCGTAGAGCGCCCGCGCCAGGCCGATGCGCTGACGCTGGCCGGCTGAGATCGCCATGCCCTGGGGCCCGAGCGGCGTGCGGTAGCCGGCCGGCAGCCTGACGATGAGATCGTGCATGCCCGCCGCCTCGGCCGCGGCGATGACGCCGCTCGAATCGTCGTGCTCGGCCAGCCGGGAGATGTTCTCCTCCACGGTGGCGTCGAGCAGCCCGACCTCCTGGGGCAGATAGCCCACCGCGCGGCCGAGATCCTCCTCGGGCCATTGCTCGAGCTCGGCGCCGTCGAGGCGCACGGAGCCGCGCAATGTCGGCCAGATGCCGGTCAGCGCGCGCACCAGCGTGGTCTTGCCGCCGCCGCTGGGGCCGATGATGCCGACCGCCTGGCCCGCCATCACGTCGAAGGAGACGTCGCTGAGCAGGACCTGGCCGGTGCCCGGCGCCGAGACGGTGATGCGGTCGACCTTCAGGTAGCGGTGGGGCGCGGGCAACTGCATCGGCTCGACCGCCTGGCTGAGCGCGACGACGGTCTCGCGCAGCCGGGCGAAGGCCTGGCGCGCGGCGACGAAGGGCCGCCAGTTGGCGATCGCCTGGTCGACCGGGGCGAGCGCGCGCGAGGAGGCGACCGAGGCCGCGATGATCGCGCCCGCCGAGAGTTCGCCCTTGATGGTCAGGAAAGCGCCGAGCCCGAGCACAGCCGATTGCAGGATCATCCGCAGCACCTTGGAGAAGGCCCCGAAGGAGCCGACCAGGTCGCTGGCGCGCGACTGCATCTCGAGATGGGCCTCATTGGCCTCGGCGAAGCGGCGCGTGGCGCGGCCGGCGAAGCCCATCGCCTTCAGCACCTCGGCGTTGCGGGCGTTGGACTCCGCGATCAGGCTGCGGCCGATGGCCGACTGCCTGGCCTCGGTCGAGATGTTGCGGGCGAAGACCTCGCTGGCGATGGTGAGCAGCGTCAGGACGACCGCGCCCGCCAGCGTCAGCGCGCCGAGCCAGGGGTGGAGCAGATAGATGAAGCCGATATAGATCGGGATCCAGGGCATGTCGAAGAGCGCGCCCGGCCCCTGTCCGGCCAGGAAGCTTCGTACCGTGTCGACGTCCCGGCCGCGCTCGATCGCCTCGGTGGTCGAGAAGCCGAAGCGCGGCATGTCGATCGCCACGCGATGGGCGGTCGGGGCGATGTCGCGGTCGAAGCGGGCGCCGATCCTGAGCAGGATGCGCGAGCGCACCGCATCGAAGCCGCCCTGGAACAGAAACAGCACCAGCGCGATGACGGAGAGCGCGATCAGCGTCTGGACGCTGCCGCTGCTCAGGGCGCGGTCGTAGACCTGCATCATGTAGAGCGAGCCGGTCAGAGCCAGCACGTTGATCAGGCATGAGATCGCGACGAGATAGACGAAGATGCCACGGAGGCCTTTCGTCAACTTCGCCGCATCGCGTTTGCGGGCCCGTGCGAGACTGTTGGAGATCATGACGCTGTTCCCGATGACGCTGACGCGATGAAGCCGGCGCCACCCCGACCCAAAGGGCCGGGGTGGCTAAGCCCGAAGCATCAAAGGACGATGTTGCCCGGGCTCAGCGTGTGGGTTCCCTTGAGGTTGATCTGGAAATCAGCCTCGTCGTCACCGTTCACATTGCCCGACACCACCGTGTAGTCGCCGTCGGCGCGGGTCTCATAGGTCACCAGCAACTGCGCCGAGGCGGTGAACTGCGGACCGCTGGCGATGGTGAAGGCCTGGTTGCCGTCGGCCCCGGTGTCGGCGTCGATCCCGGAGAGATCGAGACGGTCGCCCGGCTCGAAATCGAGGATCGTGTCGCCGTCGGCCGCCTGGACGCTGGTGAAGCGGAACACGTCGTCGCCGGCGCCGCCCTCCATCACGTTGACGGCCGCGCTGGCGGTGATCGTGTCCTCGCCCGATCCGGTGGCGACGTTCTCGATGCCCCACAGCGTGTCGGTTCCGCTCTCGACGCTGACGGCGCTGCCGCGGCCGAGAAGGCCCGAGCCGAGATCGACCGTGATCGAGGCCGAGATCGCCGACATGTCGAGCGTGTCCACGCCGTCGCCGCCGTCCAGATCGTCGCCATGATAGGTGTCGTCGCCGTCACCCACCGCCGCCACGATCAGGTCGTCGCCGGCGCCGCCGACCATGGTGTCGCGGCCGACCCCGCCCTCGAGACGGTCGTCGCCCGCCTCGCCGAAGACCCGGTCGTCGCCCGCCTCGCCATAGAGCGCGTCATTGCCCGCCCCGCCGAAGCCATGGTCGTCGCCGCCGCCGAGGAAGACGATGTCGGCCCCCGCCCCCGCATCGACGAAGTCAGCGCCCTCGCCAGCCGAAACCCGGTCGTCGCCAGCCTCGCCGATCAGAACGTCGTCGCCGGCAAAGCCGATGATGTTGTCGGCCCCGGCCGTCCCGACCAGGACATCCGTGCCCGGCGTCCCGGTCCGCAAACCGCCGCCCGAGGGCGAGGCCGGCGGAGGCGTGGCGACATCGTCGTCGTCGCAGCCGCAATCATCGCCGTCGTCATCGTCATCGCTGTCGTCGTCGTCACCGTTCCCGGCGTCGTCATCATCGTCGTCCTGGTCGTCGTCGTCACCGTCGGTGTCATCATCGTCGTCATCATCGTCGCCGTTCCCGGCGTCGTCGTCGTCGTCGTCGTTATCGAAGATGCTGTCATCGTCGTCGGCGGGCGCATTGGACGCGTCGAGGTCGAAGACGTTTTCAGGCAACCCGGTGAGCCCCGTATTGCGCTCGATGATCTTGGCGAACGTTATGCTGTTCTCATCGGTGAACAGCGAGTCGTCGAAGATCTCGAGATAATAGAAGCGATCGCCGTGCTGCAGCCGGTCGAGCTGCTCGAGGAAGATATAGCCGAAGGTCGAGCCGAGCTGGCCGGCCATCGGCTTCTCCAGAAGGCCGCCGATCCACAGATCCATCGTCTCGAACCCGTCCGGATAGGCCAGTTGCAGCTTTCCGAGCATCGTCGCGGAGATGTCGTTGCGCTGCGCGAAGTCGGCCCAGTCCGAATAGGGCCGCAGGGCGCTGAGACCCGTCTGCTCGTAAAGCTGCGAACGGACCTCGTTGAACGGGGCGATGCCCATGTCACGACCGCGGAAGATGTTGAGCGCGGCAAGGTCTAGCGGCCGCCCCACGAGCTGGTTGCGGAGCGCGTTGACAACGTCTTCGTCGATCGCCTGGTGCTGCACCTGGACCGAGCCGCCGATCAGGCCGTCGATCCCGAGTGCGGAGACCTGGTTCGGGCTGAGGAAGGCCTGCACCAGGGAGATCTCCTGAAGATCCCCATTCGCGTCGACATAGCTCACGGTCTCGTTGAGCATGGAGTGGCCGAAGCGATAGGCCGCCTGGGCGAACTCCACCGAGATCGAGGCGTCGACCGTCGGGTCATAGCCCTCGAAGCCATGTTCGTCGTCGCCGTCGAAGCCGCCGGCCATCGCGGTGGCGAACTCGGTGAACACCACACGCTGGTATTCGGCGATGTTCATCATGCGAGCCGCTTCGAAATATTCGGCCTCGGTCCACGCGTTGTTGGTCTTGGTCTTGATCTCGTCGACCCAGAAGTTGTGGTTGCGTTCCCAGATCGTGTGGATCGAGGTCAGCATGACGTTTTCGTTGGCCCGGCCATCGCCGGCGATGAAGTAATGGCCGATGGCGTCGAGATCGAGCTGCGGCGGGTTGGTGCCGGGCACGAATGCCGGGATGAAGTCTATCAGGAGCGGCTGGCCGCTGCCGTCATAGTTCGAGATGTCCTCCGCGGTCAGTTCGTCGCCGCCGGTCATGACCCGGTAGTTGGCGCGGATATGATCGAGCGTCGGCAGGAGCGGATTGCCCGAGGCGTCGATGTCCCCCGACAGCAGGTAGGCTGTCTGCACCGGTTCACCGTCAGCGCCGACTTCCCACCTGCGCAGCAGGTTGGTGATCGCGTTGCTGGAACCATAGGTCTGGTTCTGATCGACATAGGGCGAGGCCTGGTTGACGTACTCGGCCGGGATCTCGTCCCCGCTGTTGGGAATGCCGTCGGGGTCCACGCCGGTACCCGGAACGATGTTCGAGCGCGGCGCATTGACCGGGGTCGCGCCGACGTCGCCGATATAGACCGAGCCCGGCTGGCCCTTGGCCACGAAATCGAGCCCGTGGTCGAAATATTGGCCGAAGAAGGTCAGCAGGCTCGTCCCGCCGAAGGCATTGACGATGCTCTCCTCGATGCCGTCCCCGTCATTGTCCTGGTTGGACAGGATGTTGGAGATATCGCGCGGAGTAAGCCCCGTCTGGCGGATGCCCGACGCGCCGTCCGTATAGTAGGCGTCGGTCAGCCGGATGAACTGGCCACCGGACGTGCCCCACTCGGGATTGTCGACATTGTTGCCATAGCCCGAGGAGTCGCGGACCAGCCCGTCCTGAACCATGTCGAGAAGGTCTTCCAAATCCTCGTCGTCGAGACCCGTCCCCCCGGTCCCCGGACCATTCTGGAACTGAGGCGGCACCGCACCGGTGAAGGTGATGGAGTGGGTGCCGTTGCCGAAGGTCTGGGTGCCGTTGCCATTGTTCACCAGCGTATAGCCGGAGATGTCCTGGCCGGCCGCCAGTTCGACCACGTCCTGCGGACGCAGATCGCCGACGATCGTGTCGTTGCCGCCATTGCTGCGGAACACCACGCGGTGCGCCGAGGCGAGAGCCGAGATGTCGACCGTGTCGTCGTCGGCGCCGCCGTTGATGGTGATCGTGTTCGGCAAAAGGGTCGTGCCGGCGAAGGTGCCGATCGTCGACACCGAGTCGGTGCCGTCGCCGGTGTTGATGATGATCTCCTCGACGTTGTCGAGATCGGCGATCGCCACGCCGTTGCGGGTGATGACGATTTCGGTGTTGGCGTTGAGCGGCGTTACGCCGTTGGTGATCGCGGCCGCGCGGCTGTAGACGACGAAGGCGTCGCCGCCGTCGTTGCCGTTGATGATGACGGTGTCGGTGTTGCCGCCGCCGTTCATGAAGTCGCGCCCGTCGGTCGGCCCCGTGGCGTTCGCGTTCCAGACGATCGTGTCATTGCCCGTGCCGGCATCGATGGTGTCGTTGCCGAGGCCGCCGATGACGATGTCGTTGCCGCCGCCGGCGTTGAACGTCGAGCCGTTCACGTCGCCGATCAGGATTTCGCCGGTAGCGCCACCGTTGACCGTGGTCGGGAAGGTGACACTGATGTCGTCAATGCTGACAAGGTCGTCGCCATCGTTGAGCGCCGACACCGTGAAGCGGATAAAGGCAGCGGCGGTAAATGGGCCCGTCAGGACGAAATTGCTGACGCCGTTGTTGCCCGTGGCGCTGTTGATCAGCTGAACCTGCTGAAGATTAGCATTTGTACCGTCTCTGGAGAACTGAACGGTCACCGTTTCGTTTGCATCGAGCGCTTCGGTAACATTGTACGAGATCGTTGCGGACGGCGCGCCGGCAAGTCCGGACAGACCTCGTTGAATCGATGCGCCGTTGCTATTGCCTGCGTTATTGCCGTTGTCGAATTCCAACCGGCTCCCATTGATGCGGATCTGGCCGTTGTCGCTTGTGCTGCTCCCGTCGTCGCCGTTCTCGCCCCAGTTGTCAGCCCAGGTATTGACCCCTGTTCCGTCATTGTCGGTGTAGCTGGTGCTGCCGAATGTCTCGCTGAGCGTCGTCGTGTTAGCGACCGAGTTCAGCGTGACCGTGGCGTTGTCGGTCGCAGGCCCTCCGGCCGCAGTGTACTGGAACGAGCCGCCCGGTGTCCCGGTGTCGGTCACTGTGATGGCGTCCGCACCGAGATTCGCGACAAGATCGCTGCCGATCGTCGTACTGACCGCCGTGATGTCGATCGTGTTGTCCGGATCGGTGTCGTTGGCAAGCAGTGCCCATTTCGGCACCACGATCGCCGTGCCGGGCAGGGCATTGGTGATGATGGTGTCGTTGCCGGCATTGACCGGGTCGTCGACCGACTGGACGGTGATCGTCGTGATCGCGGGGTCGCTCTCGAAGAAGCCGCCATTGACGGTGGTCTCGATGATGCGCGGCGTCGTGTCCGGGGCCTGCGAGGTGTTGCGGAACCCGATCGACTGGATCGCCGTCTGATAGGCGGCCAGCGACGCCGTTCCCGTCAGCGTGACGACGATGGTCGATGCCACGACCTGAGTGACTGCCGAAATGCCGAGAGCCGCCAGGCTAGCCGGTACCACCAACGTATCGCCCGGGAAGGCGTTGGTCAGGACGATGCGGGCGGAGGCGAGCGTTGAGCCGAAGTCGGTGATGCGCGGATCGGATCCGATGGAGACCGCGACCGCGTCCTCGTCATAGTTCGCCGTGACATCAACCGATGGCGTCGCCGACGGCGCCAGGAAGACGGCGTTGACGGCGAGGTTGTCGATCGAGAAGGACTCTGGATTCTGCCCGCCATCGAGCGTGTTGTTGGAGCGGAAACGCAGAACCGCGTTCGCGGTGAGGGCGCTAGCTGGCAGGATGAACGATTGCGCGCCATCGCCGTTGTCGAATGTTTCGAGGGTCGTGAAGGTCACGCCATCGCCGGAGACCTCGAAGATGATCTCTTCGTTGTCGGCGCCGGTGATGTTCACATCGGAGATCGTGAAGGACACGGTTGCCGAAACCGCGTTGGCGAGGTTCAGCGACCGCGCGATGGACGAGTCGTCGGCATTGCCTTGCGAGAAGGTCAGCGTTCCGAGCGTCGTGATCTGTATCGAACCGTCCGTCGCGCTCTGCGCGGCGCCTGCGTCGCCGGATTCGACCCATGCTCCGTTGAAGGCGTTCGTCGTGCCGGGGTTGTTGTTGGTGTAGGCGCGCGTGGTGAAGTCGTCGCCCCAGTTGCGGTTGACGGGGTCGAACCCGTTCAGCTCGAGCACGGGCTTGACCAGCGAGATGGCCCGGTCGGCGAACTGCAGGACCTCGACATTGCGGATCGTATCGACGCCATCCGACACGATCTGCCGGCCGGTATCGGGATCGATGCCGATGGTGACGTTGTCGTGCGACACCGTGAAGGTGCCGTCTCCGTTCTGGGTGATGGTGTAGTTGGGGGTGCCGTCGGCGGCGAGATAGCTGTCGTTGAAGACGGCCACGTCGATGTCGCGCACTCCGTTTTCGCCCACGCCGTCGTCGAGGACGATTTCGCGGACGATGTTGAGCTGCGTCGGCACGATTTGCCGGTCGATCATCAGCTCCGACAGCGTCTTGCCGACCAGACTGGGATCAGTCAGGCCCAAAGCCAAGAGCTGTGGCGCCGTGAAGGTGTGCTTCAGGCTGTCGATCGTGGCGAGCTCGTTGGCAGCCGTGTTGCTGACGCCCGGAGCCGTGATGCGGATGCGGACGTTGAGCCAGGCGTCGCCGTCGATGAAGTCGTTGCCGCCGCGGCCCTCGATGAGATCGCTGCCCGCGCCGCCGAGCAGGATGTTGCCGTCGTCGAAGGCGATGCCTCCCTCGAAGCCGGACGTGCCCTGTGCGAGCGCGCTGCCCATCAGCAGCCGCAGACCGTCGATGCGATCGACGCCGGCCTGGGTCAGCTCGTGACCGACCATGGTGCCTTCGGCGTTGGCGAGATTGCCCGCTCCGTCGGCGGGGGTCGAGCTGCGGTCGTCGCCGCGCAGCACGTCGTCCCTCTCCCAGCCCGAGAGCGCCTCGACGGCGTCGAAGCGGTCGCGCAGGATGTCTTCGGCATCCGTGGTGAAGATCGGCTTGGTGAGGTCGGAATCGGCGGCCTCGGGGTTGCTCTTGTGGATCGACCAGTCGAAGCCGAGCATGCCCTCGCTGCGCATGACGCTCGGGCCCTGGACCATGATGTCGTCGCCGGATTCGGCGTCGAAATCATGCTCTTCGGAGCCGGCGAACATCACGTCGTGGCCGAGAATGGTCGAGTTGAAGAACAGCTCGGAGTTGTCGCCGGCCGTGGTGTCGAAGCCGCCGCCGGCCTCGATCCAGTCGTCGCCCTCGTTGCCCATCAGGAAGTCCATGCCGTCGCCGCCGAGGATGAAATCGTTACCCTCGCCGCCGAAGACCTCGGTGTCGTCGACGCCGACGAAGATCACGTCCTTGCCTTCGCCGCCCATGATGACGTCGAGGCCGTTGGAGTTGGCGATGACGTCGTTGCCTTCCTCGCCCTTGAGGAAGTCGCCCGTGTCGCCCGAGTCGGTGATGATGTCGTCGCCCGCGCCGCCGAGGACGAGATCGACGCCCGCGCCCGATTCGATGCGGTCGTTGCCCGCGCCTCCCCAGATGCCGTCGTCGCCGAAGTCGGTGATGATCGTGTCGTTTCCGTCCGTGCCGCCGACGACGACGTGCTCGCCGCCGAAGGTGCGGAAGTAGTTGGTCTCCACGGCCGCCGTGCGCGGATCGTCGCGGACGACCTTGCCGAAGCCCAGCGCCTCGAGGACTGGATCGTTGCCGCCGGGATCAACGCCGGACAGGCTGAGGTTGTCCGGATCGTAGTCGTGCTGGTTGGCCGCGTTGACCTCGAAGACATAGTCGTAGGCCGCGAAGGAATCGGCGCCGATATGGCGGGTGACGATGTCGTCCGCGGTGCCGCGGATGCCGTCCGGGCCCGGCTGGGCGAGGTCCGTGTTCGCCATGATCATCTTGGCGAAGGAGTTCTCTTCCAGCTCAACGAGGAAGTTCAGGCCCTGGGTGCGCGTCAGGTAGTAGAACCTGTCGCCGTCCTGCAGCGCTTCCATCTGCGCCTCGAACACGGCGTTGAAGGTCGAGCCGAGGAAGCCGCCGAACGGCATCTTCTTCTCGGCCAGGCCGCCAATCCAGAGGTCGATGCTGTTGAGGCCGGTGTTCGCCGCCGTGTAGGCGCCGGTGGCGTTGAGGAACGCGATGCGGTCGGCGTTGAACGCGGCGATTTCGTTCACAAGCACCAGATCCGGATCGCCGAAGACGAGCTTCATCGCGGCGTCGCGCTTCTCCGCGACGGTGCCTTCGATCGAGGGATGCGTGCCGTAGGCGGCGATGAAGTTCACCACCGAGAGCGGGTTCTTGAGGTTGGCCGCGAACTCGACCCAGCTCTCGTAGGGCTTGAGGAAGGTCGAGCTCGTCGCGGCGTAGAGCTGCTCGCGCGCCTCGTTGAGCGTCGGCATATTGGTGTCGCGACCGCGGGCGATGTTGATCGCGCCGAGATCGAGCGGGATGCCGAGCAGGTTGTTGCGAAGGGCCCCGGTCAGGAACTCGTCGATCTCGTTGCCGCGCTCGGTGGTCATGCCGCGCACGATGGCGCCGGCGGCCTGCTCGGCGCTGATCTGCACGGGGGCAGTCGCCGGATTGCCATCGGCGTCGACATAGTTGAACACGAGCGGATTCAGGAACGAGGCGATCAGGCCCATGTCGTCCTGCGAGGTGATCGCGCCGGTGGTCTGATCGATGAAGACGCGCGGCATCGAGTCGGTCAGCATCGAGTGGCCGAAGCGATAGATGACGTTGGCGAACTCGGCGAAGATCGACGGGTCGATGTCCGTGACCGCGTTGAAGACGAAGGGGTCGATCGCGGGCTGGATCTTGCGGCCGAACTCCTCGAAGACGAGGTGCTGGTACTGCATCTCCGTCGCCATACGGGCCGCCTGGAACAGGCGCTCGCCGTCCCAGTTCAGACCAGCGATCTCGACCGGAGTGTCGATCTGATTCAGATTTGTGATCGGCGTGCTCAGCCATTCGTTGATGAAGGCGAGGTTGCCGCTCTCGAGGATGGTCTTCTTCTGAAGTTCGACCTGGCGGTTGTGCTCGGAATGGAAGACGTGGTGGACGGCGGTCAGGCCGATATTCTCGTTGCCGCGCCCGTCTCCGGTGATGAAATGCCGGTCGAGAAGCTCGTTGTCGTAGGCGACCCGGTTGCCCCGCATGTCGGTGCCTATGGCATTGCCGGTGTCGGTGTCGGTGTCGGCGGCGATGGCGACGTTAGCCGTGAGCGGGTCGTTGTCATGGTCGAACGTGCCGGTCGGCACGGCGTTGTGGGCGATGTCGTCGAGGAAGGCGTTGTTCGTGCGTAGCGCCCCCACGGCTGTAGGAATGATCGGCGAGGCAGGGGTACCCGAGACGGTGATGTCGTCGAACGTGTTGGGAACGCCATCGCCGCCGACGCCGACGATTACCCTCGCGTAACCCGTGGCCGCGTCGGGAATGAAGTTGCCGTAGGCGTCGGTGAGGATCAGTGGCACGGAGCCGACATCTCGGTCTTCCAGCTGGATGCCGAGCATCTCGCGGGCCTGGTTCTTGACGTCGGCCCAGGTCGGCAGGCCGTTCTTCCCGCCATCGGGACCGACGCCGTCGAGCAGGTTGCCGGTGGCGACGGTCCTGCCCGCCACGGTCGCATATTCTCGCAGGAACACCTGATGCGAGGCATGCGAGGTGTAGGTCTGGTTCTGGTCGACCCATGAGGTGGTGACGTTGCGTTGCGTCGGCTGGTTCGGGTCGTCCGTGGGAATGTTGGTCGACCGCGTAAGGACCATGAAGTTGGTCCGGCCGCCGGGCACGTAGAGCGGGTCGTCCGGCTGCAGCGGGATGTAGATCGTGCCGGCGCCGCCCTTGGAGATCAGGTCGAGGCCGTGGTCGAAGAACTGTCCGAAGAAGGTCATCCACGCGTTGAACGGCGCGGACAGGCCCTCGTCGGGCGCGACGTTGGGAATCGACAGGGAGCCGGAGGTATCGACCTCGATGCCGAACGGCTCCAGCACGAGGTTGACGGCGTCACGCGCCGCTTCCTTCGCCGCCGCGATCGCGGCCGCGGTCGGCGGCGGCGTCGGGCTAAGCATCGCGGTGGGGCTCAGCATGACGGCGAGGTTGGCGGCCCAGTCGGGCTGTTCGGCCTGGACATCTGCCAGCGTGCCGTAGGGGTCTTCATTGCCGGCAAAGGTCAGGGCCGCGACGATGGCCGCCGGGTTGTTCAGGCTCATGTCCGAGACGAGATTGGAGATGAGGCGCGGATCGGCGTCCACGACCGTCCCCGGCCCCTGGCTTGAGGGCGAGCCGGGCGTGTAGTTGGTGTTGGTCAGGGTGCTCGTCGGGCCGAACGATATCGAGTCGCCATCCACCTCGTTGAGATAGGCGCCGCCGTCGAGCAGGCGCGGCATGCCCTGCCCCGCCGCACCCCAGGTTTCCTGGCCCTCGACGAGGTTGTTGTAGGTGCCGTCCACGGTGCGGATGCCGAACGGCGTGTGGGGATCGGGAATGGCGCGAACGTAGAGGATCGGGCCGTCCACATTCGTCAGCGGATAGGTCGCGTTGCCGACGAAAACGCCGCCCGCGTAGGCGGTGGCATCGGTGATGATCTCGCCTGTCGTCGGATCGACGCGGATTTCGGTCAGGTCAGCGCCATTGGCGTTGGCTTCGCCGATCTTGATCTGCTTCAGGACGAATTCCAGATCGTGCAAGTTCAGCTTAAACATCACGATACTCCCGATGATCCGCAGGCACGCCGCTCCATTCTCAGAATCTGATGATCCCAAGCCGCGAGTTAGTTGAACTGGCTTTTCACAGCCCAGTTCGTTCGGTAACGTGTCCGCGACATCTTTCTGTAGGCAAGACGTCGCGAACGTTAACGATTTGTTAAGGACAGGATGCTTGCCCGATGAAGCGACCGCTAGATGGCAAGGTCGATGCGACTGCGAGTCCAAAGGAGCGAACGCCAGCCCATCAGAAGGTTGGCGCGCACTACCGACTTTGGTCTCGTTTCGCGGGCATCGGCCGCTGGTGGTCAGGGTTCACGCTCGAACAGCGCTTCACTCTCGTGACGGTGATCGTCGTGACGCTGGCAATGGCGGTGCTGGGCTATTGGGTCGAACGCAGGGTGCGCGTCGGCTGGACGCAAAGCATGGCAGAGGTCGCAGCGACCTATGTCGAAGCCGTCGTGGCCCCGCATTTGAAAGATCTTGAAGCCGGCGAACCGCTCTCCAACGAGGCGAGAGCAGATCTCGTCAAGCTGATCGCGGGCACTCCGCTGGGAGGCAAGGTCAAGGTCATCAAGGTTTGGGCCGTCAGCGGCGACCTTCTCTTTTCCACCGCCGGACCCGTCACCGACGAGCGCATCCCTCCGCAGAATCTGCTGCGGTTGCTTGGCGGCGAAGTCATCGCATTGGTCGAAAATCATCCCAGTACACTGGTTGGCCGGCCGAAAATGATCGAGGTCTACTCGCCCATATTCAGCCGAAAGGCGCCCGCGACCGTGATCGGGATCGCCGAATTCTATAATACGACCGATTTGCTGAGCCGCGAGATCGAGCAGCTCAAACACGCGCTCTGGTTTCTGATCCTGAATGTGAGCCTCGTGGTCGGCGTCGCGCTCTATGCCCTGATCAGGCGCGCTAGCCGCATGATCGCGAGCCAACAGGGACTGCTCTCCCAAAATGTCGCCCGCGCCGCCGCGCTTGCGAACCGCAATAGATCGCTCAGGCATGCCGCCGACCGTGCGCGGGTGCGCGCGGCAGTCACCAATGAGGAGTATCTGTCGCGGATCGGCTCCGACCTCCACGATGGTCCGATACAGATGTTGAGCCTGATGATGCTGCGCCTGCCCGGTCCGTCGCAACATCGCGCCATCGAGGATGTGCGAAAGCAATTTCAGCCGCTCATCGAACAGACGCTGGGCGAACTGCGCAACCTGTCGGCCGGACTCGTCCTGCCTGACATACGCGATCTGTCACCCCTGGCGACAATCGAGGCGGCAATCGCCTATCACGAGCGGAACACCGGGACCAAGGTCAGCAGGCACTTCGCAGACCTGCCGGCCGAGATGCCGGAGGCAATCCGGATCTGCGCGTTTCGCGTGATTCAGGAAGGCTTGATGAACGCCTACAAGCACGCGAATGGCATAGGCCAGCACGTCGAGGCTGCGTTCGAGGATGGCAACCTCCTTCTGCTCGTTCAGGATACCGGACATGCCGGGCCGGCGATCGTCGTCGGCGACGGGCTTGGGCTTCGCGGCATGCGTACGCGCGTGAACGCTCTGCGAGGATCTCTGTCGATCTCTCGTCTGGACGCGGGCGGAATGGTCTTGCGCGTGCGGCTACCCGTCCGGGCGCGTTCGCTCACGGCATCTGTGGCCCACGACGGCGCTCTTGATCCGTCGGCATGAACTTCTGCGCCGCGATGACGACTTCCAGCCGGTTTCTCGCATTCAGCTTGGCCATGAGATTGCTCATGTAGCTCTTGATCGTCTTTTCGCTGAGGTCCAGCGCCTTGGCAATTTCCCGGTTCTGCTTTCCGACGAGCAGCAGTCGGACGATCTGCTCCTCCCGCACACTGAGTTTGAGCCGCTCAGCAGCGCGCTTCTCAGCTTCTTTCGTCTGCAGAGCGCCAATGACCTTTGCCGCAAAGGAAGGCGTTATGAAGACTTCGCCACGAGTTACCGCGTCTATCGCCTCGACGAGCTCGCCGGCTTGACTGCCTTTCAGCACAAAACCTGAAGCGCCCGCGGCGAGTGCGTTGATGGCATGATCGGTGCTGGTCGATGCAGTAAAGACGATCAGCTTCGTCGGTACGACGCGGACACGCACTTCGTTGAGGACCGCGAACGCATCTCCCGGCATATTTAGATCGAGCAAGACGATATCGGGCGCATGCTCGTCTATAATTTCGAGGATGTCGTCGGCCTTGCTCCCGGTCGCGATTACGCTCAGATGAGCGTAGCGCCCCAATACGGCTGCCAACCCTTCCGCAAGCAGAGGGTGATCATCGACGATCGCTATGGTTCTCGTACTCATCTGAACCAGCGTTAAACCCTTATAATTTGAGCCGACATTGTCCTATCGTTCGCATTACGTAAATAGTATATTTCTCGATCGGTTAATACTAAATCTTACCAAGCGTCCTGTGGTCGATTTGACGGCCTCTCGCCAAGCGACACATGATATCCGCGAAGAGATCGTGTTCAACAGCCAATGCAAACTCCCGCTCGTCAAAATCCAGGATTCGTCGAGTCGCGCGATTCTACTGAAGAGCAGGCTTCGCTCGCCGAATCATGTCGTACTGTTCATGTCCCGGCCGGGGGAGCATGGACGAGGCGTTTCGTCGCTTTCTAGGGCCCGGTCATCTGGTGGCCGTCGGCTATATGGATCCCGGAAACTGGGCGACGGCGCTCGGCGGCGGCGCCAAATTCGGCTATGTCTTGCTGTCGGTGGCTGTCATATCAAGCATGATGGCGATCTTCGTGCAATCCCTCTGAGCCAGGTCGCGGTGGCGGCGATCAAGGGCGAGAAGACGCTGGCCGACCTGGCGCAGCAGTTCGACGTCCATGCCAAGCAGATCACGCAGTGGCGCAGCCAGCTTCTTGAAGGGGCTGCCGGCGTGTTCGGCTCCGAGGCGAAGTCGGAAGCTACCGCGCCCGTGATCGACGTGAAGACCCTGCATGCGAAGATCGGCGAGCTGACGCTGGAGAACGATTTTTTGTCCGGCGGGCTCGGCAAGGCCGGCCTTCTGAGCGCAAAGCGATGATCGACCGCGCGCATAATCTGCCACTGAACCGGCAGGCGAAGGTGCTCGGGATCAGCCGGGGCAGCGTCTATGACCTGCCCCGCGCGGTTCCGGCCGCCGACCTGGCGCTGATGCGCGCGATCGACGCGCTGCATCTGGAATATCCCTTTGCGGGCAGCCGCAGGTTGCAAGGGCTTCTCGATGCCGATGGCCATAGGGCTGGGCGTCTCGACGTCGCCACGCTGATGAAGCGCATGGGGATCGAGGCGTTCGACCGCCGGCCGAATACATCGAAGCCGACGCCCGGGCATAAGATCTTCCCCTATCTGCTGCGCAAGCCGCCGGTGACGCGAGCCAATCAGGTCTGGGCGATGGACATCACCTACACCCCAGGGCTTCGTCTACCTCACCGCCGTCGTCGACGGGTTCAGCCGCAAGGTCCTGGCCTGGCGGCTCTCGATCACCATGGGCGTCGCCTTCTGCATCGAGGCCGCCGAGAAGGCGATGGCGCGCTTCTGACCTGCCACTAATCTGTCATCCAGCGGCGGTTAGAGCCTCGGCGCGTCATGCTGTAAAGATTGCGGATGATCTTTCGAGGACGCCCCTGAATTTAAACAATCACGATGGCGACGACGCCTGTTTAGCTGGGGAGGTAGGCGCGATCGACTTTTTGAAGGGCACGAGCCAATTCCACGACACCCGCAATCGAAATAGCGCTCCAATCCATCTTGCCGGTAAAGACATGATCACGTACGATATCATCTTGATCAGTCGAGTAAAGATAGCCGTCCATTCCCCAAGCGCTAAAGCTTCGCTCGGCGGCCTCCTGCGAGCCAATCATCGTAACGTTGCAGTGTCTGGGGTCCTTTTCAATCCGCACATATGTCGCCAGTACCGCCAACTGATCGCCCTCCAGTATTTGAACGAATGTCGTTCCATCGAAAATCAGATAGCCGGTGATCCCCGAGCGATCGTTGTTACGGCGAGACGCGGAGAGAATATCGCAAAGGGCACCATGAGGGCTGGTCACCCGGCTTCCCTTGAACGAGGACGTGTAGGCTAGCTGAAAAATTCGTGGCTCAGCCATGACCGCTCTCCCAGCAAGCCGTGCCTTTCAGGTGTATCCATCTCGCGGTACAGCTTCCTGCACGGCTCTGCCGTCATGATGTCTGCTCGGTCGCCCTCGATCAAGTTCAAGCCCTCATTGCCGGCATGAGACCTGGTGACTTGCTCGATTTGAACGCAGGCAGATAGGCTTGGCAGCAGTGGTGTTTTGTCGAGCTAGAGACGCCGACGAAGGGGCTGTGCGAAAGCAGTGATCGTCGGCCAAATGAAAGCCTCAGGTAGCTATGGCTTTAGCTATTCGGCGCTCGAAGCCGCCGGTCACCGTACATTTTGGTGGCCTTGTCGTTGGCCTTTTGGAATACGATCCTGTGATATATATCTCTTTATCAGAGTTTTGATCGAACACTTCGGTTCCCTCAAGCACATCACTTCCGATCTCCCGCAGCATCATCGGAACGAGCCTTGCTCAGCGTGCAGGGGCGCGCGATGCTGCCTATCTCTTCATCGCCGCGCTGGCGCATTTTGCTGCGCGCCCCGCGATTGCCCGGGGATTTTTTTGATGCCATGAATTGGTTCCCGGAGGAACTAATTCCATGCCTAGCCTGCCGCACGCCGATCTCGTTCTCCAGAATGGTCCGGTCTATCTCGGGCTGAAGGAGGGCTACGCCTCGGCGGTCGCGCTCTGGGCGGGCAAGGTTCTGGCGACCGGCACGCCGGCCGATATGGCGCCGTTGATCGGCCCCGGCACGAAGGTGATCGACCTCGCCGGCCGCATGGCGACGCCGGGCCTCTACGAGGCGCATCTGCATCTGCTGCCGCTCGGGCTGACGATGAAGGAGCTCGACATCAGGCCGCGCTTCGTGCGCACGCTCGACGGCCTGCTGGAGATGATCGCGCAGGCGGCGGCCAAGGCGAAGCCCGGCGAATGGATCCTGGCGCGCGGCTACGACCATTTCGAACTCGACGTGAAGCGCCATCCGCACCGCACGGAGCTGGACCGCGCCGCGCCCAACAACCCCGTCTATATCGTGCGCGCCTGCGGCCATCTCTCGGTCGCCAATTCGCTGGCGCTGAAACTCGCCGGCGTCGACGCGACAACCCCCGTTCCCGCTGGCGGCGCGATCGAGCAGGTCAATGGCGTGCTCACCGGGCTGATGGCCGAGAACGGCCGCGACGCCGTCAAGAAAGTCATCCCCGATCCGACCGACGAGGAACTCGTCGCAGCGATCGAGCGGGCAGGGCGCTACTGCAATTCCTTCGGCATCACCTCGGTGATGGACGCCGCGGTGGGCATGCGCTCTCGCTATCGCGAGGTCGCCGCCTATCGCACGGCGCAGCGCACCGGCCGCCTGCCGGTGCGCACCAATATGTGCCTGCTCGGCGGGCATAACGGCATCGTCGAGCAGTGCTTCGCCGACGGGCTGGTGACGGGGGCAGGGGACGACTGGCTCAGCATCGGCCCGGTCAAGATCTTCACCGATGGTTCGGCCGGCGGCAAGACGGCGGCGATGAGCCTGCCCTATCTCGGCGAGCCGGAGACCAAGGGCATCTTCTGCCTCACCGATGACGAGATGGACGCGCTGACCCGTGACTACCACGCCAAGGGCTATCAGCTTGCCGTCCACGCCATCGGCGATGCCGCCATCGAGCAGACGCTGAACGCGATGGAGAACGGGCTGAACGATCACCCCGATTCCGATCGCCGCCACCGCATCGAGCATTGCGGCTTCAACTCCAAGGAGCAGATCGCCCGCATGGTCCGGCTCGGCATCGAGCCGGTGCCGCAGCCGGTCTTCATCTATGATTTCGGCGATCTCTATCTCTCGGTGCTGGAGGCCGACCGCGTCGAGGCCTGCTACCCGATGCGGGACTGGATCGCCGCCGGGCTGAAGCCCGCCGCCTCCTCGGATGCGCCAGTCTGCGACGCGAACATCTGGCCCAACATCTACACCATGCTGACCCGCAAGACGGCGCGCGGCACAGTGATCTCGCCGGACCAGACGCTGACGATCGACGAGGTGATCTCCGCCTATACCGAGTTCGGCGCCTATGTGAACCGCTGCGAGGACAGCCGCGGCCGCCTCCTGCCGGGCATGGCCGCCGACATCGCGATCTTCTCCCGCGACCTCTCCAGCGCGACGCCGGAACAGCTCTTGCACGAAACCCGCTGCGACATGACGATCATCGCGGGGAAGGTCGTGTACGAGGCGGAAGCGTGATGGTGGCTGTGTTGCCCTGTCGGAGAAGAACACTGGAAACACTGCGTCATCCCGGACAAGCGGCCGCAGGCCGCGCCGATCCGGGATCCATCATAGGGCAGCGTCGCACCTTACGATGGATCCCGGATCTCCGCTTCGCTGCGTCCGGGATGACGGCGCGGTTCTCAGACATGGCGATGAGCGGGCGCCGCCCATGTTGAACCACATCGCCCAGCGTGTCGCGATGTCGGTGCCGGTGCTGCTCGGCGTGCTGCTCTTCGGCTTCCTGCTGCTGCAGCTCGTCCCGGCTGACCCCGCCGCCATCGTCGCCGGCCCGATGGCGAGTCCCGAGTTGGTCGAACAGATCCGCAAGGATCTCGGACTCGACCGGCCCGTCATCGTGCAGTTCGGCATCTATCTCGCGCGCGTCCTGCAGGGCGATCTCGGTGTCTCGCTGATCTCCAACACCAGCGTCGTCGCCGAACTCGGCGAGGCGATCGGCCCGACCGCCGAACTGATGTTCGCCTGCCTGGTCTGGGCAGTGCCGCTCGGCATCGCGCTCGGCACCATCGCGGCGGTCTATCGCGGCCGCCTGCTCGACCGCATCGTCATCGCGATCTCGGTCGCGGGCGTCTCGACCCCGGTCTTCTTCATCGGGCTGATCCTGATGCAGTACATCGGCTACCATTGGGGCCTGCTGCCCTTCATCGGGCGCGGTGGGCCGCTCTGGAGCCTCGACGGGCTCGCCGCCATCGCGCTGCCGGCGCTGACGCTCGGCCTCGTCTTCATCGGCCCGATCGCGCGGATGACGCGCACGGCGGCGTTGGAGGTGCTGAGTGCCGCCCATGTCCGCACCGCCCGCGCCAAGGGCCTGTCCGAGCGGGCGGTGGTGCTGCGCCATGTCCTGCGCAACGCGCTGATCCCGGTGGTGACGCTGATCGGCCTGCAGGCCGGCTATCTCCTGGGCGGCGCCGTCGTCACCGAGACGATCTATTCCTGGCCCGGCGTCGGCCGGCTCGCTGTCGGTGCCATCCTCGCGAGCGACTTCCCCCTCGCACAGGGCGCCATCCTCGTGCTGGCGCTGGCCTTCCTGGTGATCAACCTCATTGTCGACATGCTCTATGCCGTGCTCGATCCGCGGGTCGAAAAACATGGCTGACATCGCCGTCACCGCCCCCGTCGCCAGCCGCCCACTCGCCGCCTTCGGGCGTCGCATCCTGCGCGACAAGCTCGCCTTGCTGGCGGCGGTCGTCCTGATCTTGATCGTGCTGGCGGCGCTGTTTGCGCCTTGGCTCGCCCCCTTCGACCCCTACAACACCACCCGCCGACCCTTCATTCCGCCGCGCTGGAGCGAGGGCTCGCTGCCGCAGCACTGGCTCGGCACGGACGGGCAGGGCCGCGACATGCTCTCGCGCCTGCTTTACGGCACGCGGCTGACGCTGGTGATGGGGCTGGCCTCGATCGTCATCGGCGGAGGGCTGGGCGCGCTGGTCGCCCTGCTCGGCGTCTATTACCGCCGGCTCGACCCCTACATCATGCGCGCCGCCGACATCCTCCTGTCCTTCCCGGCGATCCTGCTCGGCCTGGCGCTCGCCGCCGTCGTCGGCCCCGGCCTGACGGCGATCGTGATCGCGCTCTCGATCGCGACCATCCCCGACGTCGCCCGCATCACCCGCAGCGCGGCAATCGTCATCATGGGGCAGGATTATATGGAGGCCGGCCGCGCCATGGGCCTGCCCGACCGCACCCTGATCTGGCGCTATCTCGCGCTGAACTGCCTGTCGCCGGTGTTCGTCTTCATGACGCTGCGCTTCGGCCAGATCATCCTGATCGGCGCGGCGCTCTCCTTCCTCGGGCTGGGCGTGCGCCCGCCGGAGGCGGAACTCGGCATGATGGCCTCGCTCGGCCGCGACGCGCTGTTCTTCGCGCCGCACATCTCGCTTTTGCCGAGCCTGGTGATCATCGCCATCGTGCTCTGCGTCAATCTGCTGGGCGACGCCCTGCGCGACCTGCTCGACCCGCGCATGAGGAACCAGTGAATGAGCCACGCGCCCCATTTCACGCTGTCATCCCGGGCGCAGCGAAGCGAAGACCCGGGATCCATTCCGGAAAGCCAGCCGGAGAGGTTCCGGAATGGATCCCGGATCGGCGCGGCTTTGCCGCTTGTCCGGGATGACGGCGCGGATGGAGCGAGGTCGATCCAAATCTGACGTTACGTGACACAAAAAGGGGAGAACGATCGTGAAGCATCTGACATCCATCGCCACCGGCGCCCTGCTGGGGCTGGCTGCGCTTGCCGGGCCTGCCCTGGCGCAGGGCTCCAACGCCAGCCTGACCATCGTGCGCGAGGTCGACAGCGACCGCTACGACCCGCACCGCTCGACGGCGCGCGCGGCCTCCGAGGTCATCTTCATGATGGCCGACACGCTGGTTTCGCTCGACCACGACATGTCGACGATCAAGCCCGGCCTCGCCACCTCCTGGACGATGTCGCCGGACGGCAAGACCTACACCTTCAAGCTGCGCAACGACGTTTCCTTCTGCGACGGCAAGAAGCTGACCGCGCAGGACGTGGTCTACTCGATGAAGCGCTGGATCGACCCGGCCACGCGTTCGCCGGTGCGCTGGCGCGCCGGCAAGGTCGACGACATCGTCGCCGTCGACGACACCACGGTCGAGTACAAGCTGACCGCGCCCTTCTCGGAACTGCTCTACCAGCTCACCCAGAGCTTCGCCGTGATCGTCGACAAGGCCAATGTCGAGGCGCTCGGCGCCGATTTCGGCGTCAAGGGCTTCAACGGTACCGGCCCCTATTGCTGGGGCGACTGGAAGCCGCGAAACGAATTCCGCCTGAAGAAGCACGCCGCCTATAAGTGGGGCCCGCCGATCTACGAGAACAAGGGTGCCGCCCAGATCGAGGAGATCGTCTGGCGCATCGTGCCAGAGGAGAACACCCGCCTCGCCGCCGTGATGACCGGCCAGAGCCAGGTCACGCAATACGTGCCCTATTCCGGCCTGTCGCAGATCCGCGCCAACAAGAACCTCAAGCTGGTCGATTCCAAGGAAGCCTTCTGGACCTATTTCGTCGGCTTCAAGATCGACAAGGAGGGCGTCAGCGATCCGGCCGTGCGCCGCGCGATGGTGATGGCCGTCGACCAGAAGGCGATCGCCGAAAACCTTTATTTCGGCGAGGTCGAGCCGGCCTACAGCTACATCTCGACCGAGGCGCTCGACTGGAACAAGGCGGTCACGCCGATCAGGACCAATGTCGAGGAGGCCAACAAGATCCTCGACGCGGCCGGCTGGGTGAAGGGCGCGGACGGCTTCCGCGCCAAGGACGGCAAGAAGCTCTCGCCGGTGGTCTACGGCTTCACGGGCTCGACCTGGCAGAAGCTGATGGAGGCGATCCAAGGCGACCTGCGCAAGATCGGCGTCGATCTCAAGGTCCAGCTCTTCGATGCCACCATCGCCTGGGGCAAGATGGCCACGCAGGAGTTCGACATGTTCGGGATGAGCTTCCCCTACATCTCGGCCGGCGACGCGCTGAACCTCTACTTCCCCTCCGCCAATGCGCCCACGCCCAACCGGATGAACTGGAAGGACGCCGAGACCGATGCGCTGCTCAGCAAGGGCATGACGGCGCTGAACGATGCCGACCGCGCCGCCGCCTATGGCGAGGTGCTGAAGAAGGTGCACGAGGCCGCCGTCTGGCTGCCGCTCTATCACGAGCCGATGAAGATCGCCGCCTCGGCGCGGCTCGCCCCCTTCAAGGCCCACAACATCTATGGCTGTGGGTTGTATAAGGGGCTGGACCTGAAGTTCGTGCGCTGATCTCTCGTCATTCTCGGGCGAAGCGAAGCGCAGACCCGAGAATCTCCTGCCAGAGATGGTCGGCTCAAGGCCGACCATGACGCCCTCATTCTGCCCCACGCCGGAGCCTGCCATGCCCATCACCCTCATCCGCAACGCTTCCTGGATCGTCGCCTATGACGCCAAGGCCAAAGGGCATGTCTATCTGCGCGACGGCGACGTCGCCTATGACGGCGACCGGATCGTCCATGTCGGTGGGACCTATAAGGGCCAGGCCGACACCACCATCGACGGGCGGGGCAGGATGGTCATGCCGGGCCTCGTCAACATCCACTCCCACCCCTCCTCGGAGGCGATGACCAAGGGCTGGAACGACGAACTCGGCAGCCCGAAGATGTACGGCACGGCGCTCTACGAGTTCATGCCGCTGTTCCGCTGCGACGCGCAGGGCATCAAGTCCTGTGCGCAGGTGACCTATTCCGAGCTCTTGATGTCGGGCGTCACCACGCTGGTCGACATGTCCGTCGCCTGGGATGGCTGGCTGGAGACCTTCAAGGCGTCGGGCCTGCGCGGCGTCTTCTCGCCGATGTACCGCTCGGCCCGCTGGTACACCGACAACGGCCATCTCGCGAAATACGAATGGGACGAGAAGGCGGGCGAGGCCGCCATGGCCGCCGCGATGCAGCTGCTCGACCAGGTCGCCGCAGACGACAGCGGGCGCCTCTCCGGCATGGTCTCGCCCTCGCAGATCGACACCTGCACGCCCGAGCTGATCCAGGCGAGCTATGCCGAGGCCGAGAAGCGCAAGGTTCCCTTCCAGATCCACGCCGCCCAAAGCGTCGTCGAGTTCCACGAGATCACCCGCCGCCACGGCATGACGCCGGTCGAATGGCTGGAATCGCTCGATGTGCTGGGACCATTCTCGATCATCGGCCACGGCATCTTCCTCGACCACCACTCCTCCGCAAAGTGGCCGGCGACGGACGATCTCGGCTGCCTCGTCGAGACCGGCACCAACGTCGCCCATTGCCCCATCGTCTTCCAGCGCCGCGGCATCGCGATGCAGAGCTTCGGGCAATATGTCGCCGCCGGCGTCAATGTCGGCATCGGCACCGACACCTATCCCCACCACATGCTGGAGGAACTGCGCGCTGTCTGCATCGGCTCGCGCATGATGGCGGAGGATGTCTTCGATCTGCGTACCTCGGATGCCTTCAACGCCGCGACGCTCGGCAGCGCCAAGGCGCTGGGCCGCGACGACATCGGCCGCCTCGCCAAGGGCGCCAAGGCCGACATCGTGCTGGTCGACGTCACCCATCCGATGATGCGCCCGCTGCGCGATCCGATCCGCAGCCTGATCTATGCGGCGGGCGAGCGCGCGGTCACGACCGTCATCGTCGACGGCGTCACGGTCGTCGAGAACGGCAAGGTGCTGACGATGGATTACGCCGCCGCCGCCGCCGAGCTCGAGGAGGCCCAGCGTCGCGCCGAGCCCAAGGTCAAGGAGCTCGACTGGGCCAAGCGCGACCATCTCGAGATCTCGCCGCTGACCTTCCCGCCCGGAAAGTAGTGCTGCGCTGGTCGTCGCCGGCTTCGGCCGCGACGGAACGCCCGCTTGATCTCCCGGCGTCGCCAACCTACCGTCCGGTAGGCTGGCGCATCGGAGGAGATCGGCATGTCTGCAGTCGAGAAGATCGGATCCGGGGGGACGGCGGCGCGCTCGCCCTATTTTGCCGAGGAACACGAGGCGCTGCGCGATCAGGTCCGCCGCTTCGTCGAGAGCGAGATCAAGCCCCACGCCAAGGAGTGGGAGGAGGCGGGCTTCGTCCCGCGCGAGGTCCTCCGGAAGATGGGCTCGCTCGGGTTCCTCGGGATCCGCTACCCGGCCGAGTATGGCGGCTCGGAGATGGACACGATGGCCACCGTCGTCTTCGCCGAGGAACTCGGCCGCTCGACCTTTTCGGGCGTCGCGATCACCGCGCTGGTCCATACCGACATGGCCTCTGTCCACATCGCCAACGCCGGCAGCAAGGCCCAGCGCGACCGGCTGATGCCGGCGATCATCGCCGGCGAGAAGATCGTCGCCGTCGCGGTCACCGAGCCCGATGCCGGTTCCGACGTGAAGGGCATCCGCACCACGGCGCGCCGCGAGGGCGACAGCTATGTGCTCAACGGCGCCAAGGTCTACATCACCAACGGCGTCCATGCCGATCTCTACTGCGTCGCCGCCAAGACCGATCTCTCGGCCAAGCCGTCGCAGTCGGTCTCGATCTTTCTGGTCGAAAAGGGGACGCCGGGCTTCCGCATCGCCCGCGAGCTCGACAAGCATGGCTGGCGCTCCTCGGACACCGCCGAACTCGTCTTCGAGGATTGCCGTATCCCGGCCGAGAACCTGCTCGGGCAGGAAGGCCGCGGCTTCTACGCCATCATGAGCAATTTTCAGAACGAGCGCACCGTCATCGGCGCCATGGCGATGGGCGAGGCGCAGGCCGCGATCGAACTGACTCTGGACTATGTGAAGACACGCAGGGCCTTCGGCGCGCCGCTCTGGGACAAGCAGGCGATCCGCCAGAAGCTCGCCATGCTTGCCGCGAAAGTCGAGGCCGGACGGCAACTCGTCTATCACGCCGCCTGGCTCGACGCGCAGGGCGTCGATGCGACCCGCGAGGTCTCGATGGTCAAGGCCTACTGCGGCGAGTTGGTGAATGAGGTGATGTATGCCTGCCTGCAGTTTCATGGCGGCATGGGCTATATGCGCGAGAGCACGATCGAGCGCATGACACGCGACGCCCGCGTCCAGGCCATCGGCGGCGGCGCCACCGAAGTGATGCTCGAAGAGGTCGCCAAGCGGCTGTGAGCGCGGCCTCAGACACCCTTGTGCGGGACGTCGCCCCTGGCGGATCGCGCCGCCTGATCCTCGACACGGCGGCGCGGCTGCTGCGCGCGGGCGGCTATCACCAGACCACGCTGCGCGAGATCGCCGAGGCGGTCGGCATCCGCAAGGCGAGCCTCTATCACCACTTCGCTTCGAAAGAGGAGATCGTCGAGGCGGTGGTCAATGACGGCGTCCGCTTCGTGCAGGATGCCGTCGTCGCTGCGCTGGCGGGGATGGACGGCGCGTCACCGCGGCAAAGACTCAAGGCGGCGATTACCGCCCATCTGACCGCCCTCCATGGCCAGCGCGACTATACCACCGCGAGCTTCCGGGTCTTCACCTTCGGCGCGACGCCGGTGCCCGAGAGCGTGCGGGCGGCGAGGCGGGCCTATGAGGATGTCTGGCGCAATCTCATCGCGGAGTTGCAGGCCGCCGGAGCCTTGAAGCCGGCGCGCTCGCCAGACCTGATGCGCTATTGGCTGTTGGGCGCTCTGAACGGTTCGATCGACTGGTTTCGGCCCGAGCGGTTCGCCATTGCGGCGATCGCTCGTGAATTCTCCGATATCGTGCTCGCGGATTGAGGCAAATCGCGGTCGCATCGGAAGCGATGCGTCAATTTAACTCGCTTTTGAGGTGTGATCGCCGACAAGCCGAGCATGGTTGGGGATAGACTGAAGTTCGGCGGCGAGTTTCGCGACGCCGCCATGGAGCACGCTTTCGCGGCTGAGCGTCTCGAGGAGACGCTCAGGCAGTGCCGGCTGCTGTTCCTGCTTTCCGCGGCGCTCAACACGCTTTTTCTGCTGAGTGACTGGCGCTTTGCCGGAACCCCTCATTTCTTCGTCGCTGTGCCGGCCCGGCTTTCCGTCGTCGCCTTTTCGTTGCTCTGCTTCCTGCTGGTCCGGCGTGCGAACAGTGTCGGCCGCGCCCTGGCGGCGACGCTGCTCTGGGAGGTGACGACGGCCGTGGGGGTCGCCTTCCTGGTCAGTACTCGCAGCGAACTGGCGCTCTTCGTGGTGCTGCTGCTGCCCTCGATCTTCTATCTGGTCGCTCCGACGCCCTTCCGTTTCACCCTTTCGATGGGCGTGGGAGCCAGCGTGCTGATGCTGGCCGGCTATCTCGGCCGCGGCCCTTATCCCTCGACGCTGCTCGGCCTCGTCCTCGTGCTGGTCATGCTGAACTTCGCGCTCAGCCTCGTCGTCATTCACGCCAACCGTCTGCGCCGCCTCGAATGGCTGGCGACCCGGTCGGAGCGGACGGCACGCGAGGCGCTGGAAGCGAGCCAGGCCCTGCTGGAGCGTGTTTTCATGGCGGTTCCCATCCCGCTCGTCGTCACGTCCATCGCCGACGGCAGCTATCTCCGTGCCAACGAGGCGGCGGTGCGATATCTGGCGGCGCCCGGCGAGACTGGGCTGGCCGGCAGCACGATCGCCGACAGCATCGGGAGTGAGGACCGGCGCCGCGCGATCGCGGCGCTGCGTAACCGCGGGCGCATCGAAGCGCTCGAAGTGCCTCTCCGGGATGGACAGGGCCGGATGCGGGAGGCCGTGATCACCGCGGCCACCGTTCCGAGCGGGTCGATCCAGGCCTTTGTGGCGGGGATCGTGGACGTCACCGAGAGAAATGTCGCCGCCGCGCAGATGCGCTGGCAGGCGACGCATGATGCGCTCACGGGTCTGCCGAACCGATTGTTGTTCCAGGAGCGATTGGCCGAGATGCTCGGCCGTGGCAGGCCCGGCGTGGTCGCCCTGTTCCTGATCGATCTCGACGATTTCAAGGCGGTCAACGATACGCTCGGGCATGATGTCGGCGATCAGTTGCTGGTTGCTGTCGGTGACCGGTTGCGCGCTGTTCTCCAGCCCGGCGAGGTGGTGGCGCGGCTGGGCGGCGACGAATTCGTGGTCATCGCCGAACTGCCCGACGGCCTCGATGCCGCCGCCAAGGCACAGCGGCTCCTCCAGGCCGTGCGTCAGCCCTTGCCGGGCGTGGAGATCGCTGGCCCGATGCGGGCCAGCATCGGCTTCGCCCTTGCGCCGCAGCACCATGAAGAGGCAGGCGAGTTGCTCAAGGATGCCGATCTCGCACTGTATCGGGCCAAGGCGCTCGGCCGGAACATGGCGGTCGTCTATGAGCCGGCGATGCGTGAGGCGATGAACGCACGCGTCGAGATCTGCAGCGCGATCTGCGAGGCGGTGGCGCAGGGGCGGATCGTACCTTTCTACCAGCCGCAGATCGATCTGCGCAGCGGTGCGGTCGACGGCCTCGAGGTATTGGCGCGCTGGGATCATCCCGAGCGCGGCATCGTGCCCGCGGGCTCCTTTCTGCTGGCATTGCAGGACCCCGAGACGGCGCGCCAGATCGGCGAAGCGGTGCTGGCGCGCGTCCTCGCGGACCGGAGCCGCTGGCGCGACCAGGGCCTCGCCGTGCCGCGGCTTTGGCTCAACCTCGCGCCCGGCGTGTTCCGTGATCCCCAATTCGCCGAAAGCCTGCTCGACCTTTTGCGCAGCGCAGGTCTCTCGGCGGAGCAATTCGGTGTCGAGGTTACGGAGAACGTGCTGCTGACCCGCAAGGGCGATCAGGCCGGGCCGGCGCTGCACCGGTTGCGCGCAGCGGGAATCAGTGTTGCGCTCGACGATTTCGGCACCGGATACGCATCGCTCACCCATTTGCGGCGTTTCCCCGTCGATATCGTCAAGATCGACCGCTCCTTCGTCGCCCGAATCGGCGAGCAGGGGGAGGATGCGGCGATTGTGCGAGCCGTCGTGGCGCTGACGGCCGAATTGGGGCTCGATGTCGTCGCCGAAGGCATCGAGGCCGCGTCACAGCAGGATTTCCTGCACACCCATGGCTGCCGCTATGGCCAGGGCTATCTCTATGCGCCGGCCGTGGCAGCCGGAGAGGTGCCAGGCCTGCTTGCCCGCGGGGATCTGCGGCCCCACCTCGACGCAGGGCAGGGTGGCGTCGTCCCCGCGTGACGCCACGGTGCGGGCTTTGCTAGCCTCCCAGCATTCGGGCCGCCACCGGCCCGTTCCCGGAGACCTCTCGATCCATGCGCGCCTTCTATCATCCCGACCAGTCGATGCACGATCCCCAGCAGTATCTGCGATTTGGTGCCGTCGTCGCGCCCAAGGATCTGCCCGAGCGCACGGCGCGGCTGCTGGCGGCTCTGGAGCGGCACGGCATCGCGCCCGAGCGGCCGGCCGCCCATGGCAAAGGCCCGGTGTTGGCTATCCATGACGCCGGCTTCGTGCACTTCCTCGAGACAGCCTGGGAGCGCTGGCAGGATCTGCCGGCCGAGCGCGGCCCCGAAGTCTGGCCGAGCACCTTCCCCTATTGGAGCGGACGCCCGGAGGAAGCCGTCCGCCCGCCCTGCCGGCCTACCGGCTTCATCGGCCAGCTCGGCTGGTATCTCGGCGACATGTCGGTGCCGATCGGCGAGCATTGCTGGCGCTCGACCCTGCTGTCGGCAGAGACGGCGGTGACGGCGGCCGATGCGGTCATCGCCGGTGAGCGCGCCGTCTACTCGCTTTGCCGCCCCTCGGGCCACCACGCCCGCGCCGACCGCGCCAGCGGCTTCTGTTATCTCAACAACACTGCCATCGCGGCCCAGCGCCTGCGCTCGACATTCAAGAAGGTCGCGATCCTCGACGTCGACGCCCATCACGGCGACGGCACGCAGCAGATATTCTATCGCCGCGATGACGTGCTGACGATCTCGGTCCACGCCGACCCCTCGAACTACTACCCCTTCTACACGGGCTATGAGGACGAGCGCGGCAACGGGCCGGGCGAGGGCTTCAACCTCAACCTGCCGCTTCCACATGGATCCGGCGGCGCCGCGATGGCCGCCGCCGTCGACAAGGCCGGCGAGGCGATCAAGGCCTTCGGCGCCGATGTCGTCATCGTCGCGCTCGGCTACGACGCCCATAAGGACGATCCCATCGGCGTCCTCAAGCTCGACGCGGCCGATTTCGGCACCATCGCCAGCAAGGTGAAAGGCTTCGGCCTGCCGACGCTGGTGGTCCAGGAGGGCGGCTACGCGATCGAGGCGATCGGCGACTGCCTCGACGCGTTCCTGGGTGGGTTCAAGTAAGCGCGCTTCCTTCTCCCCTCGGGGGAGAAGGTGTCTGCGCAGCAGACGGATGAGGGAAGGGTCGCGCAAGCGGCCCTTTCTTGTTTGCGGACGGAGGTTTGGCCCTCATCCGTCACGGCTTCGCCGTGCCACCTTCTCCCCCGAGGGGAGAAGGAAAAGCTCAGATCACCGCCTCGATCAGGAACGGGCCCTTCCGGCCGAGTGCGCCCTTGAACAGTTTGGCGAACTCTTCGGCGGTCGTGGCTCGTGCCGCTTCCACGCCCATGCCGCGCGCCATCGCGACCCAGTCCAGCGCGGGCTCGTCGAGGTTGAGCATCAGCGTGGCGTTGCGGCCGAAATCATTGACGCCGACGGCGCGCATCTCGCCATGCAGGATCGCATAGGTCCGGTTGGCGAAGATCACGGTGACGATGTCGAGGTTCTCGCGCGCCTGCGTCCACAGGCCCTGGACCGTGTACATGCCCGAGCCGTCGGCCTGCATGCCGATGACCTTGCGATCGGGGCAGGCGACGGCGGCGCCGACGCACATCGGGATGCCCTCGCCGATCGCGCCCCCGGTCAGCTGCAGATAATCGTGCTGCGGGGCGTTGTGGCACTGCTGGTAGAAAACCCGGCCCGACGAGACCGACTCGTCGCAGATGATCGCGTTTTCGGGCAGCAGCCGCGCCACGATGGTGCAGACCTTGTCGGCGTCGAGCGTGCCTGTCGGCAGCGCCGTCTCGGTCTGCGCCTTGGCAATGAAGGCGGGCTCGACCTTGGTGGCGCCGGTCTCCTCCGCCAGCGCCTCGAGCGCGCCGACGAGGTCGTCGCCCATCTTGCCGAGCGTGGTCACCGTGCAGCCGTCATGGATCAGGCGGCCGGGCTTTCCGGGATAAGCGAAGAAGCCGACCGGGATCTGCGCGCCGACCAGCACCAGCAGGTCGACGTCCTTCAACTGCTCCAGAGCCATGTCGACGGGGTAGAATACCTTGGGGATCGCGACGCGCCCGGCGCCACGCTCGATGCGCCCGTTCGACATCTGCCCGTACATCTTGCAGCCGGTCGCCGCGCAGATGCGCGCGGCGGTCTCAAGCGCCCCGGCACGCAGCGACGCGCCCGTCATCATCAGCGCGGCGCGCGAACCGTGTTTGCGCAGCGCCGCCGCGACGTCGCGGATGGTCTCGATCGCGATCGTGCGGAAAGCCGGCACCGGCGTCGCCTTCACGTCCGCCGGCTCAACGGAGCCCCAGGCGCAATCGCCGGGCAGGATCACGGTCGCCACGCCCGGCAGCGACATCGCCGCCGCATAGGCCTCGCCGATGGCGGGCCCGACATCTTCCGGTGTCGCGATCCGGTGCACGTAATGCGACATCGGCCGCGCCAGGCTCTCGATGTCGCTGGTCAGCGGAGCGTCGTTGACCAGGTGGTAGGTCGCATGGTCGCCCACGACGTTGAGCATCGGTGTCCAGGCGCGCCGGGCGTTGTGCATGTTCGCCAGAGCATTGGCCATGCCCGGCCCGCAATGCAGCAGCGTCGCCGCCGGCTTGCCCGCAATTCTCGCGTAGCCATCGGCCGCCCCGGTCACCACGCCCTCGAACAGCCCCAGCACGCAGCGCATGCCCGGCACCCGGTCCAGCGCCGCGACAAAATGCATCTCCGACGTGCCCGGATTGGCAAAGCAGGTGTCCACCCCGCTGGCCAGCAGCGTATGGACCAGCGATTCCGCGCCGTTCATCGGTTGATTTTCGCTCATGGACCGTTCCCTTGCTGGCCGCCTCGGATTCGGCCGGAGACTGCGCGAGGCGCGACGCCAAGGCAAGCTCAGCCCACCGGCAGCGCCGCCACCGGCCGCGCCTCCG
>NZ_JAUXYO010000005.1 GCF_030694325.1 Allobosea sp. | reverse complement strand
GTGCTGCAGCTGATCAAGGAGAAGCTGCCGGTCTCGATCTCGCTCGGACTTTGGATGACGCTGTTGTCCTATGCGATCTCGATCCCGCTCGGCATTCGCAAGGCGGTGAAGGACGGCTCGCGCTTCGACACCTGGACGAGCGCCGTCGTCATCGTCGGCTACGCCATTCCCGGCTTCCTGTTCGCGATCCTGCTGATCGTGCTCTTCGCCGGCGGCTCATTTTGGCAGATTTTCCCGCTGCGCGGGCTCACCTCCGACAATTTCTCGCAGCTGAGCTTCTTCGGCAAGATCGCCGATTATCTCTGGCACATCGCCCTGCCGGTGACGGCGATGGCGCTGGGGGCCTTCGCCACCTCGACACTGCTGACCAAGAACTCCTTCCTCGACGAGATCCGCAAGCAATATGTCCTGACCGCGCGGATGAAGGGGCTTTCCGAGCGCGGCGTGCTCTATGGCCATGTCTTCCGCAATGCGATGCTGATCGTGATCGCGGGTTTTCCCGGCGCCTTCGTCGGGGCGCTGTTTGCCGGTTCGCTTTTGATCGAGACGATCTTCTCGCTCGATGGGCTCGGCCTCCTCTCCTTCGAGGCGATCGTCAACCGCGACTATCCGGTCGTTTTCGCCAATCTCTACATCTTCTCGCTGATCGGCCTCGTCGTGCATCTCCTCACCGACCTAACCTATACCTGGGTCGATCCCCGCATCGATTTCGAGACGCGGGAGACCTGAGATGAGCGACACGCTGATCGCCCCACCCCCCGCGACCCTGCGCGGCGAGGTGCCGCTGGCGCCCGCAGAGCCCCCCCAGGGCTGGCTCAAGCTCTCGCCGATCAACCGGCGCCGGCTCGACAACTTCAAGGCCAACCGGCGCGGCTGGTGGTCGCTCTGGATCTTCCTGACGCTGTTCGTGCTGTCGCTCTTCGCCGAGTTCCTGGCCAATGATCGACCGCTGATCGTGCGCTACAAGGGCGAATGGCTGTTCCCGGTCGCGGTGAACTATCCGGAGGAGAAGTTCGGGGGCTTCCTCGCCACCACCGACTATCGCGACCCCGTCATCGCCAAGGAGATCGACGCCAACGGCTTCGCGCTCTGGCCACCGATCCGCTACAGCTACCGCACGCACAATCTCGACCTGCCGGTCCCGGCGCCGGCCCCGCCGACCTGGATGCTCCGGGACGAGCAGTGCAAGGGCATCGCCGAGCGGACCGGCGGGACGGGCTGCCGTGACCTCGAATGGAACTGGCTCGGCACCGACGACCAGGGGCGTGATGTCGTCGCCCGTTTGATCTACGGCTTCCGGATCTCGATCCTGTTCGGGCTGATCCTGTGCGGCATCTCCTCGGTGATCGGTATCGCGGCCGGCGCGATCCAGGGCTATTTCGGCGGCTGGACCGACCTGATCTTCCAGCGCGTGATCGAGATCTGGACCTCGATCCCAGCGCTTTACCTGCTGATCATCGTCGCAGCGATCATCACGCCGAGCTTCTTCGTGCTGCTCGGCATCCTGCTCCTGTTCTCCTGGGTCGCGCTGGTCGGCGTGGTCCGGGCCGAGTTCCTGAGGGCGCGCAACTTCGAATATGTCCGGGCGGCGCGGGCACTGGGGCTCTCCGACCGCGCCATCATGGTCAAGCACCTGCTGCCCAACGCAATGGTCGCCACGCTGACCTTCCTGCCCTTCATCCTGAACGGCTCGATCACGACGCTGACCTCGCTCGACTTCCTCGGCTTCGGCCTGCCGCCGGGCTCGCCCTCGCTGGGAGAACTCCTCGCACAGGGCAAATCCAACCTGCAGGCCCCCTGGCTCGGTCTCTCCGGCTTCGTCGTCATCGCCCTGATGCTGTCGCTGCTGATCTTCATCGGCGAAGCAGTGCGCGATGCCTTCGACCCGCGGAAGACCTTCGCATGAGCTCCCCCCTCCTCTCCGTTCAGGACCTCTCCGTCGCCTTCCGCCAGGGCGGGCGCGAGACGCTGGCTGTCGATCGCGTCTCCTTCGACCTCGCCAAGGGTGAGACGCTCGCCATCGTCGGCGAGTCGGGTTCGGGCAAGTCGGTCTCGGCCCTGTCGATCCTGAAGCTGCTGAACTATC
>NZ_JAUXYO010000315.1 GCF_030694325.1 Allobosea sp. | reverse complement strand
AGGATGAAGATGCGGTCGAGCGCGCGCGAGAGCACCGGATTGACCTTGTACTCCTCGGCCGGGACCGCAAAGCACATGCGCAGGAAGTTCGAGGTGTAGTCGAGCGAGTTCAGCGGGTACACGAAGGGCTGGCCGACCGTGTACTTGTAGGCCATTGCCGCCAGCGTCGGGATCTTCGCGATCATCCGCATCGAGGCGACCATACGCTGATGCGGATCCGAGATGTCGGTCGAGTCGTGGTAGAAGGCCGACATCGCGCCGATCGAGCCGACCATCACCGCCATCGGGTGCGCGTCGCGGCGAAAGCCCTGGAAGAAGCGGGCCATCTGCTCGTGCACCATGGTGTGGCGCGTCACGCGATAGTCGAAATCGGCCTTCTGAGCGGCGGTCGGCAGTTCGCCTTCCAGCAGCAGATAGCAGGTCTCGAGGAAGTCGCCATGCTCGGCGAGCTGCTCGATCGGGTAGCCGCGATAGAGCAGCACGCCCTCGTCGCCATCGATATAGGTGATCTGCGACTCGCAGCTCGCCGTCGAGGTGAAGCCGGGATCATAGGTGAACATTCCCGTCTGGGCGTAGAGCTTGCCGATGTCGATGACGGACGGGCCGATCGAACCCGTCTTGATCGCCATATCGACGGTCTTGCCGTCGACCTGAAGCTGGCTGGTGGTTCCGCTCATCGATACCGATCCTTTCAGGCTCGCTGCTGGTCAGTCGTGGTCGCGCTCGGTCTTGTCACGGTTGTCCATGAGACCTGTCCGTCGTCAGAGCGAACCGACATGACGGGGTCGTGTCGGTGCAGGGGCGGCCGAGGGTCGAAGAGTGGTTCATCCGACTGATTTTCAAGCAATATTCGTGCCCGCCCCGGCAGGCGCCGACGTGGCCACATCAGGCGTCACTAGACCATTTGCAGACCCGGTTCAACCGAGCCGAAAGATGGTCGGGACGGCGTCTTGTTCAGCTCTGGTCGGCGAGGCGAGCCAGGGTTTCCTCGCGCCCGAGCACCGCCATTACGTCGAACAGGCCGGGCGACATCGCGCGCCCCGTCAGGGCGGCCCGCAGCGGCTGCGCCGCCTGGCCGAGCTTCAGCCCATGCGTCTCCGCGAAGCCACGCACGGCCGCCTCGAGTGCCTCCACCGACCAGTCGTTGATCATGGCGAGCGCCTGGGCGAGCCCCGGCAGCCGCTGCCGGCCGGCTTCGTCGAGCAGCGCCGCCGCCTTGGCGTCGAGCTGCAGCGGGCGTGGAGCATAGAGGTAATAGGCGCTGTCGAGCAGTTCGATGAGCGTCTTGGCGCGCTCCTTCAGCCCCGGCATCGCGGCCAGGAAGCGCGCTTCCAGCTCGGGGGACATATCGGGGCCGAGGCCGCGCGCCGGCCCGATCTCGGGCAGGATCACCTTCAGCGCCGCGATCAGCTCGTGGTCGGGGGACTGGCGCATGTAGAGCCCGTTCAGGCTCTCGAGCTTGGCGAAATCAAAGCGCGCGGCCGAGCGACCGATCGAGCCGAGATCGAACAGATCGATCATCTCCTGTGTCGAGAAGATCTCCTGGTCGCCATGGCTCCAGCCCAGCCGCAGCAGGTAGTTGCGCAGCGCCACCGGCAGATAGCCCATCGCGCGATAGGCGTCGACGCCGAGCGCGCCGTGGCGCTTCGAGAGCTTGGCGCCATCGGGCCCATGGATCAGCGGGATGTGCGACATGCTCGGCACCGTCCAGCCCATCGCCTGGTAGATCTGGGTCTGGCGCGCGGCATTGGTCAGGTGGTCGTCGCCGCGGATGACATGGGTCACACCCATGTCGTGGTCGTCGACCACCACGGCGAGCATATAGGTCGGGTTGCCGTCGGAGCGCAGCAGCACGAGATCGTCGAGATTCTCGTTCTGCCAGACGACGCGGCCCTGGACCTCGTCCTCGACCACCGTCTCGCCGGTCTGCGGCGCGCGCAGGCGGATCACCGGCTTGACGCCCTCTGGCGCCGTCGCGGGGTCGCGGTCACGCCAGCGTCCGTCATAGCGCATCGGTTTGCCGGCGGCTTTGGCCTGCTCGCGCATCTCGTCCAGTTCGGCCGGCGTCGCATAGCAGCGATAGGCATGGCCGCTGGCGAGCATCTGATGCGCCACCTCGCGGTGACGCTCGGCGTGAGAGAACTGGTAGACGGTTTCGCCGTCCCAATCGAGGCCGAGCCATTTCAGCCCGTCGAGGATCGCTGCGATCGCCGGTTCGGTCGAGCGCTCGCGATCCGTGTCCTCGATGCGCAGCAGCATCTTGCCGCCGTGGCGCCGCGCATAGAGCCAGTTGAACAACGCGGTCCGCGCCCCGCCGATATGCAGGAATCCCGTGGGCGAGGGCGCAAAACGTGTGACGACGGCATCGCTCATGAAAGCTTGGCTCCGGCTGGCTGTCGAAAGGGGCCGAGGGGAAAGAGACGAATCGGCGCGCCGCGGGACGGCGCGCGCCGAAGCGGGGCATGACATCCGGCGCGGCCCCTGTAACATGCCCTGGCGGCCGGCGTTAAGCGCAAGATGCGCGCGCCGCCGATGCGGGCAGGGATGGGGAGCCGATGCAGCCGGCACCGCCGCCAGGGCAGGGGAAGGCGACGCGCAGCCTTGGCGTGCGGACCCTGGCGCTGCCCTGGAGCAGGCCCGGCCGCGCCCGGGGCGGACCCGACCTCGCTCTCGCGCTGGCCTCCGCCCGCGAACGCCTAAGGCGGACGCTGGCACTCGAAACCGAGCGACGCCGCCTCTTCATCTGGCTGCCGGTGCCGATGGGGCTCGGCATCCTGCTTTACTTCGCCGCCGATCGCGAGCCCGCGCTGTGGGCGCCGCTCGTCGGTTTCGCGTTCGCCGCGGCTGCGGCGGTCGGGCTGCGCCGCCGTCCGGGCGCGGCGAGGGTGCTGATCGCGCTGGCGGCGGTCTTCGCCGGCTTTGCCGCGGCGGCCTGGCGCACGGCGACGATCGCTGCGCCCCTGCTGGACCGGCCACGGATCGGGCAGCTCACGGGTTTCGTCGAGTCGGTCGAGAGCCGCGACGCCGGCGCCCGCCTCGTCATCCTGGTGACGGGGATGGCCGGGGTCGAGGCCGCCGACCGCCCCAGGCGCGTCCGGGTCAACATCCGCGCCGGCACGGTCGCGCCGGGCGATCACATCGCCGCGGTGGCGCGTTTGCTGCCGCCCCCGGGGCCGGCCCGGCCGGGCGGCTATGATTTCGGCCGCGACGCCTTCTTCCGAGGGCTCGGTGCGGTCGGCAGCATCTCCGGCAGGATCACGCTGACGCCGTCGCCGCAGGCGCCGCCGGCCGCGCTGCAGATCGCCGCCGCGCTCGACCGCGCCCGCAACGCCCTGACCCAGCGTATCGCTTCGGTCGCAGGCGGACAGGCGGGGGCGATGGCGGCGGCGCTCGTCACCGGCAAGCGCGGGCTGATCACTGAAACCACCAATGCCGATCTGCGCGCGGCGGGCATCTACCACGTCGTCTCGATTTCCGGCCTGCACATGGTGCTGGCCGCCGGGACGATCTTCTGGCTGGTGCGGGCGCTGCTCGCCCTCTCGCAGACGATGGCGCTGCGCCTGCCGGTCAAGAAGATCGCCGCGCTCGCGGCCATGGCGGGATCCGTCGCCTATTGCGTCTTCTCGGGCGCCGAGGTCGCGACCGTGCGCTCGCTGATCATGACGCTGGTGATGCTGGGCGCGATCCTCGTCGACCGCCCGGCTCTGAGCATGCGCAATCTCGCGCTGGCGGCGATGATCGTCCTGCTGCGCGAGCCCGAGGCGCTGCTGGGGCCGAGCTTCCAGATGTCCTTCGGCGCGGTGGCGGCGCTGATCGCCTTCGCCGAGCGCTGGGAGGAGCGCGGCCGGTCGAAGCCGCCCCCGGCGTTGCCCTGGCCGCTACGACCGATCTGGATCGCTGCCTGCGGCATCGTCGTGACGACGTTGCTGGCGACGGCAGCGACCGCCCCTTTCGGGGCCTTCCACTTCCAGACCTTCAACCCCTTCGGGCTTCTCGGCAACGCGCTAGCGCTGCCCTTCGTCTCGCTGTGCGTGATGCCCGCCGCCGTCTTCGGCGTCCTGACCTACCCGTTCGGACTGGATGCGCCGGCCTGGTGGCTGATGGGCCAGGCCTCCGAGGTCGTCCTGAAACTGGCGCACTGGGTCGCGACCATCGATCACTCGACGCTGGTGATCCCCGCCTTTGGCACGCCCGCGCTCCTCTGCTTCGTCCTGTCGCTGCTCTGGGCGACGCTGTGGAGCACGAAGCTGCGCCTGCTGGCGGTGCTGCCGCTGGCGACCGGCGTCGCGGTGGCAGCCAAGCCCGAGCGCCCCGCGATCCTGGTCGAGCGTGACGGGGCCGGGCTGGCCGTGCGCGGGCAGGATGACCGACTGGTCATCGCCGGCCGGCCGAGCCGCTTCGTGCTGGAACAATGGCTGAGCGCCGATGGCGATAGCCGCAAGGCGGACGACCCGTCACTGCGCCAGGGCGCCTCCTGCGATTCCGCAGGCTGCGTCCTGACCACCCGAGACGGGCGCTCCATCGCCTATGCACAGGAGCGGCTGGCCATCATCGAGGATTGCCGGCGCGCCGAGGTGGTGGTAACGCCCATTCTCTGGACGGCGCCCTGTGCCGCAGTGCTGATCGACCGGACCGCGCTGCAACGCGATGGGGCGATAGCGCTCGTGCATGGGCTCGCCGGCTGGCGTCGCCATGCCGCCGAACAGGCCGGGCGCACGCGGCCCTGGAGCCGCCATCCGCCGACCCAGCCCGAGGCCAGGCCGGTCCCTGCGCTCTCGCTCGCCGAGAGCACGCCGGATGCCGAGCGGCTTCAGTAGCGCCGCATCAGATTGACCAGCCGGCCCTGGATCTTGACCCGGTCGGGACCCAGCACCCGCGTTTCATAGGCGGGATTGGCCGCCTCCAGCGCGATCGAAGAGCCGCGTTTGCGCAGCCGCTTCAGCGTCGCCTCCTCGTCGTCGATCAGCGCGACGATGATGTCGCCGGTGTTGGCGGTGTCCTGGCGGCGGATGACGACCGTGTCGCCATCGAGAATGCCGGCCTCGACCATCGAGTCGCCGCGGACCTCGAGAGCGAAATGCTCGCCGGAGCCGAGCATGTCGGCGGGCAGGGCGACGCTGTGGCTGCGGCTCTGAATCGCCGAGATCGGCGTGCCCGCCGCGATGCGGCCCATGACTGGGATCGCGACCGTATTCCGCCCGTCATCCGGCGCAGCTTCCACCGGCCTCGACCGGCCCAGCAGCCCGTCCTTGGCCGGCGGCGCATCCTTGCCGAGCCCACCCTGGACGATCGACGGGTTGAAGCGGCGTGCGCCGGGCTGGAGGCCGCCGCCGATGCCGTCAGGCATCTTGATCACCTCGAGCGCCCGCGCCCGGTTCGGCAGCCGGCGGATGAAGCCGCGCTCCTCAAGCGCCATGATCAGCCGGTGGATACCGGATTTCGACTTGAGATCGAGCGCATCCTTCATCTCATCGAAGGAGGGGGGCACGCCGCTTTCGCGCAGGCGTTCCTGAATGAAGCGAAGCAGTTCGAACTGTTTGCGTGTCAGCATGATCCCCGCCGGCGCTCTGAAATCTGCCGATCACCGCAGATTCGAAACAAATCACGAACACCATACCCGTTCGCGTTGTGTTCCGCAAGCGGATGCGCCTGCGCGCAGCGTCAGCGCAGGCGGATGAAGCGGCAGGGATCGCCCTTAGCGGCGGCCGGTGCGAAGACGGGGCGGATCGCCAGCGCCTGCGCCTTGGCAAGCAGACCGAGCATCGAGGAATCCTGCCGCTCGAACGGCGTCGCTTCCCAGCCGGACTCTGTCAGGACGAGGCCGGAGCGCAGATAATCCTCGCGCTCGTCATTGGCCGGCATGTCGCGGCCGAGCAGGCCGGGCTCGCTGCGGTCTCGGTCGGGCGAGGGCAGGCCGAGCAGGGCCTCGATCACCGGTACCACGAAGAGATGGCCGCAGACGATCGAGGACACCGGATTGCCCGGCAGGCCGATCGCCACCATCGGGCCGAGCCTGCCGGTCATCATCGGCTTGCCCGGCCGCATCGCGATCTTCCAGAAGCCGAGATCCATTCCGGCCCGCTTGAGCGCCTCCTGGACCAGGTCGTGCGCGCCGACCGAGGCGCCGCCCAGCGTCACCAGCACATCGCAGCCGGCCGCCTGCGCTTGCCCGATCCGTGCGGCGAGATCGGCATGGTCGTCGCGCGCGATGCCGAGGTCGAGCACGCTCCCGCCCGCCTGTTCGACCAGCGCCGCGAGGGCGAAGGAGTTGGAGGCGACGATCTGGTCGGGCCCGACGGGCTCGCCCGGCAGCACGAGCTCGTCGCCGGTGGCGAGGATCGCGACGAGCGGCTTGCGCCGCACCGGCAAGGCGGGGTGGCCGGCGGCGGCGGACAGCCCGAGCGCGGCGCTGTCGAGCCGGGTGCCGGCCGCGAGCAGCCGGTCGCCTTCACTGAAGTCGAGCCCGGCCTTGCGGATGAACTTGCCCTTCGGTGCACCCTCGCGGACGGTGATGGTGGCCGAGCCGACACCCTCGGCGTTCTCCTGGATCAGGATGGTGTCGGCGCCCTCGGGGATCGGCGCGCCGGTGAAGATGCGGACCGCCTCGCCAGCCGCCACGCTGCCGCCGAAGGAACGGCCGGCCGCGGATTCGCCGAGAACGCGCAATTCGGCGCCCGGGACGAGGTCATCCGCGCGGACGGCATAGCCGTCCATGGCCGAATTGGCGAAGGGCGGCTGCGTCCGCAGCGCCGCGATGTCGGCTCCGAGCACGCGCCAGGCGCACTGCGCCAGCGGCAGGGTCTCGACGGGCGTGGGGCCGGGCACGCTGTCGAGCAGGGCGCGCAGCGCGACCGGGACCGGCGTCAGTGCCATCAGCTCTGTCCCGCCTCTGCGCTGTCGGCCTCGAACACGCCCGACTTGCCTCCGGATTTGTGGGTCAGCCGGATGCCCTCGATCCGCATGCCGCGGTCGGCCGCCTTGACCATGTCGTAGACGGTCAGACAGGCGACGCTGACGGCGGTCAGCGCTTCCATCTCGACGCCGGTCTGGCCCTTCACCTTGACTTCGGCGCGCACCCGGATGCCGGGCAGGGCCTCGTCGATGGCGAGATCGACGGCGATCTTGGTGATCAGCAGCGGGTGGCAGAGCGGGATCAGCTCATGGCTGCGCTTGGCGGCCATGATGCCGGCGAGCCTGGCCGTACCGAGCACGTCGCCCTTCTTGGCGTCGCCGGCGCGCACGATCGCCAGCGTCTCGCGCTGCATCACCACGCAGCCTTCCGCGATCGCGACGCGCGAGGTCTCGGCCTTCTCGCCGACATCGACCATATGCGCCTGGCCCTGGGCGTCGAGATGGCTGAGCCCGCTCACGCGGCGCTCTCCTGCGCGCGACCCGTCAGCAGCTCGCGGGTCGCGGCCGTCACATCGGCCTGCCGCATCAGGCTTTCGCCGACGAGGAAGGTGCTGACTCCGGCGCCGTTCAGGCGGACGACGTCGGAATGACTGAAGATGCCGCTCTCGCTGATGACGATGCGGTCGGCGGGCACGCGCGGCGCCAGCCGCTCGGTTACCGCGAGATCGACGGTGAAATCGCGCAGGTCGCGGTTGTTGATGCCGAGCAGGCGGCTCTTCAGCGCCAGCGCGCGGTCGAGCTCGGCGTCATCATGAACCTCGACCAGCACGTCCATGCCCAGATCGAAGGCGGTGGTCTCCAGCGCGCGCGCGGTGGCATCGTCGACGCCGGCCATGATGATCAGGATGCAATCCGCCCCCCAGGCCCGCGCCTCGTAGACCTGATAGGGATCGTAGAGGAAATCCTTGCGCAGCACGGGCAGGCCCGAGGCCGCGCGCGCCTGCAGCAGAAATTCCGGCCGGCCCTGGAAGGAGGGGCCGTCGGTCAGGACGGAGAGGCAGGCCGCCCCGCCGGCGGCATAGGCGCGCGCCAGCACGGGCGGATCGAAATCGGCGCGGATCAGCCCCTTGGAGGGTGAGGCCTTCTTAATCTCGGCGATCAGCGCCGGGTGACCTTCGCCGTGCTTCGCGGCCAGCGCCTCGGCGAAGCCGCGCGTCGGGCCGGCATCGCGCGCCAGCCGCTCGATCTGCGCCTGCGGGATTGCCTCCTTGGCGGCCGCGATCTCCTGGCGCTTATAGGCCTCGATCTTCGCGAGAATGTCGCTCATCGGGTCCTCACGCGTTCGAACTGGCGACGAGGGCGGCCAGCGTCGCCTTCGCCTTGCCGCTGTCGAGCGCCGCATTCGCCTGCGCGAAGCCGTCGCGCAGATCGCCCGCCCGGCCGGCGACCAGCAGGGCGGCGGCGGCGTTGAAGGCGGCGATGTCGCGGAACGCGGTCTTCTGCCCGTCGAGCACCGCGCGCAGCGCCTCGGCATTCTGCGCCGGCTCGCCGCCGCGCAGATCCTCCGGCCTGGCGCGGGCCAGCCCGACATCCTCGGGCGAGATCTGGAAGCTCTCGATGGTGCCGTTGTCCAGCGAGACCACGCGGGTCGGCCCCGTCGTGGTGATCTCGTCGAGCCCGTCCGAACCATGCACGGCCCAGACCCGCGTCGAGCCCAGGCTCGCCAGCACCTTCACCATCGGCTCCAGCCAGGTTTCCGAGAAGGCGCCGATCAGCTGCTTCTTGACGCCTGCGGGGTTCGAGAGCGGGCCGAGCAGGTTGAAGATCGTCCGCGTGCCGAGTTCGACGCGCACCGGCGCGACATGGCGCATCGAGGCATGGTGTGTCGGCGCGAACATGAAGCCGACACCGGCCTGCGCGATGCAGCGCGCCGTCGCTGCCGGGTCGAGGCCGACCTTGACGCCGAGCGCCATCAGCACATCGGCCGTGCCGGTCTTGGAGGAGGCCGCGCGGTTGCCATGCTTGGCGACCGGAACGCCACAGGCCGCCGTGATGATCGAGGCCAGCGTCGAGACATTGTAGGAGCCCGAGGAATCCCCGCCCGTGCCGACGATGTCGATGGCGTCGGCGGGCGCCTCCACCATCAGCATCTTGCCGCGCATCGCGCCGACCGCGCCGGTGATCTCCTCGGTGGTCTCGCCGCGCACGCGCAGCGCCATCAGGAAGGCGGCCGCCTGCGCATTGGTGACGCCGCCGGACAGGATCGTGTCGAAGGCGTCGCGGGCTTCGTCGCGCGACAGCGAGGCGCCGGTCGCGACCTTGGCGATGAAGGGCTTGAAATCGTCCATGGTGACTCTGCGGAAAACGGGCGATCGGGAAAGGCGGCTGGTGCGGGCCGGCGCTCAGTCGGCCTCGGCCAAAGCGGCGGTGGCGTGCTCGCGCTGCCATCGCTCCGCGCGGTCGAGGAAATTACGCAGGATCGTGGCGCCGTGCTCGGACGCGATGCTTTCGGGGTGGAACTGGACGCCATGCACCGGCAGGCTGCGATGCGACAGCGCCATGATCAGCCCGTCCTCGGTCTCCGCCTCGATCGTCAGATCGGCCGGGCATGTCTCGCGGGCTACGACCAGCGAATGATAGCGCGTCGCCTGCAGCGGGCCGTTGATGCCGCGGAACAGGCCTCGCGCCCGGTGCTGGACCGCCGAGATCTTGCCATGCATCGGCAGCGGCGCGCGCACCACATCGCCGCCGAAGACCTGGCCGATCGTCTGCAGACCGAGGCAGACGCCGAAGATCGGCTTGCGCTGTGCGCCCTCGCGGACGAGATCGAGGCAGATGCCGGCCTCGTTGGGCGTGCAGGGGCCGGGCGACAGCACGATCGCGTCATGATCGCCACGGAGCGCCTCATCGACGGAGAGCGCATCGTTGCGACGCACCTCGACCTCGGCCCCGAGTCCGCCGATCAGGTGGACCAGATTCCAGGTGAAGCTGTCGTAATTGTCGATCAGCAGGATGCGCATCGGCCCGGCCATGGATTTCGGGCTCCGGTCATGCACGGTCGGGGGCGCGCTGGTCAAGTTTGCGGCTCGTATCGCATGCCCAAGCAGCCGTCATTCTCGGGCGAAGCGAAGCGCAGACCCGAGAATCTCCGGCCGGAGATGCTCGGGTCGAGCCCGAGCATGACGCGCGATACTCAGACGCGCGCGCCGCGCGGCATTCCGGCGGTCCGGACCGAGCCTTGTCCGGGCGCCGTCTCGATTCCCAGCGTCGGCAGGGCGAGCGTGCGCTGGCCGCGGAAATCGACATGGCAGACGATGAGCCCGCGTTCCTCGATATAGGCGATCAGCCGGCGCGCACGGCCCGGCGAATGCGTGCCGTAGACCTGCGCCATCTCGGCATCGCTGGGGCAGGGCGCGCCCTCCATCGCGGCGCGGGCGATGAACAGGAAGAGCCCGTGCAGATCGTCCGGCAGGGAAAGCGAGGCCTCGACCGCCGCCTGCCAGGTCGCCGAACCGGTGATCTCGTCGCTCGCGCCCGCCTTGGCCACGGCGAGGCGGCGGCGGAACTCGTCGAGGCTGAGCTGGGTGCGGCCGAGCCGGCGCATCCGGCAGCGCACGGTGAAGTCCTGGTAGAGCACGGCGACCTGGCGCGAGCGCGCCTCGGGATCGGCCATCAGCTCGCGCAGGATCTCGGCCATGATCGCCTCGCGCTCGGCCGAGTCGATCTCGACCTCAGGCTCCGGATCGGCAGTGGGCATCGGCCGGTGGTTCTCGATCTGACGCAGCGTGTCGTGGACGGCGGGGCGCGGGCGCGGGGCCGGGCGCGGCAGGCGGCTCACCGGCGCGGGCTCGTCGGCGCCGGCGGTGAAGATCAGCTTGCCGGCCTCCTCGGGCGCCTGCTCAGGCAGCGGCATCAGCCCGGGCGCGCCGCCGCGGTCGACCGAGGTGACCGAGCCGATCCGCAGCGGCAGCGGCCGCTTCGACAGGGCAGGGCCGAGCGCGACGAACTGGCCGTGCTCGAGGTCGCGGAACATCTCGGCCTGGCGCCGGTCCATGCCGAGCAAATCGGCGGCGCGCGCCATGTCGATGTCGAGGAAGGTGCGCCCCATCAGGAAGTTCGAGGCTTCCGCCGCGACGTTCTTGGCGAGCTTGGCGAGGCGCTGCGTCGCGATGACGCCGGCCAGCCCGCGCTTGCGGCCGCGGCACATCAGATTGGTCATGGCGCCGAGCGAGAGCCGTCGTGCCTCGTCGGAGGCCTCGCCCGCCATGACCGGGGCGAAGAGCTGCGCCTCGTCGACCACGATCAGCATCGGAAACCAGAGCGAGCGGTCGACATCGAAGAGCCCGCCGAGGAAGGCGGCCGTGGCGCGCAGCTGCTCGTCGGCCTCCAGGTTCTCCAGGTTGAGTACGACCGAGACCCGGTGCTGGCGCACCCGCAGCGCGACGCGCTGCAACTCGGCCTCGCCGCATTCGGCATCGACCACGACATGGCCGAACTGGTCGGCCAAAGAGACGAAATCGCCCTCCGGGTCGATCACCGCCTGCTGCACCAAAGGCGCGCTCTGTTCAAGCAGGCGCCGCAGCAGATGCGATTTGCCGGAGCCGGAATTGCCCTGCACCAGGAGCCGCGTCGCCAGCAGCTCGGCGAGGTCCAGCAGGGCGGGTTGGCCGCCCTGGGTCAGCCCCATATCGATCGCCGTGGTCACGCCGTCAAACCGCTCCTCTTGGCGCGAGCCGCCCGCCCGGCCGGGTCGGGAGGCTCGCGACCGGCGCTTCTAGCATGGGGAATCGCCGTCGCGCCCGGTCCGAGCCCGGCGTCCACAGCAAAGCGGGGCGGCGTTTCAGCGCGGGCAGCGCCGCGCCCGCTCCTCGCGCTGGATATCGGCGATGGTCCGGCGCTGCGCGGCCGAGAGCGGCACCTCCTCGGCATTGTCGTACTGGCAGCCGGCATTGCCGAAGGCCTCGATGCCGCGGCGCGTGCGGAAGCAGTAGCCCTGCGCCTTGTAGATCTCGTTGCGCGCATACCAGAGATCGTCGCAGCTCTCGGCCCGAGCGGGGAGGGGTATGGCCGCCACCGCGAACAGCGGTCCAAGCACCGCCAGCCCCATCGTCAGCGCGCGCATGCTCGATCCTTCCCGGCCCCATAGACGCGGCCGCCACTCTGAGTGACGCGTCGCCGCGCGGCAAGTCTTCGCCCTGCGCGTCGTGCGACCGTCGTGAGGTGGCGATAGCCTGTTTTGCGGAGGACGAATCGGTGCTGGCTTCCGGCTATTGCGAACGGATCGGCGATCATCTCTGGGACGAGCCCTGGAACGCCATCACCAACGGCGCCTTTCTGCTCGCCGCCCTGGCCGCGTTCCTGCTGTGGCGGCGCGCAGGCGGCCAGGATCGGCCGGTGCTCCTCCTCATCGGTTTCGTCGCCGCGATCGGCATCGGCTCCTTCCTGTTCCACACCATCCCGCAGCCCTGGACGCTGGCCGCGGACGTCGTGCCGATCCAGCTCTTCGCCTTCTCCTATTTCGCCCTGGCGCTCGCCCGCTTCGTCGGTCTCGGACCGGCCGCGATCGCGCTGGGGACGGCGGCCTTCTTCGTCTTCGCCCTCTCCCTGGGCGGGGCTGCCGCCGCTTTTCTCCCGCCGGGCCTGCGCGGCTCGGCCGGCTACGCCGCTTTCCTGCTCGCGCTCTGGGGCATCGCCGCCTTGCTGTGGCGCCGCGACGGCAGCCGGCAGACGGCGCGGAGCCTCGCGCTGGCCGGGCTCGTCTTCGCCGTCTCCCTGACCTTCCGGACGCTCGATCGCCCGCTCTGCGACGCCATCCCGCTCGGCACGCACTGGCTCTGGCACATCTTGAACGCGCTGGTGCTGTACGGGCTGCTCGTCGCGGCGATCCGGCATGGCAGGGCCGAGCGGGACGCGGCTGGCGAGGGCGCGCCGACGGCGATACGGTGAGAGCTGGCCGCCCGGCCGCCGACACCCTCCCGGATCCCGCCCATGACCCGCCGCGCCCGCATCCTCGTGATCAATCCCAATTCGAACGAGGCCGTGACGGAGGGGCTGCGCCAGGCGGTTCAGCCGCTGACCTATGCGGACGGCCCCGAAATCGTCTGCGAGACGCTCGCCGACGGGCCCTTCGGCATCGAGACGCAGGAGCATGTCGACGGGGTCGCGATTCCCTTGCGCCGCAAGATCGAGGCCGCCAACGATGTCGATGCCTTCGTGATCGCCTGCTATTCCGACCCTGGCCTGCACGTCGCCCGCGAGGGCACGACGAGCCCGGTCTTCGGCATCGCCGAGAGCGGCGTGCTCACCGCGCTCGCCCGGGCCGACCGTTTCGGCGTGATCGCGATCAAGTCTCGCTCGATTCCGCGGCATATCCGCTATCTCCGCCAGATGGGCCTGATGGAGCGCCTCGCGGGCGAGCGCCCGCTGGAGATGTCGGTCGCCGAGACCGCTTCGGGCGACCGCACGCTGGAGCGGATGATCGCGATCGGCCGCGAGCTGAAGGAGATCGATGGCGCCGGCGCCATCGTCATGGGCTGCGCCGGCATGGCCCGCCACCGCCGACCGCTCGAACAGGAACTCGGCATCCCCGTGATCGACCCGACCCAGGCCGCCGTGACGATGGCGCTCGGGACGCTCGCGGTGCGGTAGAGCCCGCTCTGCCGCCCACCACGTCATCCCGGGCTTGCCCCGGGATCCATCGTCAAGCTCCGGAGCCCTATGGTGGGTCCCGGATCTGCGCCGCTGACGCGGCTTGTCCGGGATGACGCGGTGGTTCCATGCAGCCCATGACTGCTCCAGAAAGTCGCCATGCTGAAAGAGTTCTTCGCCTATTACCGGCCCCACAAGGCGTTGTTCCTGGTCGATTTCGGCTGCGCCGTGCTGTCGGGCCTGCTCGAACTCGGCTTCCCCATGGCGGTGAAGGCCTTCGTCGACCTGCTGCTGCCGCGCGGCGACTGGCCCCTGATCCTGCTGGCGGGCGTAGCCCTGCTCGTCGTCTACGCGGTCAATTCCGGGCTGATGGCGATCGTCACCTATTGGGGCCACAAGCTCGGCATCAATATCGAGACGGAGATGCGCCGGCGCGCCTTCGACCATCTTCAGAAGCTCTCCTTCCGATTCTATGACGAGCAGAAGACCGGCCATCTCGTCGCCCGCGTCACCAAGGATCTCGAAGAGATCGGCGAGGTCGCCCATCACGGGCCGGAAGACCTGTTCATCGCGATCATGACCTTCATCGGCGCCTTCCTGCTGATGCTCTATGTGCACCCGCAGCTCGCGCTGATCACGGCGCTGATCGTCCCGCTCGCCGGCTTCATCGTGGCGCGCTACGGCGCGCTCATGGCGCAGAACTGGCGCCTGCAGTTCGGCCGGGTCGGCGCCTTCAATGCGCGGCTGGAGGAGAACATCGGCGGCATGCGGGTCGTCCAGGCCTTCGCCAACGAGGCCCATGAGCGCGCGCTCTTCGCAGGCGACAACCAGCGCTACCGCACCACCAAGCTCGAAGCCTACCGGATCATGGCCGCCAGCCAGGCCGTGAACTATCTGGGCATGCGCATGGTCCAGCTCGCGGTGATGCTGGCGGGCACCTATTACGTCGTGCAGGGCAGCCTCAGCGTCGGCGGTTTTGTCGGGTTTTTGCTGCTTGTCGGCGTGTTCTATCGCCCGCTCGACAAGATCGCGAGCGTGATCGAGACCTATCCGAAGGGCATCGCCGGCTTCCAGCGCTATCAGGAACTGCTCGCGACCGAGCCCGATATCGCCGACGCGCCCGATGCGATCGAGGCCCCGCCGCTGAAGGGTGACATCCGCTTCGAGGGCGTCGGCTTCGGCTATGCCAGCGAGCGGCCGGTCCTCTCGGGCATCGAGCTCTCGGTCGCTGCCGGCGAGACGGTCGCCTTCGTCGGCCCCTCCGGCGCCGGCAAGACAACGCTGCTCTCGCTGCTGCCGCGCTTCTACGAGGTCGATGCCGGTTGCATCACCGTCGATGGCCATGACATCCGCAAGCTGACGCTCGCCTCGCTGCGCCGCCAGATCGGCATCGTCCAGCAGGACGTCTTCCTTTTCGCCGGCACGATCCGCGAGAACATCGCCTATGGCCGCCTCGACGCCAGCGAGGCGGAGATCGCCGAGGCCGCCCGCCGCGCCAGGCTCGAGACGATGATCGCCGACCTGCCGGCAGGGCTCGACACGGTCATCGGCGAGCGCGGCGTCAAGCTCTCGGGCGGGCAGAAGCAGCGCCTCGCCATCGCCCGCATCTTCCTGAAGAACCCGCCGATCCTGATCCTCGACGAGGCGACCTCGGCGCTCGACACCGAGACGGAGGCCGCGATCCAGCAATCCCTGACCGAACTCGCCGAGGGGCGCACGACGCTGGTCATTGCCCACCGCCTCGCCACGATCCGCCATGCCGACCGCATCGTCGTGGTGACGCAGGCCGGCATCGCCGAGCAGGGCCGCCACGACGAGTTGCTGCGGGCCGACGGTCCCTATCGCGCACTGCACGACGCGCAGGTCGCGCCGCTGCGGCAGGCGATGGGCACGGCGGCCGAGTAGGCGCCGGGCGGGAACAGCCTCGTCTCTGTCCCGTTCCAGTTGAAAGGGAGGAGGCCGCCATGACGATCAGCAGTCGTGCCGAATACGAGGCTGCGATGCGCCGCATCCAGGAGCTGGGACAGTTGCCGGAAGGCACACCGGGCGCGGAGACGGAGCTGACGACGCTCGTCGAACTGACGACGGCCTGGGAAAATGAGAACGAGGCGCAGGCCACGCCTGAGCCCGCCATCCCCTCCCGCGACCGCGGAACTCTCTGATGACGTTTTGGCTGCCTCCGCACCGGACGCGACTTTGCCTGCCCGCGATCGGGCTGATGGCGATGCTGATCGGCCCGACCCTCGGTCTGGCGCAGAGCGTGGGAACACCCGGCACCGGGCCGCTCGTGCCGGGTGGGCCACGTCAGGGGCTGGGCCCGCCCTCGCTTTCGGATTCGGTGCCGGATCTGCGCCTGCGGGCGCCGGGCGGCGGGATCCCCGGCGCCGGCCCGCCGATCGACTATGGCAGACCACCATCCTCGGGCGCGAGCGGTCTTGGCGTCAGCCCGCGCGTCCAGGCCGTCGGGCGGTTCTGCGAGACCCCGCGCATCACCTGCCGGCTCGGGCGTACGGCCCTGCTCGGCCAGCTCTGTTCCTGCCGGGGCCGCGGACGCGGCGTCGTCGTCCGCTAGGGGCGACGCTCCTCAGCTCGCGACGGCTCGCAACGCCGCGCGCGGCTGGCTTGGCGCGTGTAGCTGCGCCGCCGGCCGCGAAAAGCTCTGTCGGCCGTTCTTGAACCCCATGATCGGCTCGGCCAGGCCCGCCAGCGCCTCGGCCTGCGTCGGGGCGTCGAGAACGATCAGATCGGCCGGGTTGCCGATGGCGATGCCGTAGTCCCGGAGATTCATAAGCCGCGCCGGCAGCGCCGTCACCAGGTCGATGCAGGCATCGAAGCCTTCCGGGCCGACCTGCGCGACATTGGCGTAGAAATTCGCCATCCGCAGCAGCGAGGCATCGCCGAAGGGCGTGAACGGGTTGAGGACATTGTTGGTCGCGACCGAGCAGGTCACGCCCCGCGCCAGCAGCCGGTGGGCGGGCGTCAGGCCGCGCGGCACGTCTTGGGTCGCCTCCCGGCCCATGAGATAGACATCGGTCGAAGGCAGCACCGTCACCGCCACGCCCGCTTCTGCCAGCCGCTCTGCGGCCCTCGCGAACGCCTGCGGCGGCAGGCAGGACAGCTTGGTGACATGGCCGATCGCGACGCGCCCGCCATAACCGTGGGCCTTGGTCTGGCGACAGACCTCGTCGAGATGCATCCAGCTCGCGTCGAGATCGAAATCGAGATGGAAGTCGAGATCGACATCGAAGCGCGTCGCCAGCGCAAACAGCCGGGCGATCTGCTGGTGCGGGTCTGAATCGGTATAGGGACAGCCACCGAGCGCGTCCGCCCCGTTCTGCAGGGCCTGGACCAGCAGTTCCTCGGTGCCAGGATCATTGGTCAGCCCCTCCTGCGGAAAGACGCAGAGCGAGAGGTCGATCGCCCAGGCATAGTCGCGCTTCAGCGCCTTCAGCGCCTCGAAGCTGCGCAGGCCCACGCGCGGATCGACCTCGACATGGCTGCGCATGCGTGTCGTGCCCTTGGCGATCGCGCGCTCCAGAACCTGCGCGCCGCGTTCATGGACATCCGCCACGGTGAAGTCGCGCTTCATCGCCGAGACGGCGGCGATCGCGGCCTTCAGCCCACCCTGCAGATGGCCGCAGCGCCCGAGCAGGCAGGCCTTGTCGAGATGGACATGGCTGTCGACGAAGCCCGGCAGCACGGCGCGCCCGCCCACCACAACCTCGGGGGCATCCGCCGCGATGACCGGCGCGATGGCCGCGAAGCGCCCCCGCCGGACGCCGATGTCGACGGGCCTTGCCTCGCCGGGAAGGGCAGCCTGCCGGAAGATGAGGTCGAAGGCGTTGTCGTCGGGCATCGGCACGGAACTGTCGGGGGAACGGGAGAGAGAGGTTAAACTGTATGCACTTTACATGCCGGCTGCCGCCTGTGAAGGCTGCGATGGCGCGTGGGAGGTCGGAGCCGGGAGGCCGTCAGCCTACAGCTTTGGCCCGCGCCGCTCGCGGCGGCTCGGCATAGGGCGCCAGGATATCCATGATGTCGCGCCCGCGCGGCCGCGTCTGGGCGACCAGCGCGCGGCTCGCCACCGAATCGAGATGGTGGTGCATCAGCGCCATCACCGCCTCCGCATCGCCCTTGGCGAGCGCATCGATCAGCAGCCGGTGCTCGTTGATGGCGCATTCGGAGGAATGCGGGCGGCTGAACAGCGACAGCGTCAGGCAGCAGCGATAGGCGATCTCGCTGACATAGCGGATCAGAATCGGGCTCTCGGTCATGCTGGCGAGCAGGATGTGGAACTCGGTCGCGAGCCGGATCGAGATCGCGTCGGGGCCGTTGCGCGCCTCGTCCTCGGCATCGACATGGGCGTGGAGTTCGGCGATCTGCGCCTTGGTCAGGCGCCCCGCCAGTTGCCGCACCACCAGCCGCTCGAGTTCGATGCGGATGTCGAAGGCGTCGCGCGCCACCTGCCAGCTCGGCGTCGCCACCACGGCGATGCGGTTGCGCCGCAACTCGACCAGCCCCTCGGCCGCGAGTTGGCCCAGCGCATGGCGCGCGATCGTGCGGCTGACGCCGAAGCGTTCGCCGAGCGCATCCTCCGGCAGCTTGGCCCCTGGCTCCAGCGCCTGCTCGATGATCGCCCGGCGCAGCGCACGGCAGATCGTTCCGACCCGGTCCGTTGCAGGGCGGCTGCGGTTGTCCTCGCGCGTCATCAGCCAAATCCGAGTTCGGGGCTTTCGTCTTAGCCCCGAGGCCGGTGTCGTCGCAATCCGCCGTGCCAATCGCCGGTTGGCGTCGCGGGGAGGTGCGAGGCAGGGACGGCGCCGGTCCAGATCGGCATGGCATTGCTATTGCATGCACTTTTTCCCCGATGGGCATGCAATCCAGAGACGTCTTCCTGGGCTGGGGGCCCGTGGCCTGCCGGGCCCCATCCGCCTCCGGCGAGCGAGTCGTTTCCGGGCGGGCGCCGACTGCTTGAATCATCGTCTCAGAAAAGGGGAACAAGATGCTGAAAAGACTCTGCCTCGGTGCCGCTGCGGGCCTCGCCATGGCCGGGCTGGCCTTCACCGGCGCCGCCCGGGCGCAGGAGACCACGATCCGCTTCACCCTCGGCTGGAAGACGCAAGGCTCGGACGCTGCCTTCTTCGTCGCCCGCGACAAGGGCTACTACAAGGCCGAGGGCCTCAACGTCGTCATCGACCAGGGCGAGGGCTCGGGCGCGACCGTCACGCGCATCATGGGCGGCGCCTATGATGCCGGCTTCGGCGACGTCAACGCCATCATCCAGAACGCCGCGACCAAGCCGGGCGAGAACCCGGTCATGGTCTATATGATCTGGAACCGCCCGCCCTTCGCGATCTCCAGCAAGAAGGCGACCGGCATCACCAAGCCGAAGGATCTCGAAGGCAGGACGCTGGGCGGGGCCCCCGGCACGCCGACGACCCGCCTGCTCGAGGTCTTCGCCCGCAAGAACGGGCTCGACATGGGCAAGATCAAGCTCACCAGCATGGCACCGAACCTGCAGGAGCCGCTGCTGATCAAGGGCGACATCGACGGCGCGCTGGTGTTCAACATCACCAGCTATTTCAACCTCTTGCTGAACCGCCAGGACCCGGAGAAGGACTTCAACTGGCTCACCTTCGGCGATTTCGGGCTCGACCTCTATTCCAACGGGCTGATGGTCTCGCAGAAGCTGATCAAGGAAAATCCCAAGGCCGTCGCCGGCCTGGTGCGCGCCACCAACAAGGCGATGATCGAGATCGCCAAGGACCAGGCCGTCGCGATGAAGGCCGTGATGGCCTATGACGCGCTCGTCAACGAGGCGATCGAGAAGAAGCGCCTGCAATATTCCTTCAGCGAGCTCATCGTCTCGCCGGAGATGAAGGAGATCGGCGTCGGCGACACCAAGGATGCCCGCATGGCCAGCGCCATCGGCATCATCGCCGAGGGCTACCAGCTCCCCCGCACACCCAAGCCCGAGGAGATTTTCTCCCGCGCCTTCCTGCCGCCCAAGGCCGAGCGCGAGCTGGTCTATACGGCGAATTGATCGCACGGATGGGACACCGGATTGCCTTGCCGATCCGGTGTCCTCTTCGAGGATGGCAGGCGATGCCATTTGATGCCATTCTCATCCGCGGAGGACAGGTGATGGCATCGATGAATATCTCTCTGCCCGACCCGATGCGGGACTGGGTCCAGCGCCGCATCGACGACGGTCACTACGCTAGCGCGAGCGATTACGTGCGCGACCTGATCCGCCATGATCAGGAGCAGGCTCGCCAGCTTTCGGTCGAGGATATTCGTCGGTCCATTGCCGAAAGCCGGGAGAGCGCAGCGACCAGCTCCGCCGATGCGGTGTTCGACCGGCTCGAAGCCCGGTTGAAGGCGATGGTCGAGTAGGTGTCCCGGACCTGCCGCTTCGCGCTGCCTGCGGAGAAGGATCTCGAAGAGATTGCGCTGTTCATCGCCTCGGACAGTCCTCGGCGCGCCCTGTCCTTCGTCGCGGAATTGCGGGCCCATTGCACCAGGATCGCCGATCAGCCGGAAGCCTATCCGCTGCGCGAGGAATATGGCGTGGGCGTTCGGATCACGGTCCATGGCCGCTATCTGATTTTCCATGCGATCCGTGACGACGCTCTCGTCATCGAGCGCATCCTGCATGGTGCACGACATCTGGATTGGGTGCGACTTTAGGCACGGGGTACAGCCGGCTGCCTGGCTTCCCTTTGAGTCAACTCCGACTCGCCTTTCCGCCAGGGCTCGTTCTATAAAAGAACAAACACAGAA
>NZ_JAUXYO010000314.1 GCF_030694325.1 Allobosea sp. | reverse complement strand
GGCGGCGTCCCGATCGCCGAGGCGGCGCTGGAGAAATAGAAGTATCTGCTTCTGCGCCTCGACCAACGCGTTTTGCACCGCGCTATCATGAAGTTTTGCGGCTTGAACATCCTTGGCGGCGGGAGGCGGAGTCTTCTCGTTTTGCGGGCTGTCTGTCACGACCCTCCGTACTCCTTGACTTGCAGATGCGGGTGACGCTGACCACGCTGACATTAGAAACCGCCAAGTCTTTAACCCAGATCAAGGTCTGCTCTTGCGATCGCCGCCGCCCGCTGCTTAAATCACAACCTGAGCAGCGGCACGATCTGGGTTGTTCCTTCCGAACGCTCGTCCGCGAGTCTCGGCGGCGTCCCGCGCGATCCCCGCCACCCGAAAAAGCAATGGAGCTTTGTGCCCATACAACGTGGGCAGGCAGCGTGCGCAACTCGGCTTTCTTCATTGCCGAGGGGTTCAACATGCTCATGGTCATCCACGGCTCGGACGTCGGTCGGCACAGCGCGCTGATGAATCGCGCTCACCGCTTTCGACACAGTATCTTCGTCGACGAGAAGGGCTGGGAGGAACTGCGTCAGTCCGATGGTTGCGAGCGTGACCGGTTCGACGACGCGCATGCCGTTCATCATATCTGCCTGCACGGCGAAGAGATTGTCGGTTACCAGCGCTTGCTGCCGACCACCCGGCCGCACCTCCTGACCGACGTGCTCACGGATCTGTGCCGGCGCGCGCCGCCGCGCGGGCCGCGCGTCTTCGAGTGGACGCGCTTTTGTGTCGCTCAAGGCCACCGGGAATTGAGACCACGCGGCAATAGCCCCTTCCTCGAGCTCGCCCAGGGCGTTGTCGAATGGGGAATGGCAAGGCGCGTCGGCACTGTCACCGTCGCGATCGACTGGCGTTTAATGGTTATCGCCATGCAGCTCCGCTTTTTCGTGCGGCCGCTCGGATTTCCCCAGCGTATCGGCCGAGACGAGGTCGTAGCCCTGAGCATGTCCTTTAATCGCGAAACTCTAGCGGCGATCCAAGCGGCGCGCGGTTGCACCGATCCGGTTCTGCCATCGACGCATTGGCCGTCGGCTGCCTGACGACATCACAATAAAATGGAGGAAATCTTGTGATACGAACTGCCGATACCAAGATCGTCGCTCACGAGCTGCATGCCCGTTACGATGATCTGCGCGCCGTGACCTTGATCGGGCGCACACTTCAGAAGGCGCTATTTGCTGGACGATCCGACGAAGTCGTATTTTGGGCGCTGGTGCACGCCCACTATCGGGGCGGCGATCTTTGCGCTTCGACGGAAGAGCAACTCAACTTCTTCTCGCCTTTCATCATCCGCGATCCTTCCGAGATGAACTGATTAGCAGGGACGCCTAGACGTCCGTCGGATTGACGACGATTGAAGCTGTCGATGGCGTTGGCGGGTTGGCGGCAATGCCCGTAGAGGTCGGAAAATCACCCGGCCCGGTCGGGGTCTGCTGGCACACCGCGGACTGGCCCCCGGTGAAACAGGAACGACAACGGGCGGCCAACTGCGACGTCTCTGCTTTTCATCGCCGACCGGTTGATGGAGCACGAGGATGACGGTGCTGCCCTCGGTCGATCCATACGCAATGAAGTGGCCAATCGTGCAGTGCCGGCCACGCGCATCGACCATGCCCTCTTTACGATGTCCGGAAACGCTGCGCCCCAGGCACTCGTCGATGACCTGCAGGCCGCTGGACCCGAGCGGACCCATACCGTCGTTCATCTTCGCATCGCCGATCACCAGGAGTTCATAAGGCTGTCTTACGAAGGAGCGCTCGCTCTTGGAATCGATTGAGGAGCTGACCGTCTTCCTGACCCAGACTGCGGCGGACGGGGCCAGGGGCCGACTGCAGGCTCGCGGCGAAGCGCGTGCCATTGTTCGCCGAGACGGAGTGCTCCCTGACGATGCGCCTGCCTTTGGCACCACGATCGACACGGATCTCGCGGAATACGCATTGTCGCTGTTGCGCGCATCAATGGCTCTTCGCGAGTCGCAGGGCGACCCCGAGGTCTGGAGGAAAGGCTTTGCGCGGGCGGGGAACGCGTTTGAGGCGCTGGTGCAGAATGGTTCGCCAGAAGACGTCAATCGTGGCTTTTATCGAATAGCTGGCGCCGCTTCCTATCACCTTGCCAGCTATTCCGCATTGGCCTTCTCGCTGATCGCGCAGCGATCTGACCGGCCGAACCTCGCACCGCCCGAGGAGGCACTGGCGCTTCTTATCCTCCGCGATCTTGACATTCTGGGCGCGCGAGCAAGGGCTTGGCTTCGCGACCCGGCACATAGCGACGAATACATCACGCGCTCGGCCGCAGAGGGTGAACTCGATCCGGACGATGTCGTGACGGTCGTTGTCACGACGACGATCTTCCGCTCGTTAGCTTTTTTCGAGTTCGCGCTTCAGACCGGAGTCGTGGCGCTCGCCGACGAGGCCAGATCGTTGCTGCGCCGAGCAATTTCCTTGGCAAAGCATGCCAACGCGGTGAGCCTGTGGTGGACAGCACGGATCGCGCTGAACCTGATCGATGACCTATGGGCCAGCAGCCTTCATCAGATCCTCCCCGTCGATGGGCCGGCTGGCGCCGAAGGCTATCAGGCCCTGCGGAAACTCTTCGTCGGAGAACTCTACTCGCGACGGGTCGCAGAGGTCGAGCTTTGGCCCTCACAACTCGAGGCAGCCCGCCGGGCGACAGATCTCGCCGATGACCTTGTCGTTGCTCTCCCGACGAGCGCCGGCAAGACACGCATAGCGGAGATCGCCGCGCTGATGGCGCTCGCATCGGGTCGCCGCGTTCTGATCGTGACACCGCTGCGCGCCCTTTCTGCACAGACCGAGCGCTCCTTTCGGAAGACGTTCTCCAGCCTCGGCTTTACCGTTTCATCGCTCTATGGTGCCAGCGGTGTGGCGATCGGCGATGAGGACGCTCTGCGAACGCAAGACATCGTAATTGCGACACCCGAGAAACTCGACTTCGCGCTTCGCAACGATCCAGCCATCATCGATGACGTTGGGCTCGTCGTTCTCGATGAGGGCCATCTCATTGGGCCGAGCGAACGCGAGATTCGCTATGAGAGCTTGGTGCAACGACTGCTCCGCCGCCCGGACAATGCGGGTCGCCGGATTGTATGCCTCTCTGCGATTCTCCCCGAGGGGGACCAGCTCAACGATCTTACCGCTTGGATACGCAGCGATGCGCCCGGCACTCCGATACAGTCGGGTTGGCGTCCGACCCGGCAACGTTTTGGGACACTCACCTGGCAGGGCAATGCCGGCCGGCTGAGTTTCGACCTCGAAGCGGGCGGCCCCTATATCAGGCACTTCATTACTGAGGCGCCCGCGATTCGACCGCGACGGACGCCGTTTCCTCGAGACAACAAGGAGCTCACACTCGCGGCTGCGTGGAGGTTTTCGGCGCAGGGGAAGCGAGCGCTGATTTTCTGCACGCAACGCGATCACGTCGAAGGCTATGCGGAGACTGTCGTTGAATTGCATAGGCGTGGATACCTGTCGTCACTGCTCGACGACGTCGCGCCGGTGGAACGCGCCTTGGCAGTCGGTCGGGAATGGCTGGGTCCAAACCATCCGGCAGTGCAATGCCTGCCCATCGGCGTGGCGATACACCACGGCCGCTTGCCGGGCCCCTTCCTGCGTGAGGTCGAGGCATTGCTGGCCGCCGGGATCCTTCGCGTAACCGTCGCCTCGCCCACTCTTGCGCAGGGGCTCAATCTGAACGCCGCGGTGCTTCTCATTCCGACGCTCTATCGAGCGGGCGTGCCGCTTTCGGGCGAGGAGTTCGCCAATGTGGCGGGCCGGGCCGGCCGCGCCTTCGTCGATTTGGAGGGCCTCGTTCTCCATGTGATGTACCAGCCCGAAAACTGGCGCCTCCGGGCCTGGCGCGAGCTGGTCGGATCCGCAAAGGCTCGATCTCTGACGAGCGGAATCATAGCAATTGTTGCCGAAGTTATAGCGCGTCTCGCACGGACAAACGTCTTCCTGCGGGCTGATGCCATGGAATATCTCGCCAACGCACAGGAAGCGTGGTTTCCGCAAGATCAGGCGGAGGATACGGACTCGATCGAAAGCTTGATCGAGCGTCTGGATGCAACCGTATTCGGTTTGATCGAAGCTCTCGACACCGACAGCGCGGAGTTGCCGCGCCTTCTGGACGAGGCGCTGACCGGATCCCTCTGGGCACGCCAGATAGGTCGCCTTGGCGCGCAAGCTCGATCGAACCAGCTCTGGATTCTCTGGGCGCGTGCGAGCCTGATTTGGAACAAGTCGAGCGCAATCCAGCGTCGCGCGACGTTTGCCATGGGTATCGGGCTCGAAGCGGGCCTGGCTATCGACGCGATAGCAGGAGATCTCACCACCTTCCTGGATCAAGCCGATGCCGCTGCTTTGGCCGGAAACCACCCCGTTCTCAGCGCGGCGCTCGCTGGCATGGCCGAACGCCTGTTCGCAATCCGGCCGTTCGTTCCGGATGTCGACCTGCCTGGCAATTGGCGCGATTTTGCTTAGTGCTTGGCTTGCTGGCACCGACGTTGTTGCTCTTGGGCTCGACAACATGCGGGTTGTCGAGGACGCGTTTGTATATCGGCTCGTCTGGGCGATCGAAGCCGTTCGCATGCATCGACGTGCCAATGGCGGCGAATCCGACGTTGTTGAGGGCAGCGCCGCTGCGACGATTGAAGCGGGCGTACCCCAGACGATGATGGCGATGCTTGTCCGAGCGGGACTGCCTTCGCGCGTCGCGGCGATGACCGCAATACGTGAGACACAACCGGCCTTTGTGACCCGCGGCGAGATGAATCAGTGGCTAGGCTCGAATGAGATCGCAGCGCTTAGTGACCAACCGGACTGGCCGACCGCCAATACCGCCCCCGTTTGGAAGCAATTCAGAAGCGAGGCGCTCTCGGGGCCAGTACTGAAATGGACAGCACAGGAGTGGAGTATGCAATCAGCTCTCCCGGCATTCGTCAGCCCCGCAATCCCTGGTAGGATCAGCATCGACCCAGCCAACGGCGTAGTCTCGGTGACGACACCGGATTTCAAGCACGTCATCGACATTCAACATCGCCTACGGCAACGCTCTCCGCGCCTGTTGCATGTCGAGTATGCGGCCGACCGTCAGAGTTCCCGTATCTTCAGGATCGGGCGTGGCGATGCGCGGTGGGAAATGCCTTGAAGCAATGACTTTTATGTTCGCTTGCAGGAGGAAGATGTGCTCGCGAACAGTTCCGTGATCGTTTCGGTGACCAATTGGAAGGGAATGAGGAACATTGGCGGGTTCAGAACCGCGTCAGTGCCATGGGCAAACATGTTTCGCAGATGATTCAGCCCTTCTACGTCGGCCGAGATCAGATTCTGGGCTCTTGCGGCCTTGAGCAACTCGTCGAGCATGGGAGGAGGTCTCACCTTTCCCTTCCTATCGACCCTGCCGACAAACTGAGAACCCAGGCGCTCCCGCAGCGCCAACTCGAGGCACGGAAAGGTCTGGGCCGCGGCAACGGTCAACAGGTCGTAGGAATAGTACGAGTAGATATAGGTGTGACGCAGGGCGTCATGGCATCGGCGGACTGCGTCCGGGACCCCGTCGGGTAGTTCCATCCTGCTCATGTCATCATGCAGCCGTTCAAGGCCGCTGCCAACGAAACCGGCCACCCCGGAAAAGTAGGGGTCCGGCGTGTGCAATTCATGCGCTCGTTTGAACATGCTCTCCGCTTCACAGTTCAACCATCACGGACGGCATCCCGAGCGCGAGGCTAGCCAAGCTGTCGCCTACGACAGTTTTGCCCCGCAGCTTGGGACGCATTGCGAAGTCGATGCGATGCGAAATTGAAACCCCGGAGGATGCGCGGGCAGTCTGATGATGACCATATCGTAGACGGTAGCGCCAATCGCCGCGCCATATTCGCTTGTCCCTTAGGCTGTTTCTTCTTAGTGTTGTAACGGGGGAGATGTCGGATGCGCTCTAAACTGCTCGAAATTTCGGTAAAGAATGTAGGGTGCATTGGCTCAGAACATGTAGGGGTGCGGCTTGACGATGTCCTTTGCCTTGTAGGCCCCAACAACTCAGGCAAAACGACAATATTGCGAGCCTATGAGCTGGCCGTAAGTCCTAATTCGTTCAATCAAACACTGGACCGTTGCAGTTGGGCGCCGGCAGACGAGCCCTCGGAGATTACACTCGATGTTCATATTCCCGAGGGGATGGGAAACGTTGACGCAAAATGGAAGCGCGCCTCCGGTGATAAGCTGATCGTTCGTAGCCGGTGGCAGTGGGCACCAGGAAGCTCCAAAGCGGTACGCCAAACTTGGGATCCAGAAGCGGGTGACTGGGCTGAGGAAGGGAAGGCCGGCGGTGCCGACAATGTATTCACTTCTCGATTGCCCAAACCGATGCGGATTAAATCGCTTGATGACGCCTTGACGACCGAGGACGTGCTTTTGACCCTCGCTTTGAGCCCCTTCGTGACGTCCCTGAAGATACTTGAGGCAGACTCGGATTCGGATCTCTCAAAATCAAAATATCAACTTGCGGAGACCGTTAATAAGCTCCTGGACCCGCACAGAGACCGTCTGTCTGCTATCTCAGATCAAGTCCGAACTGGGTTCCAGAACGTATTCCCCGGACTCGGCGTCAAGCTTCATGTCGAGATGCTATCGCCTGAGCTTAAACTCGACGCGTTGCTGAAACAGGGTTCGGGCATCCGTATCGAAGAGGCCGGGGGTCAATCCCGCGTTGCTCAGCAAGGCACAGGTGCACGGAGAGCATTGTTCTGGGCCATGCTCCAGGTTCACAACGAGCTTAGCCGCGAGACAGAGCGGCGCGATGGCGCGCTCAAAGCCCTCAATGCAGCGCTTACCAAGGAAGAAAAGGCGAAGAACAGAAACCAAGAAAAAGTCGTCTTGCTCGGTCAGCAAATAGCGGCTCTCAAGGAAAACGGCGCCCTGCCCGAGGATGCTGACGATCCGGCGTTGCCGGGTTATATTTTGCTTATCGATGAACCTGAGAATGCACTTCATCCAATGGCCGCCCGTGCGGCGCAGGCGCATTTGTATGCATTGGCGAGGCAGCCCGATTGGCAGGTGTTATTAACCACCCACTCGCCCTATTTCATCAATCCGCTTGAAGATCATACAACGATAGCAAGGATGGAACGGTCCACCGATGGACGGATTGTCTCACCCCGGCTCTATATCTCGGACGAGGCGCAATTTTCACCTGGGGAAAAGTCCGCGCTCCAGGCTCTTCAACTCATGGATGTTGGCTTCTCCGAGATATTCTTCGGCAGCTACCCGATCCTCGTTGAGGGCGATACGGAGCACGCCGCCTTTATTGCGGCTGTGATCAAGAATGCCCACGAATTGGCTGGAAAAGTCAGTATTATCCGCGCTCGAGGGAAAGCGATTTTGGTCCCCTTGATCAAAATGCTTCGCCACTTCAAGTCGAATTTCGGCATAGTGCATGATGTCGATTGGCCGAGGCGCTCTGATAAAAAGAAAAATGGCATGTGGAGTGTAAATACCTCTATCAGAGGTGAGATCTTAGCATGCCGACAGGGAGGATTGACGGTTCGGCATCGCTGGAGCGTTCCAGATTTCGAGCGATTCCTTAGCGGAGAGGAACTCGGTAAAGATAAGCCATTTGCTGCATTCGACCGGGTTTTGCAGGACCCCGTGCTGATCATACGTGTCAGGGAGCTAATGCAATCGCTGTATGACGGGGTAAGCCTCGACCCGGCGGATTTCGACCCGAATGGAGAGTTCGAAGGCCAAATCGAAGCCAGTTTGGTCCAATGGGCGAAAACTGCCGGCGCTGATGCCGATCCACGACTGAATGGGACCTAGAGCTAGCCTGCAATTGGTTGGCGGCATTTCCGGTGGCGGGTAGAACTGCGGCCGGCTCGCACCGCAGGACCACAGGACCACATTGTGACATATCGCTTCGTCCATGCGGCGGACATTCATCTGGATTCCCCGCTGCGCTCGCTCGCGCTGCGCGATCCGGATCTCGCTGATCTCATCGGAAACGCCACCCGGCGCGCCTTCGTGCGCGTCGTCGACCTGTGTCTCGACGAGCAGGTCGACGCGCTGCTGCTGGCTGGCGATCTTTATGATGGCGACCAGACCTCGATGAAGACGGCGCGGTTCCTGGCCGAGCAGCTGCGCAGGCTGCACGAGGCGAGTGTCCGCGTCTTCATCATCCGCGGCAATCATGACGCGCTGTCGCGGATCACCAAGGAGCTGACCCTGCCGGATTCCGTGAAGCTGTTCGGCGGCCGCGCCGAGGCGATTGCGATCGAGCGGGACGGTGGCCAGTTTCCTGTCGCGATCCATGGTCTCAGCTTCGCGCAGCCCCATGCACCCGAAAGCCTGCTCGGCAAGTACAGGCCACCGGTCGAGGGCGCCGTGAATATCGGCCTGATGCACACCAGTCTCGCCGGCGCTCCCGGACATGATCTCTATGCGCCATGCAGCCAGGCTGATCTTCAGGGCACCGGCTTTCGCTACTGGGCGCTCGGCCATGTCCACAAACGCTCGGTAGTCGAGGGCGGCTGCGCGATCGTGATGCCCGGCATGCCGCAGGGCCGCGATATCAACGAAGCCGGCGCCAAATCCGTGACCCTGGTCACGATCGGAGACGATCGCTCGATCCGGATCAATGAGCGCGTCACCAGCATCGCGCAGTTCGAGAGGGTGGCCGTTGATGCGACGGGGATCGACGATTGGCGCGATCTCGTCGCGGCGCTGGCACGAGCGCTGGAGCAGGCGCGCGGTGATGTCGCCTCGGAACATCTCGTCGCTCGTTTGCGGGTGACTGGGGCGACGCCGTTGGCCTGGCGCATCCGGCGCGACCTTGATCTCCTCAAGACGGAGGCCGACGATCGGGCATCCGTCATCGGGAGCTGCTGGGTCGAGAAGCTCGAGGTCGATTGCCGGGCGCCCGGTGCTGTGGCCGGCGCTTCGGCCGATCCGCTCACCGAACTGCGCCGTCTGATCGACGAGGAGGTCATCGACTCCGATGCCTACCAGGCTGAGGTCATGGCCATTGCCGAGGAGCTGAGGACACAGCTTCCGCAGGAATGCCGCAGCCTGCTCGGCTCAGACGAGCAGGCGTTCAAGGCCACGATCGCGTCGCTAGCGAGGGATGGCTCCGAGGACGTGCTCGCCCGGCTTCACGCCGGTGCGGAAGGCGGCGTTTCCTGATGCGCCTGAAGTGCCTTGATCTCACACGCTACGGCAAGTTCACCGATCATCGCATCGAGTTTGGCGAGCGGGTGGAAGGCCAGCCCGACCTGCATATCGTCTACGGTCCCAACGAGGCCGGCAAATCGACGGCTCTGGCCGGCTTTCTCGATCTCCTCTTCGGGATCGAGACGCGCAGCCGCTTCAACTTCATTCACCCCTATCCGACGATGCGCGTCGGCGGGACCATGGAGCTGGCAGGCGGTCCCCAGGAGCTGGTCCGGATCAAGCGGCCACAGAACAGCCTGCTCGATGCGCGCGACCAGCCGATTGCCGAGGGCGTTCTGCTGGGAGAACTCGGCGGCATCGACCGTGACTCCTATCGCATCATGTTCTCGCTCGACGATGCGACGCTGGAGGCAGGCGGCGAGAGCATCCTGTCGAGCAAGGGCGATCTCGGCCAGCTCCTGTTTTCCGCAAGCGCGGGTCTGGCCGATCTCGGCAAAGGCCTCGTCGATCTCAAGACCGAGGCCGAGGGCTTCTACAAATACCGCGCCCGCAGCGGCGAGCTGGCGGACCTCAAGGCCCGTCTCGGCGAGCTCAAGGCGGAGCGGGAGCGTGTCGACACCCTGGCGTCGGACTATGCCCAGCTCATCGAGGCCCGCGATCGGGCAGCCGTCCAGTACGAAGAGGCGATCGTCAGCCGCGGGAAGATCCAGGCGCGCATGGACGAGATCCAGCGCCATCTGAACGCCTTGCCGCGCCTGACGGATTTGCGCGGTCTCCGCCAGCGCATCGCGCCGTTGGCCGACCTTCCCGACGCTCCGCGCGGTTGGGCCGAGGAGCTGCCGCAGTTGCAGAAGGACGAGATCGAGCTCGGCATTCGCGCGCAAGGTCTCACAGAGGAAATTGCGGAGCTGTCAGGGCAACTGGATGCGATCGTGGTGGACGAGACGGTGCTGCGGCTGGCCGACAAGGTCGAGCGGCTCGCCGATCTGCGCGCCCGCCATGTCACGGCCGAGAAGGACCTCCCTGAACGCCGCCTGCAATTGCGCGAGGCCGAATTCGCGATCTCCACGATCCTGAGTCGCATCGAGCGGACCGGAGAGACAGATCCCCATCGCCTTGTTTTGGGTGCCTCGGTCGTCGGTGCTCTTCGCGCGCTGATCGAGACACGCTCTGGCATCGAGGCAGCGCTGAAATCGGCTGTCGACGAGTTGTCCGAGGCTCGCCGGCGATTGGACGAGGCGCAGGCCAGGCTAGGTGAGGCCGGCGGCGCTCCAGAGACGGGGCAGGGGCGAGAGACACGGATGTCATCGCTCGCAGCAACCGTTGCGGCTGCGCGGGCGGACGACCATGCGGCGCGCCGCCGGCTGGCCGAACGGGCTCGTGATGCCGCCCGCGTAACGTTGGCGGAGCGCCTGCGCGAACTGCGGCCCTGGAACGGTGACATCGACGAGCGCGTCGACCTGCCTGCTCCCACTGCGGCGGAGATTCAGCGTTGGACGCTGGCGATCGCTCAGACACAGAAGCGGATCGATCAGCATGCTGGCGAGGTCGAGCGCCTGGCGACGGAGCAGATCCGCCTGACGGCCGAGCTGAACGCGCTCAGTGGGATCTCAGGTCTCGTCTCTGATCAGGAAGCCGCGAGCATCCGCGCAACGCGGGAGCGGGCCTGGGCCGAGCATCGGGGCAAGCTCGACACCACTTCTGCCGATGGCTTCGAGGCGGCGCTCCGGCGCGATGACATCGTCACGAGTGGACGGCTCGGTCATATGGCGGATGTCGCAAAACTCCACCAAGCAAGCCAGGCGCTGGCCATTGCGAAGGCTGAGTGCGATCGCTCCCTCGAACTTCGGGATGTCGCGACAACGGCTCTGCAGGGCCTCCAGCGCGAGATCGCGGCAGCCGTAGCTGCGACCTGCCCGGCGCTGTCTAACAGCATGTCGTTGCCTCAATTCGAAGCTTGGCTCGGCCGTCGAGACAAGGCTTTGGAGGCGAGGGCGCTTGTCCGTGCGGCGGAGGGCGATCTCCGCGAGGCAGAAGCCGACGCCATGGCCGTGCGGGATCGGTTGGCGGCGGCGCTCAACACGGCTGGTCTGCCGCACGGCATGGATGCCGGCTTCGAGGCGCTGCTGGCGGCAGGGCAGGGGGCGATCGACCGGGAGATCGAGCTGAAGGCATTGCGGGTCAGCGTGGAGGAGCGGCAGCGCGAGTTGGCGAGCCGCGAACGCGAGGTCGAAAAGGCTACGGAGGTCGACCGGGACTGGAACACCTCGTGGATCAAGGCTTGCTCGGCCTGTTGGCTAGGAGAGTCCGGCATAGTGCCGACGCTTGCCACAGTTCGCGAAATCCTCGCAGCCATCACCGAACTCGGCCCCGTGCTGGAGAAGAAGGCAGGCCTCGTCGACCGGATCGGCAAGATGAAGAAGGATCTGACCGCCTTCCGCGATGAGACCGAAGCGCTCGCCAGCGAGATGGCGATCGTTGCGCCGTCGGGCGATATTCTGGATCTGGCGCAGGCGGTCAGTGCTCAGATTCAGGAAGCCCATGCCGAACGCACGCGGCGGGCGACCGCCGCCCAAAACCTGGAGGCCGCCCGGAGCCGGCAACGCATGCTCTCCGAGACCTTGGCGGTTCACGATCGCCGCAAGATGGAGATGACCGCGGTCTTCAGCGTCGCGACATTGGCGGAGGTTTCTAGCAAGCTGTCAGCTATCGAAAAGAGGGCGGAATTGATTGCGCTGGCCGAAGCTGCCGAGCGTGACATCCTCGCAGCACTTCGGCTGCCCGCGATAGACGAGGCGGAAGCCGTCCTCGATCGTGCCGATCACACTGCCCTGGAGGCTGAGCTTGTCGAGCTGAAGGCTCGCTTCGATGATCAGGATCAGCGCGGTCGAGACGCGTTCTCCGTCCACAGCAAGGCAGTCGATCGGGTCGAGGCCGTGGGCGGTGATGGCGCCGTGGCGAGGATCGAGGAGGAGAAGCGCACGCTGCTGCTCAACATCGAGGATCGCGCGCTGCGCTATCTCAAGCTGAAGCTTGGCGCCGCCGCGGCGGAACAGGCGCTGCGCGCCTATCGCGACCGGCATCGCAGTTCGATGATGGCGCGCGCCTCGCAGGCCTTCGCGACGATCAGCCGTGGCGCCTATGCCGGGCTAGCCGCCCAGCCGGAGAAGGACGGCGAGATCCTGATTGCGCTGGCGGCTGGTGGAGGCTCGAAAGAGGCTGCGGAGCTGTCGAAGGGCACGCGCTTCCAGCTCTATCTCGCGCTGCGCGTCGCCGGCTACTATGAATTTGTCGCCTCTCGACAACCAGTGCCGTTCATCGCCGATGACATCATGGAGACGTTTGATGATTTCCGGGCCGAGGAGGCGTTTCGGCTCTTCGGTGAAATGGCGCAGGTCGGGCAGGTGATCTACCTGACCCATCACCCGCATCTATGCGGGATCGCGCGGCGGGTCTGTCCTGGCGCCACCGTTCACGAGCTTGCCGCTGGTTCGCTATAGCACACGTCACAAAGAGAGCTTTTCGCGTGGCTCTTTCATACGGCACCGAGAAGGCCACCGAGGCTCGCGTCGAGCTGCATGCAATAGCGACCACTTGCTCTCAAAATCTCAGCCATCGCCAGATCGGGTTCCTATGACAAAATTCCCGCAATCGATTGGCGTTGCTCGGCGTGCTTCCCGGGGTTCTGCTCTTTCAACTTCGTTAGGTTGAGCAGCTTCCAGCGAACCGCCGGCAAATTCGCGGCCTGGGGCAGTCCGATCACCTCGAAGTCAGGTTCAGCATCATGCAGCGAAAGCAGGAACCGCATCGCCCTGTCATCGAGCCGTTCGAGCAGGTCTTTGGTCAGCCGCGTGCGCGCGTCCTTCAACTCACTCAGGCTCACAGGCCTGACCGTCATACCCTCGAACTCCTTGGCAAAGGCGTCGTCGATCTCGGAAAGAGACGGCTTGATAAGCTCGTGCGGCGGCCGGCCAGAACTTGCAACATAGATCAGGAAGGTCCGAAACAGCGCGTCGGTCAGGCCCTCGTTCTCATAAAGAAGCTTCACATCGAACAGATCGCGCGGATGCTGGCGATCGACAGCCGCATGGAGCTTGCCGCCGAACAGATCCTCGAAGGCGACGACCTGCATCTCGGCGAAGCCGAATGTGTCGGCGACCACGTCGGTGACCGGCCGCAGTTCTGGAGGATGCACCGTCCCGCGCGCGACTGGCGAAGTCTCGATCTTGACCTCGGTGCTTCCCTGGCGGACCAGCACGCGTGTGTCATTGTTGCCGCCGCCGGCGATGCGCTGGACCGTCACGCCCCGGAGGTTTCGCAGAAGGTCCTCGCGGATGCGATCAAGCGCCGCGTCGATACCGGCAAGTGTCGCGTCACGATCCTCGGCCGGGAGATAGGTGAGGTCGATGTCGACCGAGAGGCGAGGCATGTCGCGATAGAAGAGATTGATGGCGGTGCCGCCCTTAAGCGCGAACACGTCCTGGCGCGCTATGAAGGGCAGTGTCCGGACCAGGAGATCGACCTGCCGCATATATTGCTCACGCGCCATGGGCAGCCTCCTGCGGCAACAGGTCGGCCGGTACAGTGATCCGATAGGTTGGGTGCAGCCGCCCGTTCGCGGCGAGAGCGCGATCGCCTCGGCCCATGTCGATTCGCGACATGTCTATATGCTTGCGCCAGGCGTGAGCGTGTTTGTCGGCATAGACGAAGAACAGGCGTTTGACCTTCACGCTCTGGCATTGGACGAGCAGCGTCGTCAGCAATTTCGGGCGCAGATTGACCAGGCTCTCAAATGTCATACCGAGGGTGTGAAAGCTCTCTTTGTTTGGCAGCTCATCAAGCGCCTCGAGGATCGCGCGCTCCGCCGACGACATCCGTATCGGCCAACGCCAGGGGCTGAGGGTGAACTCCGCATCCGGGCCGTCGGACAGGCTGAATTCGCTATCTTCAACACCGGTCGGGTGCTCACCGAACAGCGCATCGTTTCGCCGGACGAACCGTGCATCGGTTTGCAGCTCGACCAGCCATGTCGGTATGTCCGAGCCGTAGAGGTAAATCGCTGCGTCGCCGCCCAACTGCAGATAGTGCGAATGACCGTGAAGGCCGAGGGCGCTTGTCCCTCCGACATGGAAGCGATGTCCCATGATCCATTGCGCGGAGAGCAATGGGATTTTCCATCCCGTGGCGGCTTCTCGACTTGCGCCGGTGGTAAAGGGGCGGCGGTAGAGGCCTTGTCTCACCCGCTCCAGCCAGCCCTGCTTCACATAGGCCGAAACCGATTGTCGCGAGATGGCGTGGCGCGTCATCCATGCCATATCCACCAGAAAACCAGGCGGGATGGCCTGAAGAAGTTGCTTCAGCTTCGACGCGCCTTGTCCATTCATGTTTGACAATATGCCATGAATTCAAAGTGAGTGCGAGCGCCGATTTTTTGGATTTGACTTGATGTCAAACGAACGTTGACAACAGCGATCTTTTTCAAAGTAGGCCGGGACAGCTATCCTGCTGAGTTGAAGGGCTAAGAAGGCGTCTCCCTGCGGGCCGGGCTGTCGGCGAAGCTGAAGCCCCTGCGGGTCTTCACCCATGCGGGCGTCCATCCCTGACGCGGGGTGGAGCGGCGGGGCGCTATCCGGCGGACGATGGCAAGCCGATGCCCATGAACTCGCACAGGTCGACGAATTTGGCGCCTACTACGCTGCGCAGCGACGGGCAGCCCGCACGCGGGCCGATGGTCTGACGGGCGAATTCCTGCACCGGACAAGGTTGCGGCAGAGGTGGCGCGGATCCCGCCGCGCGCGAAGATGAATCTCGCGAAGGTCCAGGCAATCGTCATGCGGCGGCAGGGTGTTTTTCGGCGAATTGCGTCGTTGCCATGAAGGCCGGGCAATCGGAGAGCAGCGCAATCCCGCTCTTCTGCGATGGCGTCCTGGTCCGGTTCCGGATCTTCCACGATCAACCCGCTTCGGGGTCGGCTACGCGAGCGTGCCGCCGCTTCGGCTTTGCCTTCGCGGTGATCGCGACCGGTCCCGGCCCTTCGAGGAGCCATCGAGCGGGAATTGCCCCGCTCCCGATGGAGCCCCACGATGTCGAACGATCTTGTCCTTGCCCAGAGCCACGCCTTCGCACTCGCCCGCACGCTGATGGTCCCCGTGACGGTCTTCCAGATCGACGGCGCCTACGGGGTGCTGCCGAGCGACGAGATCGACGCTGCCGACGAGCTCCGCGTCATCCATGAGTTCGACCCTCATGATCGCCGGCCGCCTCATTGAGCTGACCTCGTGTGCCGCTGGCGAGCAGTCGCCCGCAAGGGAGGCTGCGCCGCGGACGATCGATCTCATCTTACGTCGACGGTCGATCCGCGCCCTTGCAGGCGCCGCTCTTCGCGGCGGTTGGGCTTGGACCCGCGAGATATGCGGGAGGGACGACGCAGCAGGAAAGGCCGGACGTAAAGCGCCGGGAGAGATGATGGAGCAACGAGAACTCGAAGAACTGAAGGGGCGCGTGCTGTGTGCGGCGGTGCTGGAGAAAGCCGGCTTCGCCATCGATCTGAAGGAGAGCACGCGACGCGCCGTCAAGCATCGGCGCGGCAGCGACATCATCATCGTGATCCATGACGGACGAGGCTGGTTCGATCCGCTTTCGGACGCCAAGGGCGATGTCTTCACGCTGATCCAGCATCTGGACGGCGTCGCCTTCACCGAAGTGCTTGTGCGCGCGGCCGAGCTGGTCGGGTTTCGACCGGCCGAGCCCGGCTGGAGGCAGCCTGCCCGCGGGCGGCAGCCTGCCGCGTCTTTGGCTGAGCGCTGGCGCACCCGTGACAAGCCTCGGCCGGGCTCAGCCACCTGGTGTTATCTCCGTGACGAACGTTTCCTCCCGGAAGCCGTTCTGCGCGCCGCAGTCCGGCAAGACCGATTGCGGGAAGGTCCGCGCGGCAGCTTATGGGCCGCCCATGTCGACGACGGCGGTATTGTCACCGGATGGGAAGAGCGCGGTCCGCAGTGGCGCGGGTTTTCCACTGGCGGGACAAAAGTGCTGTTCCGGCTCGGCGCGCCCGACGGCTTGAGGCTTTGCATCACCGAGGCGGCGATCGACGCGATGAGTCTCGCAGCGCTCGAGGGGCTGCGGGATGGCAGCCTCTACCTCAGCACCGGCGGCGGCTGGTCACCGGCGACAGATGCAGCGGTGCGAACGCTGGCCGCGCGTCCCGGCGCCCAGCTCGTCGCGGCGACGGATGCCAACAGCCAGGGCGAGGCGTTTGCCGGCCGGCTGCGCGAGATCGCTGAAGTGGTGGCTTGCGACTGGTTTCGCCTGACGCCGCCGGCCGACGACTGGAACGACGCATTGAAGGAGAAAGCGAGGGAGGAGCAGGAAAGGAGGAATGGGAGAAGAGATCTGCCGCATGCCCGCCGGCCGCATCAAGGGTGACGCTTCGCCCGGCTGCGCCGGCCCTTGACCCGGCCGAACGGGGAGGCGGCCGCGGGGGAGGGTCAGGAAGAGCCGAAGATGATGGCGATGTCGCGAGGATGAGCCGCGCTCCGGTCTGACGAGACCCTAGGAGCCAGCCCATGACCCTCTCCCCAATCCGAAAAGTGTTTCAGGGTATCGCCGACCGGCGGCAGATGTTCCGCATGTTCGACCGCCACGCGCAGCGGCCCGATCGCGGCCAGGGTGACGCCGGCTCGCTCTATGCCGGCGAATGGTTCGAGATCGGCCAGGCGGCGCACGACTATATGTTCGAGGCCCTGCCGCCAGTCATCTTGGCGGTCGATATGTTCGCGCTGCGCGAGTTTTTGACCCGTTCCGTCACGAGCGTCTTCTTCACCTTGTGGATCGACGGCCGGGCCCGGTACTTTCACGCCTATTGCGATCTCGCCGATATCAACTCCGGCAGGCGCATGCGCGAGGCGATCGTCGAGCGCGAAACCCGACCGGTGCGGGCGATGACGCGACAGGAGCGTCTGGAGCACATCTGGTCGAGCACCCATGACGGCTATCGCGGCTATGCCGGCGAGGGCTGGACCGCGCCCGACCGGGGCAAGCGCACTGTTACCGTCTATGGCGGCCGGCAGGGAAAGACTTTGAGGCTCCTCTACAGCCTGACGGACCAGGAGATCAGCGAAAAGCTCCCCGTGCATCTGCGCTACCTGCCCGATGCGATCGCGGCGTGATGGGCGCCGGTGATGTTCAGCTTTTCCGTAACGGATGTCCGCGCCGTCATCACGCGCGGACGGATCGACGCCGTCCTCAATGGCGGCTTTCGCAATCCGCATGGCCTTACCCCCGGCCAGAACGAGCGGACCGGACTCTGGCTGGTCGGTGATGAGGGCGTCTACATCATGTCCAACGGCAAGCTCGCCGAGGATCAGCGCCCGCTCGTCGTCTACGCGCAGGAGTGCGATCCCAAGACCAATCCCGACTACTGGTACTACAAGCGCCAGCACTTTGGCGGCGATGACGGCGTCGAGTTTCTCGATGCCATCATGCTCGGGAAGCTGATCGCCGCCGCGCCGACCGCGACGCATCTCACCATCGCGATGACCGACAACGGCCTGTCGCTCGCTCTCGTCCGGCGCTGATCCGCCGGGCTGACCAGCCGTCCCACCCAACGTCTCGCGACCATCGCAACTCTCGTCGGACCTGATCTGGCGAGAGCGATGGCGCACGCCCCGATCACAGGAGAATTCGCGATGGCGCAAGATCACCGCCTCAATCTTGATCCCTTCACCATCGACCTTTTCAATGAGACCGCGCTCTCATCGGGCCTGAGCCTCGGCGTGGCGGCCTTTGCCCGCGACGTCGTAGCCAATGACGACGATGACCCAGAGCCCACGCCGCCTTCGCCAGCGCAGCAAATCACTCCGTCCGCGACGCGGCCCTCCGCGCTTTGTCGGGGCGTCAATTTCGTCATCGACAGCGATCGCTGCCTCTCCACAGGCTGGAAGGATCGTGCCCACGACAGCATTGCTGCGATCCGGATCGCATCGCAAATCGAAGCTGAGCAGCGGCCGGCGACGCTGGACGAGCAGCGCAGGCTGATCCGCTTCACCGGCTTCGGCGCATCCGACCTCGCCAATGGCGTCTTCTTGCGGCCAGGCGAGACTGCGTTTCGCAAGGGCTGGGAGACGATCGGCGGCGCGCTGCAGGACGCTGTCAGCGATGCCGATTACGCTTCGTTGGCGCGCTGCACGCAGTACGCTCATTTCACGCCGGAGTTCATCGTCCGGGCGATTTGGGCCGGACTACAGCGGCTCGGCTGGCGCGGCGGCCGCGTGCTCGAACCGGGCACTGGAACTGGACTGTTCGCGGCGCTCATGCCCGAGGCGTTTCGCGATTGCGCGCATGTCACCGGCGTCGAACTCGATCCGACGACGGCGCGCATCGCCCGGCTGCTGCAGCCGCGCGCTCGCATCCTCACCGGCGACTTTGCCCGAACCGAGCTACCTGCGAACTTCGACCTCGCCATCGGCAACCCGCCGTTTTCCGATCGCATCGTCCGCTCCGACCGCGCCTATCGTTCGCTGGGCTTGCGGCTGCACGACTACTTCATCGCGCGCTCGATCGATTTGTTGAAGCCCGGCGGGCTGGCGGCCTTCGTCACCTCACATGGCACGATGGATAAGGTGGACGCGTCAGCGCGCGATCACATTGCCAGGTCCGCCGATCTGATCGCCGCCATCCGCCTGCCGGCAGGCAGCTTCCGCGCAGATGCCGGCACGGAGACGCAAGTCGACATCCTGTTCTTCCGGAAGCGGAAACCGGGCGAGCCGAAGGACGACCCTGCATGGCTCGATCTCGAAGAGGTGCGGGCCGCCACAGCCGACGAGGGCGCGATCCGCGTCAATCGCTGGTTCGTGCGCCACCCCGGCTTTGTGCTCGGCACGCACGCCACCACCTCAGGCCCGTTCGGTGAAGCCTATACCTGTCTACCCCAGGCCGACGTCGCGCTCGATGCCGCGTTGACCGCCGCCATCCGTCTCCTCCCGGAGAACCTCTATGACGGCGAGCCGGAAGTGGTCGATCTCGACCGCGGCGAAGCGTCGGACGCGAATATTTTGCTCTCGCCGGAGACGCGTATCCGCGAGGGCAGCTACTTCGTGGATACGCGCCGCGGGCTGATGCAGCTCGTTGACGGCCAGCCGATTGCGGTGAAGGTTCGGAAGGGTCGAAGCGCCGAGGGCGTCCCGGCAAAGCACGTCCGGATTATCCAGAAGCTGATC
>NZ_JAUXYO010000313.1 GCF_030694325.1 Allobosea sp. | reverse complement strand
TTGAACGTCGCGGTGATGGGCTGCATCGTCAACGGCCCGGGCGAATCGAAGCACGCCGATATCGGCATCTCCCTGCCCGGCACCGGCGAGGAGCCGACCGCCCCCGTCTTCGTCGACGGCAAGAAGGTCAAGACGCTGCGCGGCCCCGGCATCGCGGCCGAGTTCAAGACGATGGTCGAGGATTACGTCACGCAACGCTACGGCCAGCGTGTCGATGCCGCGGAATGACGAAGCGGCAGACGAGCGGCCCTGCGCCGAATGCATGACAGTACCTTTGCGTGATCACGGCATCGTGCTAGAGGCCCCGGCCTTTCGCTGCAGCGCAGCGCGCGCGGAGATCCCCGATGGGGCATGACCAGACGAATCCTCCATCCCCCCAGGGGGAGGATTCCCGTTTCGGCCTGGACAACGGGCAGCACGGCCCGTCCAAGCACAGCCATGGCAGCTATGCCGCGCTGGCGCTGGGCGCGCTAGGCGTCGTCTATGGCGACATCGGCACCAGCCCGCTCTACGCGCTGCGCGAGACCGTCCTGGCCGCGACCGGCGCGGCCTCCGGCGGCCATGGCGGCGCCTCCGAGATCGTGCTGGCGGCCCCGATCCCGCGCGAGGTCATCATCGGCGTGCTGTCGCTGATCCTGTGGTCGCTCGTGATCGTGGTCACGCTGAAATACGTCGTCCTGCTGCTCAGCGCCGACAACAATGGCGAGGGCGGCACGCTCACCCTCGTCGCCCTGGCGCAGCGCGCGCTCGGGCGCATGCGCGGCGGCGTCGTGCTCTTCCTCGGCATGGCGGGCGCCGCCCTGTTCTACGGCGACGCCGTCATCACCCCGGCGATCTCGGTGCTGTCTGCCGTCGAGGGCATCAAGCTCGTGACGCCGGCGCTGAACGACTATGTGGTGATGATCGCGTCGGGCATCCTGATCGCGTTGTTCCTGGTCCAGAGCCGCGGCACCGCCAAGGTCGCGAATTTCTTCGGCCCGATCATGATGGTCTGGTTTCTGACTCTGGCGGGTCTGGGCATCTATCACATCGCCGACGATGTCGGCGTCTTCGCCTCGATCAATCCCTATTGGGGCCTGCATTTCTTCATCAACAACCCCGGCGTCTCGCTCGCCGTGCTCGGCTCGGTCTGCCTCGCGGTCACGGGCGCCGAGGCGCTTTATGCCGATATGGGCCATTTCGGCCGCGGGCCGATCCGCAGCGCCTGGATCTGGATGGTCTTCCCCGCCCTCTGGCTCAACTATCTCGGCCAGGGCGCGCTGATCCTCTCCGACCCGACCGCGATCGACAATCCGTTCTACAAGCTCGCGCCTGAAGGCTTCATCCTGCCGCTGGTGGTGATGGCGACGATCGCGACGATCATCGCGAGTCAGGCCGTGATCACCGGCGCCTTCTCGCTGACGCGCCAGGCGATCCAGCTCGGCCTGCTGCCGCGCCTTGAGATCCGCCACACCTCGGAGACCACCTCCGGCCAGATCTACATCCCGCGCATCAACCTGATGCTGCTGGTCGTGGTGCTGCTGCTGGTCTGGACCTTCCGGACCTCCTCGAACCTGTCGCACGCCTATGGCATCTCGGTGTTCGGCGCGATGGTGGTCGATTCGCTGCTGGCCTTCATCGTCATCTGGAAAGGCTGGCGCTGGTCGCTGGCCGCCACGCTCGCGGTGGTGACGCCCTTCCTCGTCATCGACGTCGCCTTTTTCTCGGCCAACATGCTGAAGCTCTTCAGCGGCGGCTATGTCCCGGTGCTGCTCGCGGTCGTGCTGATCATCCTGATGTGGACCTGGGTGCGCGGCACCAAGATCCTCTTCGACAAGACCCGCAAGACCGATGTGCCGTTGTTGGAGCTGGTCGGCATGCTCTCCAAGAGCCCGCCCTATCGGGTCAAGGGCATGGCCGTGTTCCTGACCAGCGACCCCGAGACGGCGCCCGCCTCGCTGCTGCACAACCTCAAGCACAACAAGGTCCTGCACGAGCGCAACGTCATCCT
>NZ_JAUXYO010000308.1 GCF_030694325.1 Allobosea sp. | reverse complement strand
TCAGGCGAAGAAGGAGATGATCGAGGCCAATCTGCGCCTCGTGATCTCGATCGCCAAGAAATACACCAATCGCGGCCTGCAGTTCCTCGACCTGATCCAGGAAGGCAATATCGGCCTGATGAAGGCGGTCGACAAGTTCGAGTACCGCCGGGGCTATAAGTTCTCGACCTATGCGACCTGGTGGATCCGCCAGGCGATCACCCGCTCGATCGCCGATCAGGCCCGCACGATCCGCATCCCCGTCCACATGATCGAGACGATCAACAAGATCGTGCGGACCTCGCGCCAGATGCTGCACGAGATCGGTCGCGAGCCGACCCCGGAGGAACTGGCCGAGAAGCTGGCCATGCCGCTGGAGAAGGTGCGCAAGGTCCTCAAGATCGCCAAGGAGCCGATCTCGCTGGAAACCCCGATCGGCGACGAGGAGGACAGCCATCTCGGCGACTTCATCGAGGACAAGAACGCGATCCTGCCGATCGACGCGGCGATCCAGTCGAACCTGCGCGAGACCACCACGCGCGTGCTCGCCTCGCTGACCCCGCGCGAGGAACGCGTGCTGCGCATGCGCTTCGGCATCGGCATGAACACCGACCACACGCTCGAGGAGGTCGGCCAGCAGTTCAGCGTCACCCGCGAGCGCATCCGCCAGATCGAGGCGAAGGCGCTGCGGAAGCTGAAGCATCCGAGCCGCAGCCGGAAGCTCAGGAGCTTCCTGGATAACTGACGAAAAAGCCGGCCGCGAGGCCGGTTTTTTTTATTCGTGAGCGGCGTGCTCTTCACATCCCCTTCACCAGCGTCACCAGCTGGTCGAGCGCCGTGCCCCAGCCCTGCTGGAAGCCCATCTCCTCGTGTTGCTTGCGGCCGGCCTCGTCCTTGTGCAGGGCGCGGGCGGTGTAGAGCGTTCCGGTTGCGGTCGGCTCGATGGCGACCGAGGCGGTCATGAAGCCGGAGCCCAGCGGACGGTAGCCGGGGCCGAGCGCGTCGGTGAAGACCAGGAGCGTCTCGGGGACCACAAAGAGAAAGCAGCCGGTGTTGTCGTGCTTCTCGCCATTGGGGCCCTCCATCACGGTGCGGAACCTGCCGCCCGGGCGCAGGTCGATCTCGCAATGCGTGGTGCGCCAGGGGGCGGGCGTGAACCATTGCGTGAGCAGGGCCGGCTCGGTCCAGGCGCGCCAGACCAGATGCGGCGGCACCGCGACCTCGCGTTTGAGTTCGAGATCGAGCGCCGGGTCGAAGGCGGCGGCGGGCAGGGTCGTCATGGGCGTTCCTCGTCGTGTTTCAGTTGCAGGACGAAGGCGTCGAGCTGGTCGAGGCGCTGCGTCCAGAGGCCGCGCTGTGCCTCCAGCCAGGTTTCGGCTGAGGCGAGAGGCTCCCGGCGCAGGGAGCAGGTGCGCACGCGCCCGGATTTCGCCGTGGTGACGAGCCCGGCTTCCTCGAGGACCTTGAGGTGCTGGAGAAAGCTCGGAAGCGCCATTTCGAAGGGCCGGGCGAGTTCGCTGACCGAGGCCGGGCCCCGCCCCAAGGCGTGCACCACCGCGCGCCGGGTCGGATCGGCGAGGGCACGGAAGGTGTCGTCGAGGGTGGGGGACGTCGCGGACATGACGCGATCAAATCGCAGGTCAATACTTAGGTCAATGCCTAAGTTTTTGACCAGGCGACAATCGACGGCGCGGCGGGCTTGATCCCGGCGGCGGCTTGCGGCTTGCTGGGCGCTGCTCCGCGGAGGCCTGTGGCCATGTCCCCTGAATTCCTGCTGACCTCACTGATCGTCGTCGCTTCGCCGGGGACGGGCGCGATCTACACCATTGCGGCGGGGCTCACCCGGGGCTCGCGCGCGAGCCTGCTCGCGGCGTTTGCCTGCACGCTCGGGATCGTGCCGCATCTGCTGGCGGCGATGCTGGGGCTGGCGGCCCTGCTGCATGCGAGCGCGCTCGCCTTCGCGGTCGTGAAATATGCCGGCGTCGCCTATCTGCTCTTCATGGCCTGGCAGACGCTGCAGGAGCATGGCGCGCTCAGCGTCGAGGCCAAAGCCGATCGGCGCTCGGCCTGGCGGGTGCTGCGCGACGGCGTCGCGATCAACGTGCTCAACCCCAAGCTCTCGATCTTCTTCGTCGCCTTCCTGCCGCAGTTCATCGCGGCCGGCGAAGCGGCGCCGCTCGCCCGCATGCTCGAACTGTCGGGCGTGTTCATGGCGATGACCTTCGTCGTCTTCGCGCTCTACGGGATGTTCGCGGCAGCGATGCGCGACAGGGTGGTGAGCCGGCCTTCGGTGATGGCCTGGCTGCGGCGCGGCTTTGCGGCCGCCTTCGTCGCGCTGGGCGCCAAGCTCGCCGTCACCGAGCGCTGAGCGCCATGGCCATGCAATCACTGATCTCGATCGCGACACGCGGTCCGAGGCTTTACGAGTTTACGCGCGAGGCGGCCGACTTCGTCGCCGGGGCGGGAATCGAGACCGGACTGCTGACGGTCTTCGTGCGCCACACCTCCTGCTCGCTGCTGATCCAGGAGAATGCCGACCCCGACGTGCGTGTCGATCTCGACGCCTTCTTCCGCCGGCTCGTCCCCTCCGCTGACGATCCGGCGATGGATTATCTCGTCCACCGGGCGGAAGGGCCCGACGACATGCCCGCCCATATCAAGGCGGCGCTGACGCCGGTCTCGCTGTCGATCCCGGTGATGGGCGGGCGGCTTTGGCTCGGCACCTGGCAGGGGATCTACCTGTTCGAGCACCGCGCCCGCCCGCATCGACGCGAGGTCGTGCTGCATCTGGCCTGAGACGTCTCAGACCGAGAGATCCGCCTTCAGCGCATCGATCCTTTTCGACGCCTCGGCCTTGCTCAGATCCTCGGCGAAGTCGTCCGGCCGCCGCGCCTGCTCGGACAGGGTCTTGAGATAGGAGGTCTGCGCGCCCGTCATCGGGTCGTCGCCCGACACCCAGTCGGCGGGATCCTTCTGCGTGTTGTCCGGCGGGTTGAGGGCGCGCTTGGGATTGTCGCCGGGCGTGCTCGCGTGTTCGTCGGCGGGGCTGGTCATGAGGCGTCTCCATTCCTGGTTTGTTCACTGACAACGAGCCGCGCTGCGACGGGTTCCCCATCACGCCGCAATCTGGGAGAAGGGGCGCGGCGCCCGACGGACAAGGAGACAGCCCATGTCGTTTCTCAAGAAGCTCTTCGGAGGCGGTCAGGCGGCCGAGGCCGTACCGGCCGGCCCGCTCAAGACCATCGAGCACAACGGCTTCACCATCCATGCGACGCCCTATCAGGAGGGCGGCCAGTGGCAGCTCTGCGGCGTCGTCGAGAAGACGATCGAGGGGGAGCTGAAGAGCCACCGCTTCGTGCGGGCCGACCGTTTCCCCGGCAAGGACGAGGCTGTCGACTTCACGCTGGTCAAGGGCCAGCAGCTGGTCGATCAGGCGGGCGAGAGCGTCTTCCGCTAGCGCTCCCGCCAGGGAGCGACGCAAGACCGCAGGAACGGACCTGGCCCGTGCGGGTTGTCGAGGCATCATCCTCAACCCGAACACGGAGGGCGCCCCATGAGCGACCTGTCAGGCAAGACCATCCTCATTCTCGCCACCAATGGCTTTGAGCAGTCGGAACTTGACGTGCCACACGCCAAGCTCAAGGAAGCCGGCGCGACCGTGCACATCGTCGCGCCTCAGGCTGGCGAGATCACCGGCTGGGACCAGAAGGACTGGGGCCGTGCGGTGAAGGTCGACAAGACCCTCGATCAGGTCAGCGCTGATGCCTATGACGCCATCGTCCTGCCCGGCGGGCAGATGAACCCCGACACGCTGCGCGGCACGCCCGAGGCGCTGACGCTGATCAAGCGCTTCTTCGAGCAGGGCAAGGTCGTCGCGGCCGTCTGCCATGCGCCCTGGCTGCTGATCGACACCGGCATCGCCAAGGGCCGCCGGCTGACGTCCTACAACACGATCAAGCAGGACATGATCAATGCCGGCGCGCAATGGGAAGATAGCGAGGTCGTGACCGACAAGGGCGTCGTCACCTCGCGCAAGCCCGACGATCTGCCGGCCTTCGTCGCCAAGATCATCGAGGAGGTCAATGAAGGCCGCCACGAGCGCCGCGCCGCCTGAGGCCGGGGCGCGGTTCCTCCTCACAGACCCCGTTCAGGGCGCAACCGTGGCACGGCTGCGCCCTGAACGCCGATGGGGTCCGCCTCGCGCGCGCTTGCCGCCGCGCGAGCGACTGCCTACTCCTCGTGTGCAGAACGCCGTGCCTGAGAGCCGGCGCGCCGAGGAAACATGTCCGCCGACGACGCCCGCTACGCGCCCGATTCGTCCTATGCTTGGCTTCGGCTGGCCATCTCGCTGCTGATCGGCACGGCGGCCTGCGTCGGCACCTGGTCCGTCGTCGTGGTGCTGCCGTCGGTGCAGACCGAATTCGGCACGCTACGGGCCGGGGCCTCCCTTCCCTATACCTGCGTCATGCTGGGCTTCGGCTTCGGCAACATCGCCATGGGCCGCATCGCCGACCGCTACGGCATCATCGTGCCGATCGTGGGCGGGGCGCTCCTGCTCGGCAGTGGCTACATCCTCGCCGGGATGGCGCAGTCGCTCTGGCAGTTCGCGCTTGTCCATTTGTTCCTGATCGGCGTCGGTGGCGGGGCCGGCTTTTCGCCGCTGATCGCGGATCTCTCGCACTGGTTCCGCAAGCATCGCGGGCTCGCCGTCGTCTTCGGTGCCTCGGGCAGCTATCTGGCGGGGGTGATCTGGCCGCAGGTCATTACCTGGGGCGTCGCCAGCCATGGCTGGCGGGCGACGCATATCGGCATCGGGCTCGCGGTGATGGCGATCATGCTGCCGCTCGCGCCGTTTTTCCGCCGCCGCCCATCGGCTGCGACCATCGCGGCGCAGGAGGCGGCGAGCACGAGCGCGCGCGGCGATCTCGGCCTGTCGGCGAGCCAGCTGCAATGGCTGCTGGCGATCGCGGGTTTTTCCTGCTGCGTCGCCATGGCGATGCCGCAGGTCCATATCGTCGCCTATTGCAGCGATCTCGGCTATGGCGTGGCGCGCGGCGCCGAGATGCTCTCGCTGATGCTGGGCTTAGGCATCATCAGTCGCATCGGCTCGGGCTTCGTGGCCGACCGGATCGGCGGCACGGCGACACTGGCGATCGGCTCGCTCATGCAGGGGCTCGCGCTGTTCCTTTATCTCTGGTTCGACGGCCTGACCTCGCTGTTCATCGTCACGGGCATCTTCGGCCTGTTCCAGGGCGGCATCGTGCCGATGTATGCCGTCATCATCCGCGAATATCTGCCGGCCCGGGAGGCGGGCGTGCGGATCGGCCTCGTCATGTCCTCGACGATCCTGGGCATGGCGGTCGGCGGCTATGTCTCGGGCGCGATCTTCGACGCCTTCGCCTCCTATCGCGCCGCCTTCCTGAACGGGCTGGCCTGGAACCTCGTCAATCTCGCGGTGGTGTGCTGGCTGATGATGCGGGCGCGGCGCCGGCCGATCGGGCCTGCGTCGGCGGCGGCCGTCTGAACCCGGATCATGTTCCGGACAGATGTTGTTTGCCATTCCTGTTTCATGATATGAAACACCGCGGATGAAGCGGATCGCCGACAAGCACACACTGGCGCTTTACGAGGATGGAGTTTGCCATCCGCGCTGGCGAGGCTTCGAGGCGATCGCGTTGCGAAAGCTCGACCGCGTCATGAACATCACGGGTCTGGACGATCTCCGCGTGCCGCCGGGCAACCGGCTCGAAGCACTGAAGGGAGATCGGGTCGGCCAGTGAAGCATCAGGATCAACGACCAATACCGGATCTGCTAAAAATGGGACGGGACGCAGACCCACGCGATCGAGATCACGGACTATCATTGAGGGAGAGCGCAGGATGACGCGCATCACGACTCATCCGGGAGAAATGCTGCAACATGAGTTTCTCGAGCCGATGGGCATCTCGGCGCGAGCCCTCGCACGTGCCATGAAGGTCCCCCCGACCCGCGTCACCAAGCTCCTGAGGGCGGAAACCGGCATGACGGCGGATACGGCCCTCCGGCTGGAGCGCGTGCTGGGCGCCTCGGCGGGGTTCTGGCTCAATCTCCAGAACAGCTATGATCTGACGCGCGAACAGGTCGCCAAGGCGGAGACCTATGCCGAGCTCGAGCCTCTCGTCGCCGCCTGAGCATCATCGCTTCGATGCAGTCAGAATGGGCGACGGCGAACGGCGTTCTTCCTGGGGTGCGGTGATTCTGGCGGCGGTGTCGCAGACCCCATCGTCAGACTTGACGTCGAAGCCTCATGCATCCGATGTCGACGCAACCGAAAGCCTCCGAAGGACACCTCCATGCTTCGCACCACCATCGCCGGCAGCCTGCCCAAGCCGACCTGGCTCGCCGAGTCCGAGCGGCTCTGGGCGCCGTGGAAGCTGGAAGGGGTGGCGCTGCAGGAAGGCCGGCGCGACGCGACGATCCTGGCGGTGAAGCTGCAGGAGGATGCCGGTATCGACATCGTGGGCGATGGCGAGCAGGCGCGGGTGCATTTCGTCCATGGCTTCCTGGCCAATCTCGACGGCATCGACTTCGACAAGAAGACGATCATGGGGATCCGCAACAACCGCTATGAGGCGGAGGTGCCGACGGTCACCGGCGCGATCCGCCGCAAGGGGCCGGTGCACAGCATGGAGGCTCAGGCTGCCCGCGCCCACACCACGCGCAAGCTGAAGTTCACGCTGCCGGGGCCGATGACGATCGTCGACACCATTGCCGACGAGCATTACGGCCGCCGCGAGGATCTCGCCATGGCGTTTGCCGCCGTGCTGAACGAGGAGGCGCATGAGCTGCAGGCGCTGGGCGTCGACGTCATCCAGTTCGACGAGCCCGCTTTCAACGTCTACATGAAGGAGGTGCCGGACTGGGGCATCGCCTGCCTCGAGCGCGCCGCCCAGGGTCTGACCGCGACCACCGCCGTCCACATCTGCTACGGCTACGGCATCAAGGCCAATATCGACTGGAAGGCGACGCTCGGCGAGGAGTGGCGCCATTACGAGCAGACCTTCCCGGCGATCGCGAAGAGTTCGATCCAGCAAGTCTCGCTGGAGTGCCGCAACTCCAAGGTGCCGCTCGACCTGATCAGGCTGCTCGACGGCAAGGACGTGCTGGCGGGCGCCATCGACGTCGCCTCGAACGCGATCGAGACGCCCGAGGAGGTCGCGGCCACGATCCGCGCCGCGCTCGCCTTCGTGGCGCCCGAGAAGCTCTTCCCCTGCACCAATTGCGGCATGGCACCGATGACCGCCGAGGTCGCCTACGGCAAGCTCGCCGCGCTGTCGGCCGGGGCGGCACTGGTGCGCAAGGAACTCGGCGCGGCCTGAAGTCGGCGCCCCGTCCACGCTCCGATCCATCTGGCGCAGGCGCGGTGGCGCGTGCTCCAATGGCCGGGGATTCGAGCGGGGATGAGCGCATGACGAAAGAAGCGGGCGTGGCGCAGGACGAGGCGCCGCGCGGCAACCTGACGGTGCGCATCAATGCGATGCCGGCCGACACCAATGCGAATGGCGACATCTTCGGCGGCTGGGTGATGTCGCGCATGGACGCGGCCGGCGGCATCGCCGGCGTCGACCGGGCGCAGGGACGCGTCGTCACGATCGCGGTCGATGCGATGACCTTCATCCGTCCGGTGAAGGTCGGCGACGTGCTCAGCGTCTATACCGAGGTCGAGTCCGTCGGCCGGACCTCGATGAAGATCCATGTCGAGGCCTGGGCCCGGCGCTTCCGCACCATGATCCACGAGAAAGTGACCGACGCGACCTTCACCTTCGTCGCCATCGACGAGGAGGGGCGGCCGCGCCCAGTTCCCGACCCGTCCCGATCCGCCTAGGGTGCGCGGCCGGCTCGTCCAGAGCGAACGGGCATCGCAGGCTCGCTCCGAGGTCCGCCTCATGCCCTGCGCATCGGCCGGGTCCCGTTGGGCACTCGACGGGGCCGGGGCGTTGCGGCTGCGTCCGCATCGCCGAGATTGCGTCGCAACGTCAAGGCCGCCGCTCCGATGCCGGCCTGAAGGTCTCAGGGTCGCGATGCAGGCCGGCCGCAACGGAGGCCCGCTATGGAACTCGCCGTGGCGGCGATTGGCAAAATGCTAACGAGCGCTGAACCTCCGAAATCGCGACTGATTCAGAAGAATCCAGGCACTTAACCCTTCGTTAGTCGCCTTCCCCGCATTCTTTCGGTCTGCTGGCCTAACCCGACTGACACGAAAGAACAGTATCTGGGGGAATCCTTTCATGATCCATCGTCGTGATGTCCTGACTGGCCTTGCCTGCGCCTCCGCCGCCTCGCTCCTGCCAGGCCGCGCCTTCGCCGAAACCGGTGTGACGGTCGACAAGATCGTGCTCGGCCAGGCGGCCGTGTTCGAAGGGCCCGCCAGCGCGCTGGGCCTGGGCATGCGCGACGGCCTGACCGCCGCCTTCGCCGAGGCCAACGCCAAGGGCGGCGTCGGGGGTCGAAAGATCGAACTTCTGACCCAGGACGACGGTTACGAGCCCGGCAAATCGATCGACGCCACCAAGGCGCTGATCGCCAAGGACGTCTTCGCGCTGGTCGGTCCTGTCGGCACGCCGACGGCGATGGCGGCCCACCCGATCGCGAAGGAGGCCGGCCTGCCCTTCATCGGCGCCTTCACCGGCGCTGAAGGCCTGCGCGATCCCTATCTGCCGCATGTCGTCAATGTGCGCGCCTCCTACTTCCAGGAGACCGAGGTCTGGATCGAGCGCCTCGTCAAGGACAAGGGCTTCTCCAAGATCGCGATCTTCTATCAGGACGACGCGTTCGGCCGGGCCGGCCTCGCCGGCGTCAAGAAGGCGATGGACGCGCGCAAGATGAGCCTCGTCGCCGAAGGCACTTTCGAGCGCAACACGGTCGCGGTCCGGTCCGCCCTGCTCGAAATCCGCAAGGCCAGCCCCGAAGCCGTGGTGATGGTCGGCCCCTACAAGCCCTGTGCCGAGTTCATCAAGCTGTGCAAGCAGGTGAAATTCACGCCGGTGTTCATGAACATCTCCTTCGTCGGCTCGGACGCGCTGGCAGCCGAACTCGGCGATGCGGGGGCGGGCGTCTACGTCACGCAGGTCGTGCCGCTGCCGACCGACACCTCGATTCCCGTGGTCAAGGCCTACCAAGCGGCGCTCGCCGCCAGCGACGCCAAGGACAAGAAGCCGGGCTTCGTTTCGCTGGAAGGCTATCTCGTCGGGCGCACCGTCATCGCGGCTCTCGAAAAAGCCGGCAAGGAGCCGACCCGCAAGGCCTTCATGGCGGCGCTGACCGACGGTTCCTATGATTTCGGCGGCTTCAAGATGGCCTTCGGCCCCAATGACAACCGCGGCTCCGACGACGTCTACCTGACGGTCATCGGATCGGACGGCACCTTCAAGTCGGTCGGCTCCCTGTCCGCCTGAGCCGCATTTGCCGCGTCGCTATTCGGAGAGTCACATGACGAAGGCCAAGACATCGGCGCGCCCGCGCGCGCCGCTGCGCATCGGCATCGCCGCGCGCATCTATGCTGCGCTCGGCGCACTGACCACGCTGACGATCGTCGCCTCCGCGGTGGCCTGGCTGTCCTATGACCGGATCCACGCCACGGTCGGCGAGATGGTCGAGGACAAGATGCCCACCGTCGAACTCGTGCTCGAGCTCTCCCAGGTCGGGACCCAGTCGACCGCGCTGGCGCCGCGCTTCATGAATGTGCAGACGGTGCAGCAGCGGGCCCGTCTGACCACCGAGCTCGATGCGATCGAGGCCCGCCAGTTCGAACTGATCCGGGCCGTCGGCAAGATCGGCGGCGTCGACATGAAGCCGATCCAGAAGGCGGTCGACGATCTCTCGCTGCGGATCAACGACATCAACGACCTGACCGGAACCCGGCTGCGCAACGCCGCGCAGATGGCCGCCGCCGTCGAACAACTCAACAAGGTGCGCGAAGACTTCGTCAAGGTGGTCGGCGGCGAGGCCGACGAGCGCCAGTTCAACGTCGTGCTCGGCATCGAGAGCGTGAAGGGCCTGGAGGGCGCGCAACTCGACGAAGCGCTGAAGGCCGTCAACGACGTCGAGTTCCCGGCCTTCGATCTCGCCCGCAAGCTCGAGGCACAGGTCAACGAGTTGATCGGGCTCCTGCGCGAGGCCGGCCAGATCGCTGACCAGTCGCATCTGGGGCTCGCGCGCGATCGCCTCAACGCCGTCGTGCTGCGGATCGAGAAGGACATGGCCGCCGCCGACAAGATCAAGCCCAACGAGGCGCGCACGCGCGTGATCGATGCCGTCATCGCGCTGGGCGAGGGGCCGCGCGGCGTCGTCGCGATGCGCCAGCGCGACATCGAAACGCAGGAGGCGATCAACGCCCGCGTCCTCGACATCGATCAGGCTGCGGCCGCGATGCGCGCGGAAATCGACAAGCTCGTCACATCGGCTCGCTCCGGCGCCGTCGCCGCGAACGCCTCGACGGCGAATCTGATCGAGCGGAGCAAGATGTGGCTGGGTGCCATCGGCGTCGGCTCGCTGCTGATCGCGCTCGTGCTGGCCCTGCTCTATGTGCGTCCTGCGATCATCGGTCGACTGAACCGGCTCTGGGCTGCGACGCGGGCGATCGCGGATGGGGCTCTGGAGACGGTGGTCGACACGCGCGGCAATGACGAGATCTCCGACATCTCGAAGAGCGTGCTGCTGTTCCGCGACAATGCGGTGGCGCTGCGTGCGGCGGAGAGCGCCAAGGTCGAGGACGACGCCCGGGCGCAGGAGCAGCGCCGCGCGATGATGGCGGAACTGGGCGCTGCCTTCGGCGAGGTCGTGGCGGCCGCCGCTGCCGGCGATTTCAGCCGCCGTGTCGAGGCGAACTTCACCGATGCCGAGCTGAACGCGCTGGCGGGTTCGGTCAACGAACTGCTGGAGACGGTGCAGGGCGGCCTGTCCGAGACCTGCGACGTGCTGGCCGAGCTCTCGGCGGGCCATCTCTCGGCCCGGATCGAGGGGCTTTATCAGGGCGCCTTCGCCGAGCTGAAGAACGGCACCAATGCGCTGGCCGAGGAGTTCGAGAGCACGCTCGCCAAGCTGTCGGAGACGGTGGCGGCGGTGCGCAGCGCCACGACCGAGATCCTCGACGGCGTCACCGATCTCGCCGAGCGCACCAGCGAGGAGAGCAACGCCGTTTCGATGGCGACCAACCAGCTCGGCGCCTTCGCCGGGACGGTGAAGAAGACGGCGAGCGAGGCGGCCCAGGCCACCGGCATGGCCGAGGGCGCCGAGAGTCAGGCGCAGCAGGGCGAGAAGGTCGTGGCGTCCGCGCTCGAGGCGATGCAGCGCATCCGCACCTCCTCGGACAAGATCTCCGAGGTGATCGCGATGATCGACGAGATCGCCTTCCAGACCAATCTGCTGGCGCTGAACGCGGCCGTCGAGGCGGCCCGCGCCGGGGACAGCGGGCGTGGCTTCGCGGTCGTCGCCACCGAGGTCCGCAGCCTGGCCAAGCGCTCGGCAGATGCCTCCAACGACGTCAAGAAGCTGGTCGAGGCGGCCCATGGCGACGTCAAGGTCGGCGTCGGCCTGGTCGAGGAAACCGCCCAGATGTTCGAGGCGATCGTATCCTCGGTGAACGACCTGACCGGGCTGATGAACGGCATCTCGCAGACGGCCAAGAGCCAGGCCAGCGACGTCTCGGCGATCAACACCGAGATCGACGGCATTGGCTCGATGGCGCATCAGAACGCAGCCCTGGTCGAGGAGACCAATGCCGCGCTGGCGCTGACCGACGAGCAGACCCGCGCGCTGAGCGAGCACATCGCCCGCTTCCGCTTCCGCGAGGGCCATGGCTCCGACAAGGCCCATGCGATGGCCGAGGCCGCCTGAGCGGATACCGCCACCCGATACGACATCCGAAGGCCCCGCCAGCCCCCTGGCGGGGCTTCGCCGTTGCGGGGCGGTATCCCGCCTGGACCGACTGCCAGATGAAAGGCGTGATCACCGTGGGCTGATGTTGCCTTCAAGAACAAGAAATCCGGGATACATGTCCTAACGGAAGCTGAATCCGGCTTTTGCAGAAGTGATTCAAAAGAATCCACGTTTAAACGTTCTTTAAGCGCGGCTGGCCAATTCTCCGCATGAACAGGATCCCGCCCACCGACAGTTCTGGGTGCGGAGCGGTTCGGGGGCACCGGTCATCGCCTTGGGGGGCGGTCGAAGTGTTTTTCCATCGGCGCGCCCGGGACGGGCCGCCGCAGGCCCCGCGCCAGCTTCGTCATCCAGAGTGTCGCGTTGCCTACCGGAGAGCGACCGATGACGAAGGCCAGGAAGCCAGCCCGCCAGCGACAGAAGGCACGCGTCGGCATCGCCGCGCGGATCTATGCGGCCGTCGGGTTGATGACCGTGCTGACGATCGTGGCGTCGACCGTCGCGTGGCTGTCATTCGGCCGCGTCGACGCGACGGTGCAGGACATGGCCGGTCGGAAGATGCCCATGGTCGAACTCGCGCTCGAGCTGTCACAGGCGGCGACACTCTCGACGGCGCTGGCGCCGCGCTTCATGGATGTCGAGAATGTCCAGCAGCGCGCGGCCCTGACCAACGAACTCGACCGGATCGAGGCCCGCCAGTTCGACCTGATCCGCCGGATCGCGAGCCTCAGCGGGCTCGACATGAAGGCGACCCAGCAGGCGGTCGACGAGCTCTCGCGAACCATCAACGAAATCAACGACCTGACCGGCGCCCGGATGCGCAATGCATCGGCCATGAATGGTCTGCTTGAGAATCTCGGAAAAGCAGGGCGGGTGTTCAGCGGCGTCGTCGGCTCGGAGGCCGACGAGGCCCGCTTCAACGTCACCATGGGCATCGAGAGCATCAAGGGCCTGTCGGGCGAACAGCTCGACGCCGCGATGAAGACGCTCAACGACCGCGACTTCCCGGTCTTCGACTTCGCCCGCAAGCTCGAGGCGCAGGTCAACGAGCTGATGGGCATGCTGCGCGAGACGGCGCAGGTCCCCGACAAGGCGCGCCTCGACATCGCCCGCGAGCGGTTCAAGGCGACCGCCATGCGCATCCGCATGGAACTGCAGGCAGCCGAGGCCGCGTCCTCCAACCCGTTCCGCGGCCAGGTCGTCGAGGCCGTGATCGCGATGGGCGAGGGGCGTTCCGGCATCGTCGAGATGCGCGAGCGCGACCTGACGACGCTGGCCGAGATCGCGACGACGCTGAAGACGGTCGACAGCGCCGCCGCCACCCTGCGTGGTCAGGTCGAGAAGCTGGTCGAAGGCGCGCGTGGCGAGGCCCTTTCCGCCAGCGCCTCCACGGCGAGCCTGATCA
>NZ_JAUXYO010000307.1 GCF_030694325.1 Allobosea sp. | reverse complement strand
TTGACCAGGCGGACGCGGACGCCGTCGGCGATCTCGGCCTCGATCTCGCCGTCGTCGATCACCTTCGACACCTTGGCGACGATGCCGCCCGAGGTGACGACCGTGTCGCCGCGGCGGACGTTCTTGACCATCTCCTGATGCGTCTTCACCCGCTTCTGCTGCGGGCGGATGATCAGGAACCACATGATCACGAAGATCAGGACGAACGGCACCAGCGAGATCAGCATGTCGGTGGAGCCACCGCCACCAGCGGCTTGAGCGAAAGCAGGGGTGATCACGAAACGGCTCCTTCATCGCGGCGGCGCGGGCGCCCCCGGCCGCGGGGCGCGGCAGAATTGGTCACAGGCCTCAAAAAATCGCGCGGACTATAGCCAGAGGCGCCGTTAAATCAATCGGACGCGCTTGGCTCGCACAAGCCGCCCATCACCTATGGGCTCGCCGCAGTTCGCGCAATGGCCTTGCGCTTCCCGGCGACAAGTCGTTAACCGTTGCGATCGCCGTACCGCCCGGTACGGCTCCGTGCCGACCCGCTCGAAGGCCCGCCATGAACGCCTCCTCGCCGACCGCCGAAGACCCGACGCTCGCTGCCCTGCTGCGCATCGCCGACGCGCTGGAGCGCATCGCTCCGCCCGCCCGCAAGCCCGCCGACCTGACGCTCGCCGACGCCTTCGTCTGGCACCCCGCCGGGGCGGAACTGGCGCCCGTGGCGCGCGTCAACCGCGTCGCGCTCTCGCTGCTGCGCGGCGTCGATCGCGTGCGCGACACGCTGGCCGAAAACACCGAGCGCTTCGCCCGCCGCCTGCCGGCCAACAACGTCCTGCTCTGGGGTGCGCGCGGCATGGGCAAATCGTCGCTGGTCAAGTCGGTCCATGCCGACACCAACACGCGCCTCGCCGGCCAGGCGTTGCCGCTCAAGCTGATCGAGATCCACCGCGAGGACATCGAGAGCCTTCCCTCGCTGATGGGCCTGCTGCGCCCGGATGCGCATCGCAGCATCGTCTTCTGCGACGACCTCTCCTTCGACGGCGACGACACCTCTTACAAGTCGCTGAAGGCGGCGCTCGACGGCGGCGTCGAGGGCAGGCCGGGGAATGTCGTGTTCTACGCGACCTCGAACCGCCGCCATCTGATGCCGCGCGACATGATGGACAATGAGCGCTCGACCGCGATCAATCCCGGCGAGGCGATCGAGGAGAAGGTCTCGCTCTCGGACCGGTTCGGCCTCTGGCTCGGCTTCCACAAATGCAGCCAGGACGAATATCTCGAGATGGTCTCGGGCTATGCCGGCCATTACGGCCTGCGCATCGAAGCCGACGCGCTGCGCGCCGATGCGCTCGAATGGGCGACCACGCGCGGCAGCCGCTCGGGCCGCGTCGCCTGGCAGTTCATCCAGGACCTCGCCGGCCGCCTCGGTCAACACCTGGACACCTGATCC
>NZ_JAUXYO010000303.1 GCF_030694325.1 Allobosea sp. | reverse complement strand
GTGCCCGTTCTCGCCGCCGTCACCGCCTTCTTCGTCGCCGGGCCGGAGAGCGACCAGCGGCTGCGTGCCGCCTTCGACTGGCGCGGCCCGTCGCTGCCGGCGCCCGCCACCCGCATCGACGCCTGGATCGACCCGCCGGCCTATACCCGTCTGCCGCCGATGCTGATCGATTTCGCCAAGCTCGCCAGCCCGCAGATCAGTGCGCCCGAGAAATCGACCATCGTCGTCCGCATCGCCGGCAAATCGGCGATGGACGTGGCCGTCACCGGCCGGCTCGAGTCCGTGGCCGAACCCAAGCCCGGCGAGGGCAAGGTCGCGGACGCGCAAGCGACAGCAGTCCCGGCGGCAAAGCCCGCCCCCGGCCAGGCGCCCGCCGTCGTCGAGCGGCGCTACACGCTCGCGGGCAACGGCACGCTGCGCCTCACCGGCGCCGGCGCCCCGGGCGGCACGCTCGCGATCACCGCCATTCCCGACCGGGCGCCCGAGATCGCCTTCCGCGAGCCGCCCAAGCCGGTCACCGGCGCGCAGCCGGGCGGGCTCTCGATCACTTACGAGGCCAAGGACGACTACGGGCTCGCCTCGGTCGAGGCGACCGTCGAGCGCGCCGGCCCGCCCTCCACGGGCCGCTCGCTGGTCGAGGCGCCCAAGCAGACGCTCAGCGTGCCCTCTTCCCCCTCCGGCGAGGAGGAGTTGAAGAGCACCGTCGATTTCTCGGCCCATCCCTGGGCCGGCGCAAAAGTCCGCATGACGCTGGTCGCGCGCGACGAGGCCGGCCAGGAAGGCCGCAGCGAGGCGGTCGAGGTCGTGCTGCCGCAGCGCACCTTCGCCAAGCCGCTCCCCAAGGCGCTGGTCGAGCAGCGCCGCAAGCTGGTCATGGACGTCGACACGCGCGGCAAGGTCCAGCTCGCCATGGATGCGCTCTTGATCGAGCCCGAGCTCTTCATGAAGGAAACCGGCGTCTATCTGGGCATGCGCATGATCGGCGAGCGGCTGCGCAGCGCCGGCAATGACGACCAGCTGCGCGAGGTCGCCGAGCTGATGTGGGCGCTCGCGCTTCAGCTCGAGGACGGCGATCTGTCCGACGCCGAGAAGGCGATGCGGGCGGCGCAGGAAAACCTGCAGCAGGCGCTGGAGCGCGGCGCCTCCGAGGACGAGATCAGGAAGCTGACCGAGGATCTGCGCCGCGCCATGGACCAGTTCATGCGCCAGCTCGCCGAGCAGATGCAGCGCCAGCAGCAGAACGCCGATCCCAACCAGATGTCGCAGCTGCCGGAAAACTTCCGGACGGTGACGCCGCGCGACCTGCAGAACATGCTCAACCGCATCGAGGAGCTCTCCCGCCGCGGCGACATGGCCGAGGCGCAGCGCCTGATGGAGCAGCTCAACCAGATGCTCAACAATCTCCAGATGGCGCGTCCGGGCCAGCAGGACCCGCGCCAGCGCGAGATGAACCAGGCGCTCTCCGATCTCGACCGGATGACGCGCGACCAGCAGAACCTGCGCGACGAGACCTTCCAGCAGGAGCAGCAGCGCCAGAACCGGGCCCAGCGCGGTCAGCGTCCCGGCCAGCAGCAGGCGCGGCCCGGCCAGCAGGGCCAGCGTCAGCAGGGCCAGCGTGGCCAGCAACCGGGCCAGCAGCCCGGCGAGCAGGGCGAGGACGGCGAGGAGGGCGAAGGGCAGCAGGGCGCGCAAGGCCAGCAGGGCCAGGGCGGGCAGAGCCTGGCCCAGCGCCAGCAGCAATTGCGCGACCGGCTCCAGGATCTGCAGCGCCGGATGCGCGGCATGGGTGCGCCCCAGCAGGGCGAACTCGGCGAAGCCGAGGGTGCCATGGGCGAGGCCGGCGAACAGCTCGGCCAGGGCCAGGGCGAAGGCGCGCTCGACGCGCAGGGGCGGGCGCTTGAGGCCCTGCGCAAGGGCGCCCAGAACCTCGCCCAGCAGATGCAGGGCGAGCCCGGCGAGGGCGGCGAGCCTGGCGAAGGCGCCTTCGGCGATCCGGACGGCCAGCCTTCCGGCCGGCCCTCGGCGCAGCAGCGCGGCCGCGAGGACCCGCTCGGCCGGCCGCAGCGCCAGCGCGACTGGGCCGATGGCCGTGTCCGCGTGCCCGGCGCCGACGAAAGCGCGACCCAGCGCGCGCGGCGCATCCTCGAGGAACTCCGCCGCCGCCTCGGCGACCCGTCGCGGCCGATGGAAGAGCTGGATTATCTGGAGCGGCTGCTCAGGCGGAATTGACGGTTCGTCGCCTGAGGCGACTAACCGTCATCCTCGGGCGCGGAGCGGAGCGCAGACCCGAGGATCTCCTGCAGGAGATGGTCGGCTCAAGGCCGACCATGACGCGGTGCGTAGCTCGCCACCACCGCCCCGACCACGATCAGCACGCAGGACACGGCCAGCAGCCAGCTCGGCTGGGCATAGCCCGCGAGCACGAGGATGATCGTCGAGAGCACCGGCGCGGCATAGGAGGCGACGCCGAGCAGCGCGACGTCGCCCTGCTTCATGCCGATGTCCCAGACCACGAAGGCGAGCCCGATCGAGCCGAGTCCCAGCCCGAACACGCCGGCCCATTCCACCGCCGTCAGCGTCCACAACGTGGTCTCGAAGGCGAAATGGCAGGCGAAGGCGGGGATGGCGCAGCCGAGCATGGTGATGCACAGGCTCTCCGAGGGCACCGCGGCGAAGCGGCGGGAGATCACCGAATAGCTCGCCCAGACGAAGGCGCCCAGCGCCGCCAGAATGTGGCCGAGCGCCAGGCCCTGGCCGGACCCGAGCCCGCCCGAGACCAGCAGCGCCGTGGCGCCCAGGCCGATCAGCGCCCCGACCAGATGCCGCGGCCGCAGCCGCCCGCCCGGCAGGAGCGCTGCGAACAGGACGATCAGCAGCGGCCAGAGATAATGGATCAGGTTGGCCTCGGCGGCCGGCGCCGTCTTGACCGCCGCATAGTAGAGCGCCGTGTCGCCGAAGGGCCCGTAGAGCCCGAGCGCGAATGAAGCCGGCGTCGGGCGGATGCGCGAAAGCTGCCCGCGTGCAGCCGTGATGGCGAGGATCAAGAGCCCGCCGATCACGAAGGTCATGCCGACGAGCTGGAAGGGCGGCACCCGCCCGCTCATCGCCGTGAACAAGGCGAGCGTCGACCAGAGCAGGATGGCGAGGAAGCCGATCAGCGTGGCGGTGCGGCTGGTCATGGCGAGGCGGGGCTGGAGCGCGGTCGGCCGGCGTCAGAACTTCAGCCGCCTTGCGCGCTTGACCATCGGGATCTCGTGGATCTGGTCGAGCAACTCGTCCGAGATCGGCTCGTCGACCGAAACGTAGCAGATCGCGTCGCCACCGGGCTTGTCGCGGCCGAGCGCGAAGGTCGCGACATTGACGCCGGCCTGGCCCAGCAGCGAGCCGAACTGGCCGATGAAGCCCGGCTTGTCGGCATTGCGGACATACAGCATGTGCGGCGCGAACTCGGCATCGACGGCGATGTCGCGGATCTCGACGATGCGCGGCTTGCCGTCCTGGAACACCGTGCCCGAGGCGTGGCGCGGCATGTCCTCGGCCTCGACGACGATGCGGATGACGCTTTCGAGATTGCCGGCGATCTCGCGGGTCAGCTCCTCGACGACGATGCCCTTCTCCTTCGCCACCATGGCGGAATTGACCATGTTGATCTCGGGCAGGAAGGGCCTGAGCACGCCGGTGATGGCGGCGGCCGAGATCGCCTTCAGGTTCAGGCTGGCGACCGCGCCCTCGTATTCGATGCGGATGCCCTTGACCGGGGCCTCGGTGAGCTGGCCGAGGAAGGAGCCGAGCTTCTCGGCGAGATCGACGAAGGGCTTCACCCGCGGCGCCTCTTCCGCGGTGATCGAGGGGAAGTTCACGGCGTTGGTGATGGCACCTTTCAGCAGATAGTCGCTCATCTGCTCGGCGACCTGGAGGGCGACATTCTCCTGCGCCTCATTGGTCGCGGCGCCGAGATGGGGCGTGCAGACGACGTTGTCGAGCCCGAAGAGCGGGTTCGATTCCGCCGGCTCGACCGAGAACACGTCGAAGGCCGCGCCCGCGACATGGCCGGACTTGAGGAGTTCGGCCAGCGCCGCCTCGTCGACGAGCCCGCCGCGGGCGCAGTTGATGATGCGCACGCCCTTCCTGGTCTTCGCCAGCGCCTCGGCCGAGAGGATGTTCTTGGTCTTCTCCGTCATCGGCACATGCAGGGTGATGAAGTCGGCGCGCTTGAGCAGATCCTCGAGCTCGACCTTCTCGACGCCGAGCGCGACGGCGCGCTCAGGGCTGAGATAAGGGTCATAGGCGATGACGCGCATCTTCAGGCCGACCGCGCGGTCGGCGACGATCGAGCCGATATTGCCGGCGCCGATCAGCCCGAGCGTCTTGCCGGTGATCTCGACGCCCATGAAGCGGTTCTTCTCCCATTTTCCCGCCTGGGTGGAGAGATCTGCAGCAGGGATCTGGCGGGCGAGCGCGAACATCATCGCGATCGCATGCTCGGCGGTGGTGATCGAGTTGCCGAAGGGCGTGTTCATCACGATCACGCCGCGCGCCGTGGCGGCGGGAATCTCGACATTGTCGACGCCGATGCCGGCGCGGCCGATCACCTTCAGCTTGGTCGCGGCCTCGAGCAGCTTGGCGGTGGCTTTGGTCGCCGAGCGGATGGCGAGGCCGTCATAGTCGCCGATGATGGCGGCGAGCTTGTCCTTGTCCTTGCCGAGACCCGGATCGAAGGTCACGTCGATGCCGCGATCCTTGAAGATCTGCACGGCGGCGGGGGAGAGGGCGTCGGAAATCAGAACCTTGGGCGCTGTCATGAGGATGGCTTTCGGCTGGCGCGGCGCGTCGGCGCTCTGCGCGGGACAGGGGAAGGCGCGCGCGTCCCCTTCTCCCCTTGCGGGAGAAGGTGGCCCGAAGGGCCGGATGAGGGGTCGCGCGAGCTTGAACGGTGGCGGCGGTGAGAGACGGCGACGATGAACGTCGCGCGACCCCTCACCCCAACCCTCTCCCGCAAGGGGAGAGGGGGCAGGTTGAGGCTACGCCGCCTTCTTGCCCAGGCCCGCCTTCGCCTCGGCGAAGGCATAGGCGATCCACGGCAGCAGCGCCTTGAGATCGCGCGACTGGACGGTTGCGCCGCACCAGATGCGCAGGCCGGGAGGGGCGTCGCGGTAATGGCCGAGATCGTAGCCGGCGCCGGCCTTCTCGATGATCGAGACGACCTGCTTGGCAAACGCCGCCTGCGCGTCCGCCGGCAGCGCGGTCACCGCCGGGTCGGTGAAGGTCAGGCAGACGCTCGTGTTCGAGCGCGTCTTCGGCTTCACCGCGAGGAAGTCGATCCAGTCGTTCTCGCGCACGAATTTCGCGATGACGCGCAGGTTGCCGTCGGCGCGCTTCACCAGCCCGTCGAGACCGCCGACCTTCTTGGCCCAGTGCAGCGCATCGAGATAGTCCTCGACCGCGAGCATGGAGGGGGTGTTGATCGTCTCGCCCGAGAAGATGCCCTCGATCAGCTTGCCTCCGCTGGTCATGCGGAAGATCTTCGGCAGCGGCCAGGCCGGCTTGTAGGTCGTGAGCCGCTCGACCGCGCGCGGCGAGAGGATGATCATGCCATGGGCCGCCTCGCCGCCCAGCACCTTTTGCCAGGAGAAGGTGGTGACATCGAGCTTGGGCCAGTCGAGCTTCTGGGCAAACGCCGCCGAGGTCGCGTCGCAGATCGTCAGCCCCTCGCGGTCATCCGCGATCCAGCCGGCATCCGGCACGCGCACGCCGGAGGTCGTGCCGTTCCAGGTGAAGACGACGTCGCGGTTTTTGGTGTCGACCTTCTTCAGGTTCGGCAGTTCGCCATAACCGGCCTCGAAGGTGCGGACGTCCGCCAGCTTGAGCTGCTTGACGACGTCGGTGACCCAGCCGGCGCCGAAGCTCTCCCAGGAGACCATGTCGACGCCGCGCGCCCCGAGCAGCGACCACATCGCCATCTCGACGGCGCCGGTGTCGGAGGCCGGCACGATGCCGATGCGGTAATCGGCGGGCACCTGCAGCACCTCGCGCGTCAGGTCGATCGCGAGCTTGAGCTTGTCCTTGCCGATTTTGGCACGGTGCGAGCGGCCAAGCGCTGCATCACCGAGTGCCTTGAGGGACCAGCCGGGGCGCTTGGCGCAGGGGCCGGACGAGAAATGCGGCACGCGCGGAAGCGCGGCCGGAACGGTATTCGCCATCGATGTCTCCATCCTTACAGATGGGCGCGCCGCGTTGGGGCGGCGTGTCCCGTCGATGGGGGTAAGGGGGGAGGGCGGGGGGAGTCAAGGGTGGGGTCGGTGCTGGACAATCAAGGGAGTACAGGCAATACGATTATACTTACATCAAGCCGATGCGTTCGCTTTTCAGTTTGCTTCTTCCAATTTGATGGAGGTTGGTTTGAGTTTCTCCAAGCCGTTTCATAGAAATTTTCGTGGAATTAAGGACGGTCCGAACTCTGGATATAGTAAGTGGGGCTATATATTAGATCGAGATTATGCAAATAACCCGGCTCACTATGTCAGGGCTTTCCTATTGATACAGGCTGATCTTATAAAGATATTTGAATATGTCGAGCCTTCAAATTTGGCATTTAAAGCGTACTCTTTCAGGATTCACGAACTTCTTATGAGATCGTGCATCGAAGTCGAAGCCAATTTCAAGGCGATTTTGGCGGAGAATATTTACACTCCTGCGCTGGATCGATTTGGTAAGCCAATTCTGAATATGAGTGTATATAAAAAGATTGATAAAACACATAGATTATCATCTTATAAGGTAATTTTGCCTGTCGAGGGGAGTGGTAGGATAATTAAACCATTTCTTCCTTGGAAGAATGGTAAATCTATCGGTTGGTATGCGGCCTACAACGCAAGTAAACATGATCGACATGATGAATTTAAGAAAGCAAATTTGCGAAATCTAATAGATGCCGTTGCTGGTTTGTTGGTTTTGATCTCATCTCAGTTTTATGATCATGATTTTAGCGCGGGGGCGACAGGTCTTTCAGTCGATGGATATGACTATCATGATATGTCTGCATCAATAGGCTCGCTTTTTCGCATCGAATTTCCAGATAACTGGAAGAAATCTGAGCTGTACGATTTTGACTGGAGTGCTTTGAAGCAGCAAAGCAATCGATTTGAAAAGATAGATTTCAACGTAATCTGATTTCGATCGTGCAGACATTTTTGTCCCGCTCGCCATGTGCCGGCTGGCCCGGCAGCCCCTCAAATTAGCTGTCACCTTCGGGTCGGCGGCGCAAAAGGCCTTCATCCTGTCCTCCACGGCGGAAGTGGGCGCGGGGAACCCCTCTCCTTACAGGAGAGGGTTCTCCGTTGCGGGTCCCGCCGCCTCACGGATGCGAGCAATGACAGCGTCGCGGTCATTCAGCACCATCTCATTGCGAAAGCGGATCATCGTGAAGCCGTGGCGCTCGATTTCCTGCGTGCGCGCCGCGTCGTAGTCGCGCTCGGCGTCATGCTGGGCGCCGTCGAGTTCGACGACGAGCTTGCGCTGGAGACAGAGGAAATCGGCGGTGTAGCCGAGCAGCGGGACTTGCCGGCGGAACTTGAGGCCGTCGAGGCGGTGGGCGCGGAGCAGCGACCAGAGGATATCCTCTGGTTTTGTGGATTGCCGGCGGAGTTTACGGGTGAAATCCTGTCGTTCCGTCGCCATTGCGCCTCACTGGTCGAGGGGCCGACACCTCTCCCCTGCCCCTCTCCTTACAGGAGAGGGGTTCCCCGCGCTGGGCTCTCGAAGGGGCGAGCCATCATCTTATCCCCGCTGCTTCTTTCTCACCCTACGGTGCATCACCTCATCCCCGAGGGGCAGCCATCCGGAGGTGTGCCGTTGGTGGGGGTGGGGGCGGCGCCTGCGGGTGGAGTCACGATCCACTCCCGGGAGGCTTCGGGGCACCGCCCTGGGGGTAC
>NZ_JAUXYO010000294.1 GCF_030694325.1 Allobosea sp. | reverse complement strand
CAGCTCGCGATCACCTGGGGATGCTCCGGCACGCGGGCGCGATTGTTGTACTGGGTCTCGTAGTCGCCCGACATTCCCTCGCTCCGGCTCGTCCGATCTGCGGATGCAGCCCCCTTTCGGGACCGCGGCACCCTCCGCTTGGCAGCTGTCGCCAGTTTGCGCCATCGCTTTTGACAGGTCGAGCCGCTGGCGGCACAAGGCTGCGCGCGTCTCGTGCAGGACGCTTTCGCGGTGGAGACGACGATGGACAACCCGATCCTGGCCGAGGTGACGCGCGGCGGCACGGTCGAATCGCGCCATCGCGGAGCCGCCATCGTCGTGGACGCCGATGGCGGCGTGGTCTTTTCCACCGGCGATGTCGAGCGCCCCGTCTTCCCGCGCTCGGCGGTGAAGGCGATCCAGGCGCTGCCGCTGCTCGAGAGCGGCGCCGCCGACCGCTACGGCCTGACCGAGGCCGAGATCGCGCTCGCCGTCTCCTCCCATTCCGGCGAGCCGCTGCACGCCGAGACCTCGGTCGCCATGCTGGCCAAGGCCGGGCGCGAGCCCGGCTGCCTCGAATGCGGCGCGCATTGGCCGATGAACGAGAATGCCGCGCGGGCAATGGCGCGAGCCGGCCGCGAGCCAAGCGCGCTCAACAACAACTGCTCCGGCAAGCATGCCGGCTTCGTCTGCCTCGCCTGCGGGATCGACGAGGATCCGATGGGCTATGTGAAGGCCGGCCATGCCGTGCAGAGGGCGGTGCGCGGCGCCTTGGAGGAGGTCACTGGGGCGGTGCATTCGACGGATATGGTGGGCACCGACGGCTGCTCGATTCCGACCTATGCCGTGCCGCTGAAGGCGCTGGCGCTCGGCTTCGCCCGCTTCGGCACCGGCCGGGGTTTCGGCCCCGAGCGTGCCAAGGCCGCCGCCCGCATCCGCAAGGCTGCCGCGGCGCATCCTTTCATGGTCGCCGGCACCGGCCGCTTCGACACGCGCGCCATGGAGCTGCTGCGCGAGCGCATCTTCATCAAGACCGGCGCCGAGGGCGTTTATTGCGGAGCCCTGCCGGAGCTGGGCTACGGCATCGCCCTGAAATGCGACGACGGCGCCGGCCGCGCGGCGGAGGTGGTGATGGCCGACCTGATCGCGCGCTTCCTGCCGATGGATGAGGCTGAAGGCGCCGCCTTCGCGCCGCTGCGCGAGAGCGTGATGACGAACTGGAACGGCGTCGAGGTCGGGCGGGTGAGGGCGGCCGCTATTTGACCCATGTAAGGTCGCGCGTTACCTTTCGTCGACTTGACCTTTCGACGAAAGGAAACGCGCCGTGCCGCGTCCCGCCTTGAAGGATGGCCTGAGCAAGCAGGCCCGCTACCGCGCCGCCAAGAAGGCGGCCGGGCTGAAGGAGGTCCGGTTGTGGACCTTCGACACGAAGGATCCGGCTTTCATGGCGGATCTGCAGCGCCAGATCGCCCTCCTGAATGCCGACCCGGAAGAAGCCGCGGTGATGGAGTGGATCGAAGACGTGGCAGCGTGGCCGGCTGAGGACGAATGAAACGCGGTGATGTCGTCACGGTGGCCATGCAGGGCGACTTCGGCAAGCCCAGGCCCGCTGTGGTGATCCAGACCGATGCGCTTCTCGGTACCCGGCATGTCATCGTCTGTCCGCTCACGAGCAGCAGGGTGGATCTGCCGGCGGTGCGCTATCCCGTTAAATCGACCGCCGAGAACGGTTTGCGCATCGATAGTCAGGTGATGCTGAACAATGTCGCAACGGTCAGCCGAGCGAAATGCGGGCCTGTCGTTGGTGCCCTGACAGCAGAGCAGATGCTGGCGATCAACGAGCGCCTCGCCTTCGTGCTGGGCCTCGGCGGTTGATCTTCAACCCACCGCGTTGTTCTCGACCCGCACGCCCGCCGCCCGGGCGTCGGGCGCCTTCGTCAGATCCCCGGTGACGGCCTTCCCGTATTCCGTCCCGACCACCGCGCCGCGGCTCGCTTCGGCGATGACGTTGCCCGAGATCACGGCATTGCGCTGCTTGGGAACGAGCGAGACGCCGATGCCGATGCCGGTCCGGCGCACCATGTTGCCGGTCGCGACGAGATTGCGCATGCCCCAGGACCAGCCGAGCGAGATGCCGATCTCGCTCGCGTCCTCGATGACGTTGCCCGTGACCGCGGCTTCGGCCTCGACATGCACGCCCATCCCGCCGATCGGCTCCTTGACGCCGGGATAGAGACCCCTGCGGGCGCGCCGGACGATGTTGTTGGCGAAGACGCTGAGCCGCCCGCCATGGTCGAGATTGGTGATGTTGGCGCCCTGTGCGCAATCCTCGACGAGGTTGTTGGCGATGATGGCGCCCTCGAAGGCGAACTCGGAATAGAGCCCGACCTCGCCGCAGCGGCGGCCCTGGTTCCCGAGGATCTGCACGCTGGTGCCGGAGTTGTTGCGGATGAAGGTCAGCGCGCAGTCGCGCAGCTGGTTGCCTTCGATGATGACGCCGCCGGCGCGATACAGGCTGATGCCGTTGCCGTTGGGGCCGTCGCCGCCCGCATCGGCGCGGATACGCTCGACCCGGTTGCCGCGCACGAAAGAGCGCTCGTCGCCCGTCTGGCTGCGCCAGAGCTGGATGCCGTTGTTGCCGCAATCCTCGACGCGGTTGCGCTCGATCCGAAGGCCCAGAGAATCGAGTGAGAACAGCGCCGATTCCCGCATCGACCGGAATTCGCTGCCCTCGATCGAACCGCCCGAGCGGTTCAACAGGAGCCCGACCGACCCGGCCCTGGTGAAGGCGCAGTCCTGAATGTCGAGTTGCCCGACATCCTCGGCCAAGAGCAGCCCCTCGCGGCTTGGGGCGGGGATATCGAGCCCGTCCAGCGTCAGCCCGCGCAGCGACGTTCGCCCGACGCCGCGCGCCGACAACAGAGGCCCCGCCTGCGCCGCGACGAGGACGGACGCGCCCCGCACACCGACGAGATTCGTCCCTTCGGGCAGGGCGATGCGGCCTATGCGATAGCGGCCGGGCGCGATCGCGAGCGGCGCCTGCCGGCGGGCGGCCTCCGCCAGCGCGGCCTGAAGCTGGCGCGACTGATCGTCGGGCGACCCCGGTCGCAGCCCGAACTGGGAGGCGTCGAGACCGAGGCCCCCAAGCGGAACGGCGCGCTGCGGCGTCTGGGCGCGCAGCGGTGCGGCCGCGAACGCGGCTGTGCCGAAAACGGCCGTCGCGAGCAGGGCGCGTCGCGAGAGGACAGGCAAGGTCATGACCATGGCTCCGGAGGTTCAAGCCCCATGCCGTGGTGGCCTGTATCGTTCCGGGACGGCGTCAGCCGGCGCGGCGACCACGCCGGGCGAGGCCGGTTCCCATCTCCGCGAGGCTGACGACGAGCGTTGCCGCTGACGGCCGGAAGGAGGCGACCCGCGCTTGCGGCTTGGCGCCGGGCGCGGGCCGCAGCCACGGCACATGGATGAAGATCACCGGCACGCCGCCGCTGCGGTCATGCCGGAGGGCGGCCGCATAGCAGGCGTCGCAGAGATAGCGCCCGGCCGAGGGGGAGAGCGCGCTGCGCAGGCCGTGGCGGCGCAGGACAGCGAGCGCGGCCTGCGGAGGGGCCGTCGTCCGCAGCGGGAGAGCGGCCGGCACCGGCCCGGCGCTCGGCGTCGCCCCGCTCGCGTCGGGATGGAGCGGGCTGGCATGGCCGCGGCCGTAGAGTTCGACCCGGATCTTTCGGGCGCGTGCGGCGAGGCCGAGCATCAGCACCGCCCTGGGGCGAGACTCCGCGAGATGCGCGCGCAGCCGCGGCAGCCCCCCGCCATAGCTCGTCTCCAG
>NZ_JAUXYO010000237.1 GCF_030694325.1 Allobosea sp. | reverse complement strand
GACGCGCGTCTCGAAGGATGCTCCAGAAATCTCCGGTGCCCACTGGAGCATCCTTCGAGACGCCGCGTGCCGCGGCTCCTCAGGATGAGGGCTGAGAGGCTGAAGCGATTATCGCGACCAGAGAAAAACAGGGGAGTCACGTCATGCGCATTCTGAAATCCGTCCTTCTGGCCGCAGGCATGATCATCGCCGGCCATTCCGCCCAGGCCTTCGAGGTCGGGATCATCGGCTTCCAGTTCTCGTCGGAGACGCATGCGCGCGTCGCCAACGCGGCGGCCGCCGCCGCCAAGGCCAAAGGCTGGGGCGTGACGCTGCTCAACTCGGAGGGCGCGCTGCCCAAGCATGCCGAGCAGTTCGACGCCCTGATCGCCAAGAAGGTCGACGCCATCATCATCGCCATGGGCAAGCCGGTCGAGGCCGACGCCCAGTTCAAGGCGGCCAAGGACGCCAAGATCCCGGTCGTCACCGTGCAGTCGGGCTCGAGCCCGCATGCACTCTTCGACATCCAGACCAACGAGTACAAGGTCGGCGCGGATGCCGCGCTCTATCTGCTCGGCCAGCTCGGCTATCAGGGCAACATCGTCACCGCCCGCTTCGACCTCAACGTCGCCTCGCGCATCCGCGGCCGCATCCTCGATGCGGTGCTGGCCGAGAACCAGGCGGTGAAGGAGCTCGGCAAGTTCTCGATGGCCCGCACCCAGAGCTGGCGCGACGACGTCCGGGCCGGCATGCAGGCGCTGCTGCTGCAGAATCAGGGCAAGATCAACGGCATCTGGGCCTCCTTCGACGGGCAGGCCTACATCATCGACGACCTGCTGCAGGCCCAAGGCGTCAAGAAGGGCCAGATCCCGCTGGTCTCCGTCGATGGCGGCAAGGAAACCTATGCCCGCATCGCCGACCCCGCCTCGACCTTCACGGCCACCGTCGCGATCCCCTTCGAAGCGATGGGCAAGCAGGCGGTCGACGCGATCCAGACCATCGTCGTCGAAAAGAAGCCGAAGGAGACCGTCACCAGCGGGCCCTATCTCTTCACGGAGGCCGTGCTGGTCGACAAGACGAACGTCCAGCAGTTCCTGAAGTGAGGTCTCGGCCGGGCCCTCCCTTCTCCCCTTGCGGGAGAAGGTGGCTCGGCGAAGCCGAGACGGATGAGGGGGGCGCCGTGCGCTGTCCATCCCTCTCGTGTTGCGGGGGCTTGCCGGATAGGGCACGGCGCCCCCTCACCCCAACCCTCTCCCGCGAGGGGAGAGGGGGCTGGTCACCGCCCGTCGCCGCGTTGAGTCTGCCTTCGGAAGCCGCGCCATGACCGATCCCACCCCCCTCCTCTCCCTGCGCGGCATCGGCAAGGCCTACGGCCCCGTCGTCGCCGTGCGCGAGGTCGATCTCGACATCTTCGCCGGCGAGGTTGTCGCGATCTGTGGCGACAACGGCGCCGGCAAGTCGAGCCTGATCAAGGTGATCTCGGGCGCCGAGGAGCCGACATCGGGGTCGATCAGCATGCGCGGCCAGCCGGTCTCCTTCGGCTCACCGCATGACGCGCTGGAGCACGGCGTCGCCACGATCTACCAGGATCTGGCGCTCGCGCCGCGGCTCTCGATCGCCCAGAACGTGTTCATGGGCTCGGAGCTGACCCGGCCGCTGCTGCTGCCCTTCCTGCGCGTGCTCGACAAGAAGCGCATGATCGCGGAATCGCAGCGCTATCTCTCGCAGCTTTCGGCCGCCGTCACCGACATGACGCGCCCGGTCGAACGGCTCTCCGGCGGCCAGCGCCAGGCGGTGGCGATCTCGCGCGCGCTGCGCTGGAACGCAGAGGTCATCATCATGGACGAGCCGACGGCAGCGCTCGGCGTCAAGGAGAGCGCGCTGGTCCTCGACCTGATCCGCAAGCTCAAGGCCGACGGGCGCACGGTCATCCTCATCAGCCACAACATGCGCGACGTCGTCGCACTCGCCGACCGCGTCGTGATCATGGGCGCGGGCCGCAAATATGTCGACCGGCCGATCGGTGACCTGACGGCGGACGATATCGCTCATCTGATCATGGCCGGCAACGCGAAGGCAGCCTGAGCCAATGTCGATCCGCCCCACACGAGCCCTCATCCTGAGGAGCCGCGAAGCGGCGTCTCGAAGGATGGTTCAGGAGACTCTGGAAGCATCCTTCGAGACGCAGGCTGTGCCTGCTCCTCAGGATGAGGGCTGAGAGACATGCGCGAAGCGATCATCATCGACACGGACCCCGGCCAGGACGACGCCGTTGCGCTGCTGCTCGCCTTCGCGTCGCGCGACCGGCTCGAGCTGCGCGCCATCACCACCGTCGCCGGCAATGTCCCGGTGGCGCAGACCACCGCCAATGCGCTGCGCATCCGCGATCTCGCCGGGGCCGGGGCGACGCCCGTTCCGGTCCATGCCGGAGCAGAAGCGCCGCTGCTCTTCCCGCTGGAGACGGCGGAGTTCGTCTGCGGGCCCGATGGGCTCGCCGGCGCCGACCTGCCATCGCCCGCGAGCACAATCGCGCCAGGCCACGCCGTCGAGGCGATCATCGGCATCTGCCGCGCCGCGCCGGATGACGGCGTCACGCTCTGCCCGCTCGGGCCGCTGACCAATCTGGCGCTGGCTTTCCGGCTGGCGCCCGACATCCTGCCCAGGATCAGGCGCATCGTGCTGATGGGCGGGGCGCTGGGGCTCGGCAACATGACGCCGGCGGCCGAGTTCAACATCCATGTCGATCCCCATGCCGCCGCGATCGTCTTCGGCTGTGGTCGGCCGATCGTGATGTTGGGGCTCGGCGTCACGCTGCAGGCGATCGCGAGCCATGAGCAGGTTGCGCGGATCGGCGCGCTCGGCACCGCCAGCGGCCGGGCTGTCCATGGCATGCTGACGCGCCCGCGCCCGGGCGGGCTCGGTACGGTCGGGCACCCGATGCACGACCCCTGCGTCATCGCCTTCCTGCTCTGGCCGGAGCTGTTTTCGGGGCGCGACTGCTTCGTCGAAATCGAGACCGGCGCAGGCTCCCTGCGCGGCCGCACCACGATCGACTGGAACGGGCGGTTGAAGCGCGAGCCCAACGCCCATGTCGTCGCCACCGTCGAGGCGACGGTGCTGTTCGAGCGGATGATCGAACGCCTCGCCACCCTGCCCTGACCACCGTCGAGGATCAGCCATGCCCCATCTGGTCGAGGAATTGCGCGCCGAGGCGGACGCCGCCATCGCCGCGATGCGCGCAGCGGCGCTGGCCGCCCGGCAGATCCATGCCCGTGCCGAGCTGATGCGCCACATGCTCACGACGGCGCGCAAGGTGAAGGACAGGCGCAAGGCGGACGCGGTCGAGACCGTCGTGCGCGAATGGATGGACGCCTGGAATCTCGACCGGCACGACTGGCCGCATATCGCGCGGGAGATGGAGGCCTTCACCGCCGCCTTCCACGACTACGCCAATGATCCCTCAGACAGCCACGATGCGCGGCTGCGCGAGGCTTGCGCGGCGCTCGATGCGGCGCTGGCGAAGCAGGACACCTCGATTGCCGAGCAGATGGCCTTCCGCTCGCAATGCGCCCATCGCTGGTGGGAGCTGGTCGCGCCGACGCCGGCCGATCTGCCCGGCGCCAAGCCGCGCCCCTCGATGCCGGAACTGCGCCGCGACGCCCCGTTCTGGGAGGCTGGCTGCGCCGAGTTCTGCCGCTGAGCCGCGGCGCTCGGTTGAGCGATCGCCGGGGCGGCTCCGAGCGGTCATTCTAAACTCGCCCTTAACCTTAATCGGTCATTTGGTCAGTCCAGTAGTGGCGTCGCGGGGGCTTGGCCTGCCGTGATCCGGAGGTGGAAAGTCCATGCGGCTGATCGTCGGCGCAATCATCGTCTTCCTCTGCGTCTTCGGCGGCTATGCGGCGATGGGCGGCAAGCTCGGCGTCCTCTGGCAGCCCTGGGAGTACGTCATCATTCTCGGCGCTGCGATCGGCGCCTTCGTCATCGGCAACTCCGGGCCCGTGCTCAAGGCCGTGCCAGCCATGCTCGGCACGATCGTCAAAGGTCCGAAATACAATCAGGAGGCCTATGTCGAGCTGCTGGCGATGCAGTACTCCCTGTACAAGCTCGCGAAGCAGAAGGGCATGCTCGCGATCGAGCCGCTCATTTAAGATCCGCACGAATCGACGCTGTTCAACGCCTTCCCGACCTTTGCGGCAAATCATCACGCGGTCGAGTTCGTTTGCGACTACATGCGGATGCTGACGATGGGCGTCGACAACGTCCACGAGATCGACGCACTGATGGACGAGGAACTCGAGACGCACCATCAGGAACAGGAGCGCATCGTCTCGGCCATGCAGTCGATCGCCGACGGAACACCGGCGCTCGGCATCGTCGCCGCCGTGCTCGGCGTGATCAAGACCATGGGGTCGATCTCCGAGCCGCCGGAGGTGCTGGGCCATCTGATCGGTGGCGCGCTGGTCGGAACCTTCTTCGGCGTCTTCGTGGCCTATGGCTTCTTCGGGCCGATGGCGGCCTCGCTGAAGAGCACCTTCGAGGCGGAGTCAAAATACTATCTGTCGCTCAAGGCGGGCCTCCTCGCCCATATCAGCGGCCAGCCGCCGGTGATGTCGGTCGAATTCGCCCGCAAGGCCCTCTTCAGCGACGTCCGCCCGACCTTCAGCGAAGTCGAAGCGGCGACCGCCGCTCTGCCCGCCACCGTCTGACCCCAAGTCCAGCAGGAACGCGATGGCCAAGACCGACCAGCCGATCATCATCAAGAAGGTCAAGAAGGCGGCTCACGGGCACCATGGCGGGGCCTGGAAGATCGCCTATGCCGACTTCGTCACCGCCATGATGGCGTTCTTCCTGCTGATGTGGCTGATCAACATGACCACCAAGGAGCAGAAGATCGGTCTGGCCGAATACTTCGCTCCGGCGTCCGTCAGCCCCACCACCAGCGGCGCCGGCGGCGTGCTGATGGGCACGTCGCTGGACAAGGCAGGCAACAAGTCGTCGACGCCCCGCGACGCGGCCATGGGCACGGCCGGAAAGGACGAGGGTGCGCGCCGCAGCAGCACGGGCCGCGCCAGCGACCTCGAACTCAGCCGCACCGCCGAGGGCGCGCAATCTCAGCAGAGCGCCGCGGCCAGCATCCGGCAGGCGCTCCAGACGATGCCGGAATTCGCCGAAGTGTCGCGCAACATCGTGATCGAGCCGACCAAGGAAGGCTTGAACGTCTCGCTTGCGGATCAGGACGGCCGCTCGATGTTCCCCGAGGGCTCGGTCACCCCCCACGAGCGCACCCGGCGCGTGCTGGAGGTGCTCGCGCCCACCCTGCGCCGGCTGCCCAATCGCCTGTCCGTCACCGGTCACACCTCGGCCGCGCGTCCGGGCTCGCCGCAGGCTGCCGATTCCTGGGGCCTGACCGCCGGGCGCGCGGTCGCCGTTCGCGAGATTCTGACGGCGGCCGGGTTCCCCAGCGACCGTTTCACCGCCGTGGTGGGACGCGCCGACACCGAGCCGGTCATCCCCGACAATCCCTACCTCTCGCCGAACCGACGCGTGACGATCACGCTGATCAACGAAGCGCCGCCGCTGTCCCCGCGCAGCCTTCGCTGACGCGTCGTCCGCCCCCGCCCGCCACCGTTCCAGGCCGACCGAGGCGGGCCGACCAAGCAGAGATCGGGCGTCGCCGGACTTCAACGGAAGGCGTTCGAGAGCAACGCCTTCTGTCGTGTTTCTCCCCTCGCCGTCGGGGCGACCCCTAGAACGGGATATCGTCGTCGAGATGGCTCGACGAGGAGCGCGGGGCGCCGCCGCCGCCCGCCATCGCCGGCTGGCGAGCACCGCCGCCACCACCGCCCATCGGGCCCGAGCGGCCGAAGGACGAGCCGGACGAGCGATCCTCCATCATGCCGCCGCCCTCGCCATATTCGTCCGAGCCGCCCTGGCCGCGGCTGTCGAGGATGGTCAGCTCGCCGCGATAGCGCTGCAGCACGATTTCGGTGGTGTACTTCTCGACACCCGACTGGTCCTGCCATTTGCGGGTCTGGAGCTGGCCCTCGATATAGATCTTCGAGCCCTTCTTCAGATACTGCTCGGCGACCTTGGCGAGGTTCTCGTTGAAGATCACGACCGAGTGCCACTCGGTGCGCTCCTTCTTCTCGCCCGACTGCTTGTCGCGCCAGGTTTCGGAGGTGGCGATGCGCAGATTGACGACCGGCTCGCCCGAGCCGAGGCGCCGGACCTCGGGGTCGCGCCCGAGATTACCGACCAGAATGACCTTGTTGACGCTACCAGCCATGAGAGGCTCCATTTCCTGCGCACATCGAAACCGGCCCGCGACCGGAGCAGGACCCTACCGGCCGACCGCCGCACTATCAATGATGTTCCTGTTTTGTTCAAGCTCCCTTCGCGGGGTTGTCCCCTGCTTTCGTCGGAGCATTAGGATCGCCGCGGCGGCCGAAGCGTACTGCGCAGAAGCATCAAGCGCGCCGTCATCCCGGACGAGCCGCGCAGCGGCGCCGCTCCGGGATCCATCGTAGAGCTCCGGAGCCCTCCGATGGATCCCGGGGCAAGCCCGGGATGACGGCATGGTTCCGTGCAAGAACGGATTGGCTAGACGGCGTCGACCGTCCCGCCCCACACCCTCGCCTCGCTGAGCCCCAGCGCCGCGAACTCCCCGGCCCGCAGATCCGCCTCCTCCGCCGAAAAGAATTCGTCGAGCTGCGGCGGACGCACCGACGTCCCGCTGAGCATGGCATGGGCCTGGCCGCGATGATGGATCTGGTGCTGGAACAGATGCAGCAGCAGCCGATCGAGCCGCTCGCGCTGGATCCGGGCACCGCGATGCACGCTCACGATCCGCGCCAGTCCGCCCGTATCCGCCGCGGGGCCCGCCGCCTCGACCACCGCGATCAGCCGCCGGTCCATCGCCTCCTGCGCAACCTGAAGCTCGGGCAGGGTCGCGCAGGGTTCGCGGTCGGCCCAGGCGGCGGGGCCGAGCCTGCCGCCCTCCATCGCGTCGACATAGAAATGGTCGAGGATCAGGATGTGGTTGAGCGTCGCCCGCAGGCTCGGGAAGAACCCGGTGCGCGGCGCCACCCATTCGGCCTGCGAGAGGCCCGCGCAGGCACGCAGCAGCCGGTGATTGGCCCAGAGATTGTTGAAGGCCATCGCGCGATAGGGTCGCAATTCGTCCATGGTCGGTCCTCCCCGTCGAGGGAGAGACTGACAGCAAGCGCGCGACGCGTCATGGCAGCAGGCTCCCGGCGGCCCGCATCCCGGCTCAAGCCGCCGGCTCCACCACGCGCCGGTAGAGATGCCAGGTCGTATGGCCGAGCACCGGCAGCAGCACGACTAGGCCGAGAAAGGCCGGCAGCATCGCCACCAGGCAAAGCGCGCTGATCGCCGCCGCGAAGCCCAGCATCGGCACGGGGTTCGTCGAGACCGCTCTGACGCTGGTGATCATGGCGGTGATGAAATCGACCTCGCGGTCGAGCAGCAGCGGAAAGGAGATCACCGTCAGCGAGAACAGGATCGTCGCCAGCACCGCCCCGACCACATGGCCCACGGCCAGGAACATCAGGCCCTCCGCCGTCGAGGTGATCACGGTCAGGAAGCCCGTGAAGCTGGAGAAGGACTGGAAGCCGAGGAACAGCGCCAGCAGCAGCCGCACCTGGTAGAGCCACATCATCATCACGAACAGCGTGACGAAGGCCATCCAGCCCAGCTCCCGCTGGCCCTGGGCGAAGACGACGCCCAGCACTTGCCCCCAGCCCAGCGGCTCGCCTGCCTCGCGCCGCCGCGACACCTCATAGAGCCCCACCGCCACGAAGGGGCCGATCAGTACGAAGCCGGCCGCGAGAGGATAGGCCAGATAGGGCATGCCGAACCGCGTCAGCGACATCAGGATCGAAAGCCCGCCCAGGGCATAGATCCCCCCGAAGAACAGCCCGAACAGCGGCGCCGCCTGGAAGTCCCGCAAGCCGGCGACGAAGGCTTCGACCACGTCATGGATGGCGATGCGCCGCACCACCGGGTCCGGCCGCCGCGGCTCCGCCGCTCCGCTCCCGCTCTGGATCTCGTCCATGGCCTCTCCCCCGCTTGCGCCTCCGGCACGACGGCCGGGGCTTGGCTTTTGGGGATCAGCCTAGCGCCGTCACGGCCATGCGCATTGGGGGAGATCAATCCGGCCGGCGTCAGTGCCCGGGGGCGGCCGGCCCGTCGGAGGCGAGCCGCGGCAGGAACCAGGCGAGCAGGCCGATCGCCGGCAGGAAGGCGCAGAGATGATAGACCGCGTCGATTCCGATGCGGTCGGCGAGTTCACCCAGCATCGCCGCCGCGATGCCGCCGAGCCCGAAGGACAGGCCGTAGAACAGCCCGCCGACGAGCCCGATCCGGCCCGGCATCAACTCCATCGCGTAGATCAGGATCGCCGCGAAGGCACTGGACATGATCAGGTTGATCACGATCGTCAGCACGCCCGTCCAGGCCAGATCGACATGGGGCAGCAGCAGCGTGAAGGGCAGCGCACCCAGGATCGAGAACCAGATGATCTTGTTGCGGCCAATCCGGTCTCCCAGGATGCCGCCGAAGATCGCGCCCGCCGCCGATGAGGCCAGGAACAGGAACAGCATGACCTGCGAGGTCTGCACCGCGACCCCGAACTTCCCGATCAGGTAGAAGGTGTAGAACGAGCTGAAACTCTGCGAATAGGCGTTCTTCGAGAACAGCAGGATCACCAGGATCGTCACCGCGAAGCCCACCGCCGCCGTCGAGCGAACCGGGGCCGCCGCGGCCGCCTTCGCCCTGGCGGGCGCTGCCGCCTGCTGGCGCTGCAGCTGTGCATAGCGCCCGGCCGTCCAGGTCATCAGCACCATCGCGAGAAGCGCCGCGGCCGAAAACCAGGCCAGGCTCGCCTGCCCTCGCGGCACGATGATGAAGGCGGCGAGCAGTGGCCCGAGCGCCCCGCCCGTCTGTCCGCCGACCTGGAAGATGCCCTGCGCCAGCCCGTGACGCCCGCCCGAGGCGTTGCGCGCCATGCGGGTCGCTTCCGGGTGGAAGATCGAGGAGCCGAGCCCGACGCAACCCGCCGAGAGCAGCAGCAGCGGGTAGCTCCCGGCGTAGGCGAGCCCGATGAGCCCGAACAGGGTGAAACCCATGCCGACGACCATCGAATACGGCATCGGGTTCTTGTCGGTATAGGCGCCGACGAGCGGCTGGAACAGCGAAGCCGTGATCTGGAAGGTCAGGGTGATCAGGCCGATCTGCCCGAAATCCAGCCCATAGGCCACCTTGATGATCGGATAGATCGCCGGGATCAGCGACTGCATCATGTCGTTGAGCAGATGCGTCGCGCTCAGCGCGATCAGCACCGGCATGGCGGCGGCCTGGGCGATGCGGGCGGGCGGCGTGGTGGCGGTCATGTCCGAGAGGTATCCGGTTCGAGCCAGGCCAGAGCGTCGAGGCATTGAACCGGCGCAGGCTCCCAAGCCAGCGAAATATTGGCGGGGGCGCCATGCGCGGACACACGGATGCCGACATGCCCCTGCGGCGCGCACGGCTCTTGCTTGTGGCCGGGCTCTGTCGTTATGGCGACAGCGTCCCCCTTCAGGCACCCGCCTCCACACAGGATTCCCGTCAGATGAGCGTCGCCAACGGCCGGCACATCCTCGCGATGCCGGGACCGACCAATATTCCCGACCGCGTGCTGCAGGCGATGATGCGCCCGGCCGAGGAACTCGCCTCGAAGACGATCGTCGATCTGACCGAATCCGTCCTGGCCGATCTCAAGCGCGTCTTCCGCACCACGGGCGAGACCTTCGTCTACGCCGCCAACGGCCATGGCGGCTGGGAGGCGGCCCTGACCAATGTGCTGTCGCGCGGCGACAAGGTGCTGGTGCTGGCGAGCGGGCGCTTCGCCATCGGCTGGGGCGAGATGGCCGCCTTCATGGGCGCCGATGTCGAGGTGCTGCCGGGCAGCTGGCGCGCCGCGATCGACCCCGCCGCCGTCGAGGCGCGGCTGCGCGCCGATGCCGGCCACGCCATCAAGGCCGTGCTGATGGTGCAGATCGACACCGCGTCGGGCGTCGTCAACGACGTCCCGGCCGTGCGCCGCGCCATCGACGCCGCCGGCCACCCGGCCCTGTTCATGGTCGACGGCGTCGCCTCGGTCGGCTGCATGCCCTTCGAGATGGACGCCTGGGGCGTCGACGTCGCCATGTCGGCCTCGCAGAAGGGGCTGATGACCTCGCCGGGGCTGGCCTTCGTCGCCGCCAACGCAAAGGCGATCGCCGCGCACAAGACCGCGACCATGAAGACGCTCTACTGGGACTGGTCGTCCCGGATGAACACGCTCGCCTATATGAAGCATTGCGGCACGGCGCCGGAGCATCTGCTCTTCGGGCTGCGAGCGGCGCTCGACATGATCTTCGAGGAGGGGCTCGAGGCCGTCTGGGAGCGCCACCGCCTGCTCGCCGGCGCGACCCATGCCGCCGTCTCGCGCTGGGCCGAGGGCCAGGCGCTGACCTTCAACGTCACCGACCCGCTCCAGCGCGCGCCCTCGGTCACCCCGATCCTCGTCCAGGGCATCGAGGTGGCGACCCTCACCGACTTCGCCCGCGACACCGGCGGCGTCTCGCTCGGCCTCGGCATCGGCGAGCTCGGCGGCAAGGCCTTCCGCATCGCCCATATGGGCCATGTCAACGCGCCCACCGTACTCGGCACGCTCGCCGTGGTCGAGATGACGCTGCAGGCCAAGGGCGTGCCGCACGGTTCCGGCGGCGTCGACGCGGCGGTGGCCTATCTCGGCGCGGCGACGGCCTGAAGCGCATCGCGCGTCCCGCTCCGGGCCCTCATCCTGAGGAGCGCTCCGCAGGAGCGCGTCTCGAAGGATGCTCCAGGAGGTTCCGCAGCCATCTGGAGCATCCTTCGAGACGCCGCGTGCCCCGGCTCCTTAGGATGAGGGCTTTGGTGCCGCTCGCTCCCGCCCGCTCCTGCCATACCCTGTCAGCAGCGCCGTCTGCGACCCCGCGCCGCTGGCGATGTGCGTGATAGACATTGCCGCCGCCTGCCGGCCGGTCTGGCAGGACGCGGCTTTTGCCCTATCTCTACGCCTCATCCCTCTCCGGACGCCCCCATGGCTCGCAAACCCACCTCCGGCGCCAAATCCTCGTCCGGCAACAAGACTTCGTCGGGTCAGACCTCGTCCGGCAACAAGACCTCGCTCGCCGACCAGGCCGCGTCGCTCGAGGCGATGTTCGACGAGGCGCGGCGCACCGACTCGCGCATGATCACCGTGCGCGGCGCCCGCGAGCACAATCTCAAGAATGTCGATCTCGCGATTCCCCGCGACAAGCTCGTCGTCTTCACCGGCCTGTCGGGCTCGGGCAAATCCTCGCTCGCCTTTGATACGATCTATGCGGAAGGGCAGCGCCGCTATGTCGAGAGCCTCTCGGCCTATGCCCGCCAGTTCCTGGAGATGATGAGCAAGCCCGATGTCGACCAGATCGACGGGCTCTCGCCGGCGATCTCGATCGAGCAGAAGACGACATCGAAGAACCCGCGCTCCACCGTCGGCACCGTCACCGAGATCCACGACTATATGCGCCTGCTCTGGGCGCGCGCCGGCGTGCCCTATTCGCCCACGACCGGCCTGCCGATCGAGAGCCAGACCGTGCAGCAGATGGTCGACCGGCTCACCGAGCTGCCGGAGAAGACCCGCGGCTACCTGCTCGCTCCCGTGGTGCGCGGCCGCAAGGGCGAGTTCCGCAAGGAAATGGCGGAGTGGCTGAAGCGCGGCTTCCAGCGCGTCAAGATCAACGGCGAATTCGTCGAGATCCCTGATGCGCCCGCGCTCGACAAGAAGTACAAGCACGACATCGACGTCGTCGTCGATCGCCTTGTGATCAGGCCCGATCTCGGCGCCAGGCTCGCAGACTCGCTGGAGCAGGCGCTGGAGCTGACCGACGGCATCGCCGTCTTCGAATATGCCGATGAGAAGGAGGAGGACGGCTCGCCGCGCCGCATCGTCTTCTCCTCGAAATTCGCCTGCCCGGTCTCCGGCTTCACGATTCCGGAGATCGAGCCGCGCCTGTTCTCCTTCAACAACCCCTTCGGCGCCTGCCCGGCCTGCGACGGCCTCGGCCACGAGATGCGCATCGACCCGGACATGATCGTCCCGGATTCCTCACTCAGCCTGAAGAAGGGCGCCATCGCCCCCTGGGCCAAGTCGACCTCGCCCTATTACGGCCAGACGCTGGAGGCGCTCGCCCGCCATCTCGGCTTCTCGATGACCAAGCCCTGGGCCGAGCTCCCCGACAGCGCCAAGATCTCGATCCTCTACGGCACCGGCGCCGAGCCGGTCCGCATGGCCTACAACGACGGCCTGCGCGCCTATGAGGTGAGGAAGCCCTTCGAGGGTGTCATCACCAATATGGAGCGTCGCTGGAAGGAGACGGAGTCGGACTGGGCCCGCGAGGAGATCGGCCGCTTCATGTCGGAGACGCCGTGCAAGGCCTGCCAGGGCTTCCGCCTCAAGCCCGAGGCGCTCGCGGTCAAGATCGACATGCACCATATCGGCGAGATCTCGCGGCTCTCGGTCAAGGACGCGCTCGACTGGGTCTCCCGCCTGCCCTCGCGTCTCAGCCAGAAGCAGAACGAGATCGCCCCGCGCATCCTCAAGGAGATCCGCGACCGGCTGACCTTCCTGCTCGATGTCGGGCTGGAATACCTGACGCTGGCCCGCGCCTCGGGCACGCTCTCGGGCGGCGAGAGCCAGCGCATCCGGCTCGCGAGCCAGATCGGCTCGGGGCTGACGGGCGTGCTCTATGTGCTCGACGAACCCTCGATCGGCCTGCACCAGCGCGACAATGAGCGGCTGCTCGGCACGTTGCGGCGGCTGCGCGACCTCGGCAACACCGTCATCGTCGTCGAGCATGACGAGGACGCGATCCTCACCGCCGATTACGTCGTCGATGTCGGCCCCGGCGCCGGCATCCATGGCGGGCGCATCGTCGCCCAGGGCACGCCGCAGCAGATCCTCGACAATCCCGACTCGCTCACCGGCAAATACCTCACCGGCGAGATGTCGGTCGCGGTGCCCGTGCGCCGCCGCAAGGCCCAGAAGGGCCGCTCGCTGAAGATCGTCGGTGCCCGCGGCAACAACCTAAAAGATGTCTCGGTCGAGATCCCGCTCGGGCTCTTCACCTGCATCACCGGCGTCTCCGGCGGCGGCAAGTCGACGCTGGTCATCGACACGCTCTACAAGGCCGTGGCGCGCAAGCTCAACGGCGCGATCGACCACCCCGCCCCGCATGACCGCATCGAGGGCATCGAGCATCTCGACAAGGTCATCGACATCGACCAGTCGCCGATCGGCCGCACCCCGCGCTCCAACCCAGCGACCTATACGGGCGCCTTCACGCCGATCCGGGACTGGTTCTCCGGCCTGCCCGAGGCCAAGGCGCGCGGCTATCAGCCGGGCCGGTTCAGCTTCAACGTCAAGGGAGGCCGCTGCGAGGCCTGCCAGGGCGACGGCGTCATCAAGATCGAGATGCACTTCCTGCCGGATGTCTACGTCACCTGCGACGTCTGCAAGGGCAAGCGCTACGACCGCGAGACGCTGGAGGTGAAATACCGCGACCATTCCATCGCCGACGTGCTCGACATGTCGGTCGAGGAGGCCAAGTATTTGTTCACGGCCGTGCCCTCGATCCGCGACAAATTGGAGACGCTCGCCCGCGTCGGGCTCGACTATGTCAAGGTCGGCCAGCAGGCCACGACGCTCTCAGGCGGCGAGGCCCAGCGCGTCAAGCTCTCCAAGGAGCTGTCGCGCCGCTCGACAGGCCGCACGCTCTATATTCTCGACGAGCCGACGACGGGTCTGCATTTCCACGACGTCGCCAAGCTGCTCGAAGTGCTGCATGAACTCGTCGAGCAGGGCAATACGGTGGTGGTGATCGAGCACAATCTCGAAGTCATCAAGACGGCGGACTGGATCATCGACATGGGGCCGGAGGGGGGCGACGGCGGCGGCGAAATCGTCGCGGCGGGGCCGCCGTCTCAGATCATCAAGGAAACGCGCAGCCACACCGGGCGCTATCTCGCTGAAGCGATGGCGCGCAAACCATCCGTGGCGGCGCCGGCGAAACCCAAGAAAGCGCGAACGGTTTAAAAGCCCTCGCGGCCAGCGTCGCGGCCACGTCTTCTCCCCAAAAAAAAGCCGCCTCGCAACGGCTTGCGAAGCGGCTCATGTTTGCTGT
>NZ_JAUXYO010000283.1 GCF_030694325.1 Allobosea sp. | reverse complement strand
GGCTCTTCTGATTGTTGTCGTCGCTCATGATGGCTCCTGAGCCTGTCGTCGCGCGGGCGAAGATCGCTTCGCTCGCTGGACAGGCTCGAAATTCGCGGTGTAGCCGGGGCTTGTAGCAGAGCGCTTCCCGCGCTGCGAGCGCCAAAGCGGAGGTCCGATGCCACGGCTGCAGCCTGATCCCGCAAGCGAGCCGGGCAGGATCGACCCGATGGCGCTCGCCTTCGACGAGGCGCGCGCTGCCGCCCGGCGCGGCGAGGTGCCGGTCGGCGCGGTCGTGACCCGCGACGGCATCGTGCTCGCGCGCGCCGGCAACCGGACGCTGGAGCTGAAAGACCCGACCGCCCATGCCGAAATGCTGGCGCTGCGGCTGGCCTGCGGGGCGCTGGGCTCGGAGCGCCTGATCGGCTGCGATCTCCACGTCACGCTCGAGCCCTGCCCGATGTGCGCGGCGGCGATCTCCTTCGCCCGCATTCGCCGGCTCTATTTCGGCGCGGGCGATCCCAAGGGCGGGGCGGTCGAGAACGGTGTGCGGCTCTATGCCAGCCCGACCTGCCACCATCAGCCGGAGGTCTATGGCGGCCTGCGCGAGAGCGAGGCTGCAGCGCTGCTGCGCGACTTCTTCAAGGGGCGCCGCTGACTCCGGGGTAGTTTCAGCCGGCGAGAGGCTGCAGGACCGGGTCGGTGTATCCACGATCGGCCGATGCGTCCGCCTTGGGCCGCGCAGCCCTGTCGAGGTGCAGCGCGAGTGCGTCCACCGCGGCCAGGGCTTCACGCCTTGCGGCTTCGCTCTCGGCGACCGGGAGCTGCGCATAGAGCGCCCGTGCAAAAGCGGCGATCCGCGTCACGGTGAGATAGGTCGCGTCCTCCAGAGGGGAGGACATCGTGACGAAGCGCAGTATGTTGTCGAGATGCCGCTCGGCGGCGGGGCCGAGGGTCTTGGCATTCAGTGCACCTGCCCTGAAGACCGCGCTGCGCAGGGTTTCGATCTCCGACGTCAGATAGTTCTGCACCTCGTCAGGCATGGGCGCCTCCGCGACGGAACGTCTGTCGATAGATCTCTTACCATAGGACAGCATCGTCTGCCCGCTTCGACCGGCAGGGCGGTTAGCCGCCTGTCTACGCAATCCTGAAAATTGCCCTGGACGCGGCCGGCGGCGCTTCGGTCGCGACTGGAACCATGCGGCTTCGGCAGACCTTGAGGGACGATCGAGCACCGCGGCAAATCGTATAACGGTCGAGAACAATGGTCATTCCGAAAGGTTATGCTCGACTGAACGTCCTGAGCCAGTTCGCTTGAGGCAAGAGTCTCAGATCATCCGAATCGATCCTGCCTTTCTTTTGCCTTGTCGGCCGTCTAGCAGAGCCGCCGAACCGCTCAGCCAGACCATGCGATGGTGGCTTGAGCCTTCCACCCTCCCCATCACGTCAGGTTAGTAATGCGTTGTATTGTCATGGCCGTGATCTTCGCGGTCTCGGTGCCTGTTCTTGCGCGGGCCGACTCCGCGATCGAGCAGGTGTCCTTCCAGCCTCAGGTCAAGGGGCTGCGCTGCCTCAAGGCCGAAACCCTCGCCATGATCCGGGAACTGGTCGACAAGATCGGGCCGATCCAGATCACCTCGACCTGCGGCGGGCGCCACGCCCGCAACTCCCAGCACTACCGGGGCAAGGCCATCGATTTCCGCCCTCTCGCGACGACGCCGCGCAAGGCCGCCGCGGTCGCCAAGACCCTCGACGCCGTCGGCGGCGTCGGCTCCTATTCGAACGGGCTGGTCCATGTCGATGTCGGCGACCGCCAACTCGCCTGGTACGGGTTCAAGCGCAACAACCGCAGGCTCGCCTACAACACGCGCGGCCGTTGAGACCGTGCGCGGCCGGGCTCAACCGGCGGCGCGCAGCACCAGATAACCGCCGAGCGCCAGCAGGCCGGCGAAGAAGCACAGCTTGAAGGTCGCGGCCGAGATGCGGGCGCGGATGGCCGTTCCGGCCGCCATGCCCGCGAGCGCCGGCAGGAGCGCGAGGCCCGACTGCAGCGCCACCCGCGCATCGAGGACGCCCGCCCCCAGCAATCCGACCGAGAGCGCCAGCGTCGAGACCAGGAAGGACAGGCCGAGCGCCTGCACCAATTCGTCCTTGTCGAGCCCCAGCGCCTGCAGATAGGGCACGGCCGGCAGCACGAAGACACCCGTCGCCGCCGTGGCGATGCCGGTGGCGACGCCGACCAGCGGCCCCAGCCAAAGCTCGAATCCGGCCGGCACGCGCAGCTTCGCCGCCTTCAGCCCGACCAGCGCATAGAGCACCAGTGCGATGCCGAGCCAGAGCGTTGCGGAGCCGTCCTTCTGCCGCTCGATCAGCCCCGCGCCGAGCCAGGTGCCGCCGCAGATGCCGGCCAGCATCGGCCATAACCGGGTCATGCAGCGGCGCAGGCCGGGCCCCGTCGCGAGCTGCCAGCCATTGGTGACGAGGTTGGGCACGACCAGCAGCGCGGCCGCCTGTGCAGGCGCCATCACCACGCCCAGGATGCCGACCGCGATCGTCGGCAGGCCGAGCCCGATGACGCCCTTGACGAAGCCGGCGAGCAGGAAGGTCGCCGCGATGAAGAGAAGGAGGCCGCTGTCGATCATGCGCCCTTGTCGCACTGCCGCCATGGCTTGTCGCGGCGCGACGTTACGGCGAGCGCCGTAGCATTCGCCCTTGCCTGCGGAACCGACCGGAGCATCATGGCCTGATGAACACGCGCGGCCCCTACCTCGCCGAGATCGCCAGCCTGATGGGGGATCCCGCGCGCGCCAACATGCTGCATGCGCTCATGGATGGCCGGGCGCTGACGGCCAAGGAACTGGCCTTTCTCGCCGGCGTCGCGCCCCAGACCGCCAGCGGGCACTTGGCGAGGCTGCTGCAGGGGGGCCTGCTCGCCGTGACGGTGCAGGGCCGCCATCGCTACCATCGTCTGGCCGGTCCCGAGGTCGCACAGGCACTCGAAGGGTTGATGGTGCTCGCGGGTGCCGGGACCGGAGGGCGTCGCCTGCCCCAGCGCGTCGGCGCGGAGCTGAGCCAGGCGCGCACCTGCTACGACCATTTCGCCGGCCGGCTCGGCACCGGCATCCACGACGCGCTGGTGGCGGGCGGGCATCTCGCCGTCGCCGAGGGCGGCTATGGCCTGACGGCTTCGGGCGAGGCCGTCTTCGCCGCGCTCGGGATCGCCCTGCCGGACAGGCCTCGACGCCGCGCGCTCCTGCGCCCCTGCCTCGACTGGAGCGAGCGCAAGCCGCATCTCGCGGGGCATCTCGCCGCCGCGCTGGCCTGCCGCTGCTTCGAGACAGCCTGGGTCCTGCGTCGCAAGGACAGCCGCGCGGTGACGCTGACGCAGACCGGCCGGGCGGCCCTCGCCGCCGCTCTGCCGGGCTTCGTCTGCGACGTGCCGGAGCCGGTCAGCCTCGCTGTTCCAGAGCCTGCGCCAGCCTGCGCTTGACCTCGTCCTTCACCGGCTCGGCGGCATCGAGGATCGCCTTGGCCTTGAAGAAGTCGAGCCCGCCGATGCCGTCGGCCCCGGCGCGGATCAGGATGTCCGGCGGCTGGCGCTCGATCATGCGCTGCACGATCGTCCGCGTCAGGATCTGGCTGACGCCGAGCATCGCCTCCAG
>NZ_JAUXYO010000273.1 GCF_030694325.1 Allobosea sp. | reverse complement strand
CTACGAAAGGCTCTGCCAACACGGCAAAAAACCGATCGTCGCCATCACCGCAGTCATGCGAAAACTCATCGTCATCGCAAACGCAAAAATCCGTGACCTCCGTCTGTCAACACGCGAAGCGCAAGTGAGTTGATGACGGGGTCTGGCCGTCAGGCGAAGAGCGCCTCCAGCTTGGCGAGCGAACCGGTCCAGCCATGGGTGTGGCCCTTGACCGCCTGCTCGTCGAAGAGCTGCTCGTGCAGCAGGGTCAGGATCGTGCCCGCGCCGTCCGGCTTAAAAGTGACGATCACCCGCGAGACGCGCTCGGGCGTGGTGATCCAGGACCAGGAGAAGACCAGCTTCTCGTTCGCGACGACCTCGTAATAGGTGCCGGAGACCTCATGGCGCTCGCCAGTGTCCTCCAGCATCACCGCGCGAAAACCGCCCCCGACGCGGGCATCGACCGAGACCTCCTGCGTCACGACGTTTTCCGGCCCGAACCACTGCATCAGCAGCTTCGGATCGGTCCAGGCCTCGAAGACCTCGGCCGGTGTGGCGTTGAGCCGGCGCTTGATCGTCAGGCTCGGCGTGGTCGGCGCATCCGCGTCCATGAACGATCCTTTCCGCCTGCGCTCAATCGGCGTCGGCGGGGCTTTTGCGGCGCGCCTCCAGCATCGCCTCCAGCGCATCGAGGCGCTGCGTCCAGAACCTCTGATAGCGTGCGAGCCAGCCCATCGCCTCCTCCATCGGGTCGGCATTGAGGCGGCAGGAGACGGTGCGGCCCGTCTTCGTCCGCGTGATCAGCCCCGCATCCGACAACACGTCGAGATGCTTCATCACCGCCGGCAGCGACATCGTGAAAGGCCGCGCCAGTTCGCTGACGGAAACGGCCTCCTCGCCTTCGAGCCGCGCGAGCATCGCCCGGCGGGTCGGGTCCGACAGAGCCGCGAAGGTCCGATCCAGCTGCGAGGATTCCAACTTAACCATTACGTTAAGTTACCTTGGGGCGGCCGACGTCGTCAAGTTGCGCAGGCGCGTCAATCCGACACGCCCTCGCGGCCGCCGATGGCCATGCAGGTCGCGGTCAGCATGGCGCAGAGCTTCTCCGCGCCGTCGCGGACCGCGAAGACCTCGGCGAGAGCTAGCGTCAGCGTCCGTCCCGCCTTGACCACCTTGCCCCGCGCGATCAGCTTCTCGCCCGCCGCAGGAGCGAGAAGGTTGATCTTGAACTCGGCTGTCAGCACGCCCATTCCTTCCGGCATCCGCGTCAGCGCCGCATAGCCGCAGGCGGAATCGGCGATGGCCGCGACCGCACCGGCATGGACGAAGCCGTGCTGCTGCGAGACGAGAGGCCCGACCGGCAGTTCGATCTCGACCTCGCCCGGCGCCACCCGCAGGAGGCGCGCGCCCAGCGTCGTCATGAAGCCCTGCTTGTCGAAGCTCTCGACGACGCGGCGGCCGATCTCGGTGTCGGAAAGAGCCTCGGCCATCGTCAGTTCCTCAGGCAGCGCGCACGGCGTCGTGCCGCGAGACATGGGCGACCGCGGCGCGCAGATCGGCGAGGCCCGCACCGGCCGCGACGCAATGCTCGGCCAGATGGCGGCGGAACTGGCGCGCGCCGGGCCTGCCGGGAAACAGCCCGACGAGATGGCGTGTGAAGGCGTGCAGCCGCCCGCCGGCCTCGAGATAACGGGCGAGATGCGGTTCCAGCGCCTCCAGCATGGCAAAGGCGTCCGCCACCGGCGCCTCCTCGTCGAAGAGCAACGGATCGACGCGCAGCAGGATCTCCGGGTTCTGATAGGCCTCGCGCCCGATCATGACGCCATCGAGATGCGCGAGATGGCCCGCCCATTCCTCCGGGGCGCGGATGCCGCCATTGATCGCGACCGGCAGAGAAGGATGAGCCGCCTTCAGCCGGTAGGCGCGGTCGCAATCGAGCGGCGGAATCTCGCGGTTCTCCTTAGGCGACAGGCCCTGCAGCCAGGCCTTGCGGGCATGGACGATCAACGCGTCGACGCCCGCCGCCGTCACGGCTAGCGTCAGCGCGTCGAGGGCCGCCTCCGGGTCCTGGTCATCGACGCCGATGCGGCATTTCACCGTGACGGGGATCGCGACCACCGCCTTCATCGCCGCGACGCAGTCTCCGACCAGCGCGGGTTCGCGCATCAGACACGCCCCGAAAGCGCCGCCCTGGACACGGTCGGAGGGGCAGCCGCAGTTCAGGTTGATCTCGTCATAGCCGAAATCGGCGCCGATCCGGGCGGCCTGCGCCAGCAGAGCGGGATCGTTGCCACCCAATTGCAGCGCGACAGGATGCTCGACCGCGTCGAAGCCGATCAACCGCTGGCGGTCGCCGCGGATCACGGCCTGCGCCGTCACCATCTCGGTATAGAGCCGCGCCCGTCGCGACATCAGGCGGTGGATGACGCGGCAATGCCGGTCGGTCCAGTCCATCATCGGCGCGACGGAAAATCGCCAAGGTGCTGATTCTACTTTATTTTCGTTCATTATCAATCGTTTAGCTGAGCTTTGCCGTTGTCACTGCGTGTCAGAAGGCGTCAGGTTTTGTCGTACCATTGCAGCCGCTTTCATCATCCCGTACAACATTGTCGTACTCGCGCGACAGGATGTTGTACCGATGGGAACGATTGTAGCGCGAAAGCGCAAGGACGGCTCCGTCGGATATACGGCGTCCATCGTCCGCAAAAAAGGCGGGGCCTTCCTTTGGCGAGAGGCTAAGACGTTCGACAAGCAGGCTGAGGCCAAGGCGTGGCTTCGATTCCGTGAGGCGGAACTCGATAAGGCGGGCGCGATCGAGCGGCTTCGGGAGCCGACAGCGACACTCGCGGATGCCATCGACCGCTATACGCAGGAATCGTCGAAAGTGATCGGCAAAACCAAGACACAGGTGTTGCGGTCGATCAAAACATTCCCCATCGCCGATATGGACTGCTCTGAGATCAGAAGCGATCACATTGTGGCATTCGGGCGCGACCTTTTGGCTGGAGGCCGGCTGCCGCAGACCGTAGGCAACTACATTTCGCACCTGTCCGCCATCTTCAAGGTTGCGCGGCCCGCCTGGGGAATGAAGCTCGACGAGAGGGCCATAGAGGACGCTCACGTCGTGATGCGAAAGTTCGGCACAACAGCTAAGAGTAGCCGCCGGGAAAGACGCCCTACCCTCTCAGAACTCGATACGTTGATGAAGCACTTTGGGGACGTTCGGAGGCGCCGACCGGCCACCAATCCAATGCAGCATGTGATTGCATTTGCAATATACTCAACTCGCAGGCTCGACGAAATCACCCGCATCACATGGGCCGACCTCGACGAAGAACGCAGCCGCGTGCTGGTTCGCGACATGAAACACCCCGGTCAGAAGGCCGGCAACGACGTGTGGTGCGAGCTACCCGCCGAGGCTCTTCAGATCGCGAAGGCGATGCCGCGAACCAATGAGCAGATTTTCCCGTTCTCGACTGACGCAGTCGGAATGGCTTTCACCCGAGCATGCCAGCTTCTGGAAATTGAAGACCTCCATTTCCACGACCTACGGCATGAAGGCGTTTCCCGCCTGTTCGAAATGGGCAGGACAATCCCTCAAGCGGCTTCTGTATCAGGGCATCGCTCATGGCAGTCGCTGCAGCGCTATTCGCACATGAGACAGGGCGGCGACAAATTCGAGGGATGGCCTTGGCTGGCGATTGTGAGCCGCCCTGACAGCGCCTGCTAATCGTTGACAAGGCACGTTAGGAATCGCTACTGTTTTGTTTGAGCCAAAACGCTTCGCGTATTTATATTTCCTCCGTCAATCATAGCCGTTCGTCAAAGGGTGTCAAATGGAAAATTTCGATACGAAGTTGGCGGCCCGCTACATCGGCAAGTCGGCAAGCTGGCTCAACAAGACCCGCCTGTCTGGCACCGGGCCAACCTATTTGAAAATTGGGGGCGGCGTCCGCTATCTGCGCCCCGATCTGGACGATTGGCTAGCCAGCAAACGCAGGACGGCGGTGTACGACTTCGCGAACGACAACGCCGCCGCCCAATCGGCTCGAGCCGCCTAACCCTCCCCGGCGCGGCCACCTCATCCGCGTAACCCACGCTCCTCGCGCCGCGCCGGGCTGCCTAGCCTACCACGCACCCTCCACCACCGACGCCAGCCCTGGCGCCGGCTCGCGCCCTCATGGGCATCCACGACCTGCCAGGCGCCGCGCAAAAAAATGCGCGGCTCGGGTTGCCGCCCGGCCGCGCAGGTATCTCAAACAATGAAAGTTCTTCTAGATGCATTCCGCAGAAATGTCAAGCATTTATTCAAGCGCTGACGATGATTACGCGCGCCAATGTGCGCTCCGCGAGAAATATATATCGAGGCATCGAGCCTCGTGGTTGGCCCGGAAAGCAATGCGCAAAGCTTTCGACGAGAAGCTCGGAGTTCCAAATGCAGTGGCCGCTCTGAACTGGCTCGGCTTTACAATTGAAAGGGGCTCCGATGCGGATACATTCATTGTGTCCTGACTTCGATCAAGGCCACGGGTCAAACAAAACGCTCGCTCGATTCAGCGTCGATCTTGGACCCCTGTCGCTGCACAACCTCGTTTTGAAGCAAAAGCCGGACGGCACCTATCGGACTGTCCCGATGAACTTGCGCGGCCAAGCCGTTGCCAGTCTGAACCCCGACCTTGCGCGCAGCATCACCGCCGCCGCCTTAGTTGAATGGAGGGCGAGCGCCCATGTCCAATCCCGCAATTGAATTCGACCTGTCGGACCTGATCGCTTCCCGTGCCGCAGACGCCATCGTTGCCGCGCGCGCCGCGAGGGCCGCCAACGATAACGAGGAAGGCCAACGGCCTGACGTCGAATGCCGCTCCGACTCCAAGCTGGCGGACCTCACGCGGCCGGGCGGCTTCGTGGAGGAACTGATCGACTGGATCGTCGCCAGCGCCGAGCATCCTTCGCGCGAGCTTGCGCTGTCCGCGGTCCTGCCGTTCATCGGCGCCCTGATCGGGCGACGGTTCTCGGGCTATCGCGATGCGCGCAGCAACCTCTACGCAATCGCCCTAGCGCCGTCCGGCTTCGGCAAAGATCACGCGCGGCAACAGATCAAGCGCCTGACGCAGTCTGCGGGCCTACACGCCTTCGCAGGCCCGGCCCGCATCATGTCCGCCTCGGCACTTCGTAACGCCCTGAACGACAAGCCGTCGATGAACTGCCAGATCGACGAGGTCGGCGGCCTCCTGCGCGAAATCCTCGATCCACGGGCCGGAGCGCATCAGGCCGCACTCAAAGGCGACCTACTTGAGTTTTTTACATCGGCCAGCACGTTTTTTGACGGCGCAGCCTATGCCCAGGCGCGGGCCGTGCAGATACACGCGCCAAACCTGTCGATTTACGGCACGTCGACGCCTGACGATTTTTGGAATGCCGTTTCGACCCTGTCGACGCGCGACGGGTTCATCGCCCGGCTTCTGCTTTTTAGCATTGCCGAGACGAAGTCAGCCGCCGTTATCCCGGCGCTCGACGTCAAGGACGTCACCCCGCGCATCAGGGACGCCGCCCGAGCCCTCGCGATGGCAGGGCGAGCCGGACCGACCGACATCCCGGCGTCGGACACTGGAAGCATCCCCCGTGAAGCCCGTGATGTCGGCATGAGCGAAGGCGCCGAGCGGCGGCGCCGTGACTTTAAGGCCGACATCGAGTCTCGACTGCCCAAGGCCGACGGCGCCGACAAGACCATCCTCGGCCGCGCCGTTGAGCATGCCGTCAAGCTGGCCCTGATCGTGGCCGTCGCGACAAATCCTGCTGACCCCGAAATCACGGAGCAGAACATGGCTTGGGCGGTTCAATTATCTTGGCTGTCATGCTGCGCCCTGATGCGCGAAGCCCGCTTGAACGTCTCAGACGGTACGCGCGAGGCCGCATTCAACAAAGCTCTGCGGACCATAGGAGACGCGGGCGATGCCGGGATCACTGCCGGCCGGCTCACCGACAAGCTCCGCAGCCTGGACAAGAGGCAACGAACGGAAATCCTCGACGATCTCGTTGAAACAAGGCGGGTCGAAAGGGTACGGGATGATGCAGGCAAGCGCGGCGGCCCCTCGACCTGGCGCTATTTCCTCGCCTGAACGGCCGAGAGGTTGTTCGTAACCGGTCCCGCGGATAACCGGTTGTTCGTTACGAACAACCTCCCAAACGCCGAGGTTGTTCGTAACGAACAACCTAGTTGTTCGGAGGCTCGATTCCGAACAACCTAGAGGCAAAAAGCCTATATAAATCAATCATATATTATATACATACATAGGTTGTTCGGTAGTTCGTAACGAGTTCAAAACCCCCTGTACCCCCCCCCGCTTTTTCGGGGTAGGGTCAGGGGGGTTATCAAGGTGGCTACGAACAACCGAACAACCTCGGATTAGGCAGCAACTCACCAAAGGCCAATCCACTTTGTGGCCGCCGCGAGAAGGGCCGAAAGCAAGCCGGGGAGCGCATAAGCCGCCATCTCGCCGGCTTTTTTGCCAAATGACTTGGCGAATTCGTCCGCCGCCATGTCGCCCTTTGCAGCCAACCACGCCCCCGTGACGTGGGAGGCAGACTTGATCAGCCCGACCGCACGCAAGATCAAGGGGCGGATGCTGAATGCTGGACGAACCGGCTGGCTCTTGAGCAACGCCAGAGCCTCGCCAATTGCCTCTCGATCAATCGGAGGTAGTGAAAAATCTCCGATAGGCCCTGGTGGCCGGTTATGACCCATCCCTCCATGATGAGCGTCGATGGTTGTCAGCGTCTGCTCGACCGCCATGATGCGAGCCAGCATCTCGGCGTGTGCGTCTCCTGCCGTAGGCGGTTTGCCAAATCCCTCATCGAAACCAGAGCTAAAGCCTGAACTGTCCTCGGGGTATCGAATGCGGCGATCGGCAGGAACCCAGTATATCGACGTTTTATCTAACTCTTTAGCAAGTTGGTCCCTCACCGCCGGTGAGAGTTGCGTTTCGAAGGCGCGGTCAATGATGTTGTACGACGTATATGGTCCACCCCACATGTGCTTGTAGTCGACGTTCTCAGTTATGAACTGGGTAGTCGCTGCCGGTGCCTGAAAATTCGCAAGAACCCACTCGCCGATCATCTGCGCAGCATACGGAGGAGGAGTATTGCGAAGCGATGGCACGGGCGAAACCGCGTCAACAAGCAGTGGCGCCCCGTGTAGAATATCGATGGGGATCAGGTCGGTATTCATCGCCCAGCATTTCCAGATTCAGAGACTGAGAATAGCAGCCGCGACCCGGCCGGCGCCAGTCCGGCACCAATGATGCGAATTTCCAAGGGGAACTCGAACGCCGGGTCAAAACCGCGACGAAGCCATGACCTTGCGCGGCTGGGCTACGCGACCCTGTGGGCGGTAGCCGCGCATCATCAATTGCCCTAGTCGATGCAGTTCTGCTTCTGACATCTCGCACATCATAACCACCGCACAGGGGCGCACTGGCGCCCTTCGCCGTAGATGGCGACGGTCCCCGCCTGGCCGCCAGCCGTGCCCACCCACGGCCCGCGCTGACCGGGCGCGACCCCATCGGCGCGCAGGGCGACCCTACCCCCCCCATCACGGGGCCCGTTCCAGCGCAGCGCCGGACAGCGGACGCAAGACCCCGAGAAACGTCTAGGTGCAGACTCCAAAAGTGGGGTTACACCGTAACCCTCAGAGCCCAAAATGCCGTCCCAAGCCGCCTACGCCCGCCACCGCGGCGTCTCTCGCAACCGAATTTCCGTATGGAAATCGCGAGGTTTGATCGTTTTCGACGCCGAAGGTGGCGTGAATTTCGACGAATCTGACAAAACTATCGCGGGGCACGGCGGGCGCCTGTCCTCGCTGCCGGGCGCCTGCAATACGGCCGAAACCGTCACCCTTCGCGCACCCTATGCGGACACGGTGCCCGCGGCCGGTGTCGATGACCTGCCATCGAAGCTCGAGTCTGAGCGGATCAGGTTGAACTTCGAAGCGCTGCTTTTGAAGCTGAGATTCGAGCGCGAAAGTGCCCAGGTCGCGGAGATAGAAGACGTCGCGGCGACGGTCCTGGCGGAACTGGCAAGCGTCCGCGAACGACTGGCGACGATCGGCCCGAAGGTTGCGCCGCGGCTGGCCCGCATGTCGTCGGCCGAACTAATCAAGTCGGCGATCGACGCGGAAGTTGTCGCTGCGCTGGAAGATTTGACGGCCGGCTAGTGGGGCGGTCGCCATTATGCGACTGTCGTCAAAGTTGCACCGACGCCAATATATGGGGAGATCATGACGACGCTGCGGGAAGTCGCTCGGGAGATTGCGGACGCGGGCCGAGAGATTGGCGGCAACCTGTCGTCGCTGATCCTCGACACTGATATCCGGCCGGCGCTCGTCGTGGTCGGCTACGCACTTTTATCGCTCGCGACGCTCGGTCTCGTTTACGCAGGAGTCATGGGGTTTGCGAGGACTATCGCCGATTTCCGCGCCAACGGCCCGGCGTTCAAGGATTTGGTGGCTGACTTCGTTGCGCTGTTGATCGTAGCCGGCGGCATCCTCGGGGCGATCATGATCGGCGCGACGGCTGGCGGTTACGCCGCCCTAGCTGTCGTCGGCGCAACCGGGCTGGCCCTCTTTATCTTGGCCAGGCGGGGACGGCGGCTCGATTCGCCGAAATAGGTTAGTCGACCGCAATCGCGCAGCGAGCGCGCCGACAAGCGTTATGCGCCCCGTTCTGTGGATAGCGGGCAGATAGGCGCCTAATTCGTGCGTTCCTCATTTGTTCCCTTCGCTTTCAAGCGCGAGTCACCCTACCGTTATCGAGCATCGCGGCTTCGGAAGCGGCCGAGCGTCGGATCAGGACGCCCGGCCATCGCCTCTAGGGCAGTTCCGCATGTTGGCAGGGGCAACCCTGAGAGCGGTAGAAGGCGAACGAAGCGCCTCCCGCACTCACATTGCGCGAAAGGTCTGCCGCCAGCAAGGCCGGGCAGCCTGTGAATAAAATGGATAACCGCGCCGCAGCACCCGCATTCATGCCGAACATTTGCCGGCCCTGGCAGACGGTAAGCTAGACCCCCGGCACGTCGACCAAGACTGGCGCGGCGGCGTATCCGCGTTTCCGGCATTGTCCGCAGATGACGCGGACGTCGAAACACTAGAGGAAGCCGCTGCCCGCATCGTTATTGACGAGGCGCTGGCCGAGCCACGCTCCTCACTAGCGAACCCGCGGTCAGCGCCACTACCTGCCGTTCGACGTTGGCCAGGAAGCGGACCCTCGCATCGCGGGCGAGCTAGCCACCCGCTTGCCGGCCCTCAGCGCAAATTCGTAATTGGCTTCTGGAAGACCGGTCGCATCCGAGGTCCATCTTCCTGCGTAGTCTACGGATGACTGCGCCAAAACGCTTGAAGCCGCGGCCGCGCTCGGGGCCGGCGAAAATACCGGGAAATGTCGTCGAGGACCTGGAGACTCAGCGGCGGCTTCGAAGGGACCTGAAGCTCACCGACGTGGACATTGCCGGCATCGATCTGGGCTTAGCTATTGAGGCTGGGCTGCTCTCCGAGCCGAAGAACCGTAAGCAATGAGCTTCGGAACGCGGGGTTAGGCGGTTGAGGATCGACAGATGCAGACGGGGGCCATCCAGCAACGATAGCTAGTGCATGCTTAGCCAATCCCAAAGAAGATCGGCGTTTTCACGCTCAAGCGGCAACAGTTTATTTCCATCTGCTCGCCATGGTTGCGCATCGGGCACCAGGAAAGTGCATTGGGAGCGTGTCATGGCGACCGTCGGGAACAGCATCCCGTTCAGCTATGTGCCAGGGAATCGGTTTGCGATCCTGACGGTCGATGACGACCCGATCCAGCGGGAGTTCTGCACCGTCTATTTGTCGACGCCCAAGGTCAAGGTGACGACGGCCGCATCGGCCGAGGAGGGCCTCGATCGTCTGGCCGACGCCCTTTTCGACGTGGCGCTGATCGATGTCGACATGCCCGGCATGGACGGCATCGAGATGGTGCGCCGGATCCGTGCCGATCGCCGCTTCGAAGCGTTGCCGCTGATGGTGATCACTGGGCGCGAAGACATGGTCTCGATCGACGAGGCTTATGCCGCCGGCGCGACCTCCTTCATGTGCAAGCCGGTTAATTGGCGGCTGCTGGGCCACCAGATCCGCTTTATGGTCCGGGCACACCGCGCGCTTGAGGCGGCTTGAGATGACAGGCCGGTCAACCCGCCGGGCCTGGGGGCGTTTTAGCGGCGACGAGCGCGGCGGCGTCATGATCATCGCCGCGGTCGCGCTGCCCGCGCTTGTCATCGGCGCGGGGGTGATGATCGATTACGGCTTGGCCACGCGGGACCGGGTTGTCATGCAGGCGGCGGCCGATGCGACGGCGATCGCGGCGGCGCGAGAGTTGTCGAATGGCCATCTCACGGATAAGCGCCTCACCGAGGTCGTCAACGGCTTCGCGAACCGCCAGCTCGAAGCGCATAAACTCGAGGTCGGCAATGTCATCACGGCGCGGATCACCAACAGCAACCGCTCGGTCGAGGTGAACATCGTCCGACCGATGCGAAACTCCTTTCCCGGGCTACTGCCGACGATGTCAGCGGGGATCGGCGTCAACGCGACCGCAACCGTCGTAGGCAACCAGAAGATCTGCGTGGTGGCGCTGGACAGCGCCAGCAGCGAAGCGATCTACATGAAGTCGAACTCCTGGTTGACGGCCCAGGACTGCAATATCTATTCGAACTCGAAGAGCCCGACAGGGGTCAAATCGGACAGCGGCATCCGCGTGACCGCCAAGCTGATGTGCTCCGCCGGGGGCTATTCGGGATCGGGCGAGTTCATAGCGCGAAAGCTGATGGATTGTCCGCCCGTGGACGATCCCCTGATCGGAAGGCCCGCGCCGCCGGCGGAAGCGTGCACGGCCCAGAAGCTCAGCGTGATCGACAAAGGTTCGGCGAACGCGCGGCATGTGCTAACGCCCGGGACCTATTGCGGCGGCTTGTTCATCGGTGGCAATTCCTTCGTCAAATTTGAAGCGGGGACCTACATCATCAAGGATGGCCCACTCGTGGTCGATTCAAATGCCGATATCCGCGGTGAACATGTGGGCTTCTACCTTCAGGGCGAGAAGACCACCTTCCAGTTCCTCAGCAACGCCAAGGTCGTGCTCGACGCGCCGAAGGACGGACCGTTGGCGGGGTTGTTGTTTTTCGAAGACCGGACCGTCACCATCGGTCGCGAGCACATGATCAAGAGCAACTACGTCTCAAACCTGACGGGGACGATGTATCTTTCCCGCGGTACACTCGTCGTCGATGCGACCAACGAGGTCGCGCAGCAATCAGCTTTCACCCTGATCGTAGTCAAGAAGCTCTATCTGTCCGCCAATCCGAAGCTGGTCGTGAAATCCGACTACCGATCGAGCGCTGTCCCTGTGCCAAAAGGCCTTGGCCCGCTCGGCGGCGACCCGGTGTTGTCGCAATGATCACGCTCCGCGCGCAGTTATACGCGTCGGCCAGTTACTCGCCTGCGTGGGGATCGCTCGCGTGCCGCTTCCTGAAGGCCACGATGGATTTCATGTCGGGAGCCAGCAGATCGTGCTTTTCTGCGAGCGCGATGAACAACCCGCGGGCCGTCTCAATCTCGATCTCGCCAGCAAGTGCTGCTCGGCATGCTTTCAACGCGAAAGCATGAGCTGCGTCCCGTTTAAATCCGGGCCAGTCGATGAGAAAATGATAGGCCTCCGCGATAGAAGCAACGGTACGTGGCACACCTAAGCCGGTCAGGATCATAACAGGCCGCGCAAACGTCCCAGCATTCATAGCTTTCCCTTTCCAGCGCATGTGTCCAAATGTGTCGGGACGGACAAGGGGCACCGCGGTGAGCGCGGCGCCCCCAATCATGGCTTAGTAGTCCATCCCGCCCGCAGGGATGGCGGGCGCCGCCTCCTTCTTCGGCAGCTCCGCGACCATCGCCTCGGTGGTGATCAGCAGGCCCGCGACGGAGGCCGCGTCCTGGATGGCGGTTCGCACAACCTTGGTCGGGTCGATGATGCCGGCCTTGACCATGTCGCGGTATTCGCCGGTCTGCGCGTCGTAGCCCCAGGCATAGTCCTGGGACTCGAGCAGCTTGCCGACCACGACGGCGCCGTCGTCGCCAGCATTCT
>NZ_JAUXYO010000259.1 GCF_030694325.1 Allobosea sp. | reverse complement strand
GCCAGCCAGAGGTCCGGCGCCAGCGTCGTCGTCGCGCGCGGTGTCAGGCCGCCCCAGGATGCGATGCGGGGCGCGGACCCGGTCACGGAATCAGGGTCGCCGCGACGAGGATCACGACCACGGCCGCGCCGGTCACCTGGCTGCGCCAGTCGCGGATCATGAAGACGAGCGGATCGTCCGGCATCTGTCCCCGCCGCGCCAGGAACCAGATCCGCGACATCTGGTAGAGGATGATCGGGCAGAGCAGCCAGATCAGTTCGGGATGGGCGTATCGTTCCTTCACGGCGGCGCTGTCGACATAGAGCGCCATGATCAGCGCGCAGGTGCAGCCCGAGGCCATGCCGAGTTGCGAGAGCGCCTCGATGTCCTCTGCATGGTAGCCGCGCCCGGCCTTCTTCAAGCCCGACTGGTCCTGGGTGATGCGCAACTCGGCATAACGCTTCACCAGCGCCAGGCTGAGGAACAGGAACATCGAGAAGGCCAGCAGCCAGGACGAGAGCGGGATCGAGCCCGCGGCGTTGCCGGCCAGGATGCGCAAGGTGTGGAGGGCCGCCAGGCCCAGCACATCGACCAGGAGTTTGCGCTTGAGCACGAAGAGATAGGCGAGCGCCAGCACGAGATAGGCGCCCAGCGCCATGAGAAAGAGCCGCGGCTGCGGCAGCAGCCAGGCGAGCGCGAAGGCGGTCACCATCAGCAGCGGGATCATCGCATAGGCCTGGCGCTCGGTGATCTCGCCGGCCGCGAGCGGGCGCTTGCATTTCGTCGGATGGCGGCGATCGGCCTCGACGTCGACGATGTCGTTGAGCAGGTAGATCGCCGAGGCCAGCAGGCTGAAGGCGACGAAGGCCACGGCGCCGTCGCTCAGCGCGTCGAGGTCGAAGATGTCGTGGTTGAGCAGGATGGGGACGAACACCAGCCCGTTCTTGAGCCAGTGATGCGGTCGCATCGCCCTGATCATCGCCATCGAAGCCATGGCCTGTCTCTTTCTCCCCTACGCCGTCGCTGCGTCCGGGAGCCGTCAACAGGACCGGGCGAGCATCGAGCGGCATTGCACCGTTCTGGCGCCCGCCTTCCTCGCCGATAAATCCTAAGCCTCGGTGGATGATGCCCGATCCACGCGGTCATTCGGCCGCGATGATTAATGCCACGCTGACGCCGGGACGCGATTGAGGGGCTTGCCGGCAAGAAAAGGGCAGGGCTCGGGCGCAAGAGCCGCCCCCGCCGGACGGAGACGGTTCTCGCGAGCGGCCCTGCCTTGGCCTGTCAGACCTTGGCGGCGCTCGCGGCCGCGTCGATGTTGGCCACGAGTTCGGCATCGAGCCCGAGCGAGGCGGAGAGGCCCGCCAGGAAGTCCTTCTCCCCGCGCGTATCCGGATTGATGGCGATGCGGGCCGCGGTGTAGATTTGTGCCGCGAGTTCTGGGGTTTCGGCGCCGGCCGCCAGCGTCTCGATCGAAGCGGGGCTGGCCATCTCCTGCTCCAGCCATTCATTCGCCTCCTGGTCGAAGCCGGCCTCGCGCAGCCCGCCGAGAATGGCGGTGCGCTCCTCGGCGTCGATGGCACCGTCGGCGGCAGCGGCGGCGATCATGGCGCGGATGAAGAGCAGCGCGGTCGCCTCGGTCGCGGCTTCGGCCTCGAAGCCGGTGCCGCGCGGCGGCGGCAGGAGCTCCGGCGTCGACGCATCGAGGAGCGGCTTGCCGGACTGGTAGTTCTGGTAGGCCTTGTAGGCGAGGCCGCCGATCAGGGCCATGCCGCCGAGCTTGGCCGCGGACCCGACGACGGCCCGGCCGGTCGAGCTGCCGAAAACGAGCGCGCCGAGGCCGCCGAGCACGGCGGTCGCCATCGCCGGATTCTTGTCGAACATCGCCTTGGCCTGGGCCAGCACATCCTGCGCCGAGCGCCCGCCCGTGACTTGCCCCATGACGTCTCCGGCCTTCTGCTGGACACCGGTCTGGCGTGCCGCGTCGCCGACGCCCTGCGAGGCCTGGGTCAGGATCTGGCCGGCCATGCCCGCGAGACCGCCGAGGCCGCCGATGCCCCCACCCTGCTGGACCTTCGTCGCCAGGCCGCCGAGAATCTGGCCGAGCGACCCGGTCTGGCCCTGCCCGCCGGGCTTGCCAGCCTGGGTTCCGGCGCTGACGAGGGCGTCGAGAAGCGACTTGGCGTTGAACATCGGCGATTCTCCTGTCTGCGCCGAAGGGTCGGGCGCCGACAGCCCATCTAGGAACGACGGACGCCAATCGCCAGAGACGGAGAGGGGGCGCCGGTCGAAATGCCGCCGCACGGGACGATCCGGCCCGCCGGAGCTGGCGTCTTCTGCATCACGGCTGCAGCTTGCGCAGCAGCAGCGTCGCCCCGACCGCCGGGTCCTTGCGCCAGACGCCCGCCTCGAAGACGAGGTCGACGCTGTGGCCCTTGCGCGCGACCAGGGTCAGCCGCCCGCCGGCATAGCGCCAGCCCACGGGGTCGAAGATCGTGATGCCGGTATCGGTGCAGAGACCCTCGACCCGCGCAGAGGGCGTCCCGGCCTCGCCGGACGACGCGGCCAGGCGCAGGCGGCAGGCTTCGCGGCCGGGCTGCCGCATCAGTGCATAGAGGCCCGGCAGGGTCCCTGAATCCGGGGCGCGGGCGGGATCGACCAGGGTCGGGCGCTGGGCGGCCGTCGCGGCCATTTCTGCCGGGGACGGCGGGCGGCGCGCCGC
>NZ_JAUXYO010000243.1 GCF_030694325.1 Allobosea sp. | reverse complement strand
GAGGCCGGGCTGTCGGTGGTGCTGCTCGACGAGGCCACCGCGCCGGGCGGGCAGGTCTATCGCGCGCCGCCGGCTGGTCTCTCGGTCGTGCCTGGCCAGCAGGGCGCCGACGAGCGGGCCGGGGACGCGTTGCGCAACGCGATCGCCGGCTCCTCTGTAATCTGGAAGGGCGGGGCGCGCGTCTGGTCGATCTCCGGCGCCTTTCGCGTCGATGCGGTGACGGCCTCGGGGAGCGAGAGCTTCATGGCGCCGCGGCTGGTGGCGGCGACCGGCGCGCATGAGCGGCTGGTGCCCTTTCCGGGCTGGACGACGCCCGGCGTGATCGGGCTCGCGGCCGCGACGATCCTGCTGAAATCGCAGGGCATGGTGCCGGGTCGGCGCACGGTGGTGGCTGGTTGCGGGCCGTTGCTCGCGGCGGTCGCGGCCAAGATCGTCGCCGGGGGCGGCACCGTCGCGGCGATCATCGATCTGTCGGGGCCCGGCGATTGGCTGAAGGCGCTGCCGGCCATGGCGAGCCGGCCGGATCTGCTGCGACAGGGTCTGGGATGGGCGCTGAAGCTGGGCGCGGCGCGCGTGCCGGTGCTGTTTCGCCATACGGTGACGGCCGTCTCCGGCGAGGAAGCCTGCGAGGCGGTGACGGTCGCGCCGGTCGATGCGGAGGGGCGGCTGACAGGCGGCCTTTCGCGCGTGTTCGAAGCGGATGCACTCGCCATCGGCCACGGGCTGGTTCCCGGCAGCGAGATCCCAAAGCTGCTGCGGGCTGCGCATCGCTTCGCGCCGGAGGCGGGTGGCTGGACGCCGGAGCGCGATGCGTTCGGGCGCTGCTCGGTCGCCGGCCTCTATGCGGTCGGCGACGGGGCGGCAGTGGCGGGGGCCGAGCCGGCGCGGCTCTCGGGGCGGCTCGCGGGGCTGGCCGCGGCGCAGGATGCGGGGCAGCTGCCGGACGATGTCTTCGCCCGGGAAGCAGGGGAGGCGCGCGCCGCGCTCGACAAGGCACTGGTCTTCGCCGGCGCGATCAACCGGCTGATGCGGGCGCGCCCGGCGATGGTCGAGGCGATTGCGCCTGAGACGGTGATCTGCCGCTGCGAGGATGTCCGCCGCGGCGAGATCGAGGCCGCCATCGCGGCCGGCGCGCGCGAGATCAACCAGCTCAAGCATTTCACCCGCTGCGGCATGGGCCCCTGCCAGGGCCGGATGTGCGGCGAGACGGCGGCGACGCTGCTCGCCCGCCATGTCGGCTCGCGCGAGGCGGCGGGCTACTGGACCGGGCGGCCACCGCTGCGGCCCGTGCCGCTGGCCGATCTGCTCGGCGAGTTCGACTATGCCGACATTCCCGTGCCGACTCCGGCCCCGCTATGAGCGCACGCTACGATCTCGCCATCGTCGGCGGCGGCATCCATGGCGCGACGGTGGCGCTGTTTTGCGCCCGCGCGGGCATGAGGACCGTGCTGTTCGAGCGCGGCGCGCTCTGCCGCGAGGCGTCGGGGGTGAATGCAGGCACGCTGACCATGCAGATGACGCGGGTGGCGCTGATCCCCTACGCGCTGCAGGCCCATGCGATGTGGGCCTCGGCGCGGGAGTGGCTGGGGCATGATGTCGGCGTCGTCGTCTGCGACGGGCTCTCGCTCGCCTTCACGCCGCGCGAGGCCGAGCTGCTCAGCTTCCGCGCCGGCAAGCGCCGCGAGGCGGGTGCGCCGATCGAGCTGATCTCGGAAGCCGCCGCGCGCGCGGTCGAGCCTGGGCTCGGCGAAGGCGTCCTGCTCGCCGGGCACTGCAAGGTCGATGGCTACGCCAACGCCTACCTGACGGGGCAGGCCTATCGCGCCGCGCTGATCGAGGCCGGGGTCGATCTGCGCGAGGACATGCCCGTGTCGGGCGTCGAGCGCGAGGAGGGCGGTTTTGCCGTCCAGACCGCGGCAGGCCCGGTGCGGGCGACGCGGCTCGTGCTGGCGGGCGGCGTCTGGCTGGAGGAGATGGCGGCCTGGCTCGGCATTCATCTGCCGATCAGGGTGCTGGTGAACCAGCTCGCCGTGACCGAGCGCGTGGCGCCGGTGATGCGCACGGTGGTCGGCATCGCCAGCGGGCTTTTGTCACTGAAGCAGTATCCGCATGGCACGGTGGTGATCGGCGGCGGCTGGCAGGGCCGGGGCGACCGGGAGCGCGGCGGCGTCGAGCTCGTGCCCGAGAGCCTGATCGGCAATATGCGCCTCGCCTGCCATGCGATCCCGGCGCTGCGGAATACCAGGCTGGCGCGCGCCTGGGCGGGGCTGGAAGCCGAGACGGCCGATGCGCTGCCGGCGGCCGGGCCGATCCCGGGCATCCCCGACGCCTATATCTGCGGCAGCGTCCATTCCGGCTACACCAGCGGCCCCTACATCGCCCGACTGCTCGCCCAGCGGATCCTCGGGCAGGAGCCCGCCGACCCGCTCTTCCCGATCGACCGGCTGCTGGCATCGCCGGCCGCTCCGACCACCCCATTCGCCGATGCAGGCCGAGCCACCGATGAACAGCCACAGCCTATCTGACCCCGCCTCCGCATCCGATGCCCTCGTCACTGCGGCCATCGCGCGCCTGACCGGCATCCATGCGGCGACGATCTGCCCGATGACGCCGGATTTCCGGATGGACGAGCAGGCGCTCGCCGACCATGTCGCGGCGGTCGGGCGGCATGACGGCATCGAGGGCCTGCTGATCAACGGCCATGCCGGCGAGAACTTCCTGCTGACGCGCGAGGAAAAGCGCCGCGTCGTCGCGATCTGCCGGGAGGTGCTGGGGCCGGGCGTCTTCCTGACCAGTGGGGTCAACGCGGAATCGAGCCTCGACGCGGCGCTGCATGCTGGTGATGCGGAGGAGGCGGGTGCCGACGCGATCCTGCTGTTCCCGCCCAATGCCTGGGGACTGTTTCGCGACCGCGACTCGGCGCTGCTGCACCACCGGCACGCCATGGCGGGCTGCGGTCTGCCCTTCCTGCTCTATCAGGCGCCGGTGGGGGCGGGCGCCATGCCCTATGACCCCGCGACGCTGGCGGGGCTTGTCGCCCTGCCGCGCGTCTGCGGTATCAAGGAGGGCAGCTGGGAGGTCGCGACTTATGACGCCAACCGGCGGCTCGCCAAGGCTCTGCGGCCCGATCTCGCGGTGCTGGGCTCCGGTGACGAGCATCTGCTGACGAGCTATCTGATCGGCTCCGAGGGTAGCCAGGTCAGCCTCGCGGCGGTGACGCCGGCGCCGCTGGTGGCGCTCTGGCGCGCGGCGCAAGCGGGCGACTGGGAGCAGGCCAAGCACTGGCACGATGCGATCTATCCGCTCGCCTGCGCGGTCTATCGCGAGGCGCCGGGCGGGCGCGCCACCACCCGGCTCAAGGCCTGCCTGAAGATCCTCGGGCGGCTCGCCTGCGATGCCGTGCGCCCGCCCTTCGCGCCGCTGCCGCCCGAGGAGTACCGCCGGCTCGAGTCGGCGCTCGCCCATGTCGAAAAAGCCGGCGCCCCGCGTTGACATTCGCGCCGGGCGATGGCCTGATTGCATGCCAAACGTATACAATAGTTGCGCTGATGCGCCTGTCTGAGGAGGCTTGTATGACGATGTCGCGCTTCGCCTGCCTGCTCGCCGCCTGCCTCGGACTGGCCGCGACCGCGCCGGCCTCGGCCCGTTCCCTCGATGAGATCCTGAGGGCCGGCGAATTGCGCGTCGGCGTCAATCCGACGCTGCCGCCGCGCGCTTTGTTCAACGAGAAGAACGAGATCGACGGCTTCGAGCCCGAACTGGCGAAGGCGGTGGCCGAGAAGCTCGGCGTCAAGCTGACGCTCGTGCAGGTCGGCTCGCCCGACCGCATCCCCTTCGTCGTGGCCGACAAGGTCGACGTCGTGATGGGCGCGATGAGCCGCACCTCCGAGCGCGCCAAGGTGATCGACTTCACCGCGCCGATCCATTCCGAGAATTACGGGATCGTCACCACCGATTCGAAGCCGTTCACGAAGCTCGCCGACCTCAACAGCGAGAGCGTGACGCTGATCCAGGTGCGCGGCACGACCGCGATCCCCTTCATCCAGAAGAACCTGCCCAAGGCCAAGCTCGTCCTGCTCGACAACTACAACGACCGCGACCGGGCGCTGGCACAGGGGCGGGGCGACGCGTCCTTCGACGGGATCGACGCGGTGGCCTACCGGCTCAAGATCTTCCCGGCGATCAAGTGGAAGGTGATCCCTGCGCCGGAATACGGCGTCACCTATTCGAGCTTCGGCGTCGCCAAGGGCAATTATTCCCTGCGCGACTGGCTCAACATCGCGCTCTACGAATTGCATACGGCCGGCACGGTCGAGGCGATCTGGGAGAAGTGGTTCCTCAAGCCGATGGACACGAAAGTGCCCGTCACACCGTATTTCTGATGCGCTATCGGCCTTCCCTCTCGGCCCTCATCCTGAGGAGCGCTCCGCAGGAGCGCGTCTCGAAGGATGGTCCAGCCGGCACCGGAGCCTCCGGGAGCATCCTTCGAGACGCCGCTGCGCGGCTCCTCAGGATGAGGGCTGCGGGGCCTGATGGTCGGCTTCCGAGGCCTGTCGCCTGATGGCCTACACGCTCCAATACGGGCAGGTGACGCCCTATCTCGGCTATCTCGCCGGCGGCGCCTGGCTGGCGCTGCAGCTGGCGGCGATCGCCTTCGTGATCGGCTGGGCGATCGGGCTCGTCTGCGCGTCGGTGCTCGAATACGGGCCGCGGCCGCTGCGCTGGCTGGTCAAGGCCTATGTGGTGTTCTTCCTGAACACGCCGCTGCTGGTGCAGATCTTCTTCCTGTACTTCGCGCTGCCGGACTGGGGCATCGTGCTCGGCTCCTACCAGGCCGTGCTGCTGGGCATGGCGATCAATGCCGGCGCCTATCTCACCGAGATCCAGCGGGCGGGCTTTCGCTCGATCCGCAAGGCGGAGATCGAGGCGGCGGAAACGCTGGGCTTCTCGCGCATCCAGATCATCCGCTACGTCGTTCTGCCGCATATCGGCAAGGTTCTCTTCCCGCCGTTGTCGAACCAGTACATCATCCTGACGATGACGACCTCGATCGCCGCGATCTTCGGCGTCGAGGAGCTGACCGGGCGGACCTACAACATCAACGCCCAGACCTTCCGCTCCTTCGAGATCTTCTCGATCGCGGCTCTGTACTACATCGCCCTGACCCTGGTCGCGAGCGCCGCGCTCTACGCCGTCGGGCGCTATTTCTTCCGCATCAAGGGCAAGGTCTTCTGATGGAGCGGCGTGGTCCGACGACGGAGGGCTGCCGATGGCCTCGCTGATCGAGGAGGCGCCGCGCTTCTTCGGCTATTACAATCTGATCTTCCTCGGGCAGGCCTTCGCCTATACGGCGCTGCTCTCGCTGGTCGGCTGCGGGCTGGGCTTCCTCGTCGGCTTCATGCTCGCGGTGCTGCGCAACGAGCGGATCGTCGGCTTCGCGCCGCTGCGCTGGTTCGCCACGATCTATGTCGAGATCTTCCGGCGCATCCCCTTCCTGGTGAAGCTGATGGTGGTGTTCTTCGCCTTCCAGCTCGCCGGCCTTGACGCCAGCATGTTCGCGGTCGCCGCCACCACGGTCGCGCTCTCGGCCTCGGCCTTCTCGGCCGAGAACATCCGCGCCGGGCTGGAAGCCGTGCACAAGAACCAGTGGGACGCGGCCGAGACCATGAACATGGGCGGGCTGACCGCATTGCGCCGGGTGATCCTGCCGCAGGCCTGGGCGATCATCATCCCGCCCTCGATGACCTATTCGGTCGGGCTGGTGAAGAGCACCTCGATCGCCTCGCAGATCGGCGTCGTCGAGCTGACCTACGCCGCCAAGATCCTGAACCAGAAGGGTTTCTCGGCGGCGATCTGCTTCGGCACCATCCTGATCCTGTATTTTCTCCTCTGCTATCCCCTGAACCTGTTCGCATCGCATCTGGAGCGTCGGCTTGCCCCATCTCGTCATCGATAGGCTCAGCGCCAATTACGGCACGGCGCCGGTCCTGCAGGATGTCTCGCTGTCGGTCGAGCGCGGCGAGATCGTCTCGATCATCGGCCCCTCCGGCTCGGGCAAGAGCACGCTGCTGCGCGTGTTGACCGGGCTTTTGAAGCCCCATGCCGGCGTCGTCCATGTCGCCGGAGCCCAGGTCGACTATGGCAGCGCGGCAGCGCTGAAGAAGGTGCGCGACCGCTTCGCCGTGGTGTTCCAGCAATACAACCTGTTCCAGAACATGACGGCGCTGCGCAACGTCACCATCGCGCCGACCATCGTGAAGAAGCGCGACGCCGCCGAGGTCGAGCGGGAGGCCCGCGCCCTGCTCGAGAAGGTCGGGCTGTCGCACCGGATCGAGGCCTATCCAGACGAGCTGTCCGGCGGCCAGCAGCAGCGCGTCGCGATCGCCCGCGCGCTGGCCCTGAAGCCGGAGATCCTGCTGCTCGACGAGGTGACTTCGGCACTCGACCCCGAGCTCGTCGCCGAGGTGCTGGACACCATCCGCGTGCTCGCCGCCGAGGGCATGACCATGCTGATCGTCAGCCACGAGATGGGCTTCGTCCGCGAGATCTCGAGCAAGGTCGTGTTCATGGCCGACGGCAAGGTCGTCGAGGTCGGCCCGCCCGAGCAGATCTTCGACGCGCCGCAGACCGAGCGCTGCGCCGATTTCGTCCGCCGCATCCTGCGGCACTGAAGAACTGCGGCACTGAAGGAAGAGCCCGATGAGCTACGGCATGCACTACCTGAAGGGCGCGGTGGATTGCCATGTCCACACCTGCCCGCATCTCAACGGGCGCAGCGCCAACATCTTCGAATCGGTGCGCCAGGCGGCCGCGGCCGGCATGCGCGCCATCGGGCTGATGGACAATTTCATGAACTCGTCGGGCTATGCCGCGCTGGCCGCGGCCGAGCTCGGCCATCTCGGCATCGAGATCTTCGGTGGGCTGATCATGCAGCCGACCGCCGGCGGCGTGACCTATGAAGCGGCCCGCAATGCCGTCGATTACGGCTACGGTCCGGGAACGGGCGCGCGCTTCCTCTCACTGCCGACGCATCACACCAAGGCCGTGGCGCGGCGCGAGGGGCGCACGGGGCTCTATCTCGAAGCCGCCTTCGGCGTAGATGAGAGCGGCAAGGTGCCCGACCCCGTGCCCGCGATCATCGACCTCTGTGCCGAGCGCGACATCGTCTTCGATTGCGGCCATGTCGATGGCTGGGAGGCCGTGGCGCTGGCGGAAGAGGCGAAGAAGCGGGGGGCTGCCCGTGTGCGCACCCATGCCGGCGGCTACGACACGCAGACCATCGAGACGCTGGTCGGCCTCGGCGCCTATTGCGAGTTCTCGTTCTTCGTCCTGACGCATGCGACGCAGGTCGGGCTCACCCATGTCGACCAGGAAAAGCACCGCGCGCCCTCGAAGACGGTGCAGGATCTGACGCCGAAGATCCGCGCGGCCGGCGACCGGGCGATCGTCTCGGGCGATGCCGGCATCTATCTGCTGGCGCCACCGGTCGAGGCGTTCCGGGAATTCATGGTGCTGCTGGAAACGGACGGTTTCTCCGAGGCGGAGCTGCGCGCGATGAACACCACCAACCCGGTCGATCTCTTCCGGATCGGAAGCTTCGCCTGAGGCTGGCGCTCACCGAAAAACGCCCGGCAAAGGCCGGGCGCGAGTCGGTTGGAAGAGCGTGGGGAAGGGTGACGCTGCGCGCTACTTCTTCTTCCCGTCCGGGCCGAACTGCTTGAGATAGGCGATCAGGTTGGTGATCTGGGCGTCGTCCTTGAGGCCCGGATAGATCATCTTCGTGCCGGGCGTGACGCCGCGCGGATCCTTGATGTAGACGCGGAAATTCTCCTCGCTCCAGACCTTGTCGAGCGACTTGTAGGCCGCCGAATAGGTATAGCCCTCGTGGGTGCCGGCCTTGCGATTGTCGAACAGGCCGTTCAGCACGGGGCCCACGGCGTTCTTGGCGGTTTCGCCGACCTGATGGCAGGTCCGGCACTGCAGAAAGACCTTCTCACCGGCGGCGACGTCCTGTGCCTGGGCCGGGGTGGTGAGGAGGGTGACGACGGCGGCTGCGGCTGCGTAGGCAAGCTGTCTCATGGCATGTGACCTTTCCGAGACTTCGTCCAATTCCAACAAGACGATACGCGGGAAACGGTTCCGGCGATCACCCTGTCCTCGCTCATTCTGGTCTTCGGGCCTCGCGCCTCTTGCGGATCGTCGGGGGCCAACCGTCCAAAAAGCACGACCAAAGCGATTGCATGTCGTGCGAGTCCTTCGTAGTGTATCGTCAGCCTTACAGCAATATGTAAATCGAAACTGACATATCGGCACGGTAAGCGAAGGGGAACGCAATGCCCGATACCCCGCTTCTGGACAGCGTCACGGTTCCTGCCGATCTGCGCCGTCTCACGGTGAAGCAGCTCAGGCAGCTCGCCGAGGAACTCCGCGCCGAGACGATCGACGCCGTCTCGGTCACGGGTGGTCATCTCGGGGCCGGACTCGGCGTGGTCGAACTCACCGTTGCGCTTCATCACCTCTTCGAGACGCCGCGCGACACGCTGATCTGGGATGTCGGGCACCAGGCTTATCCGCACAAGATCCTGACCGGGCGTCGCGATCGTATCCGCACGCTGCGCCAGGGCGGCGGCCTCTCCGGCTTCACCAAGCGCGAGGAGAGCGAATACGACCCCTTCGGTGCCGCCCATACCTCGACCTCGATCTCGGCGGGGCTGGGTTTCGCTGTCGCCCGTGATCTCAAGGGCGAGGACGGGCATGTGGTGGCCGTCATCGGCGACGGCGCGATGTCGGCCGGCATGGCCTATGAGGCGATGAACAATGCGGGTGCGCTCGGCAAGCGGCTGATCGTCATCCTCAACGACAACGACATGTCGATCGCCCCGCCCGTGGGGGCCCTGTCGGCCCATCTGGCCCGGCTGCTGTCGGGCAAGGCCTATCTCTCGCTGCGAGACCAGGGCCGCCAGCTCACCCGCAGGCTCGGCCGCGGGCTCGATTCCAAGATCACCCGTGCCGTCGAGCATGCACGCGGCTATCTCACCGGCGGGACGCTGTTCGACCAGCTCGGATTCTACTATGTCGGCCCGATCGACGGGCACAATCTCGACCATCTGGTGCCGGTGCTGCGCAATGTGCGCGATGCGCCGAACGGGCCGATTCTCGTCCATGTCGTGACGCAGAAGGGCAAGGGCTATGCGCCGGCCGAGGCGACGGCGGACAAATACCATGCCGTGGTCAAGTTCGATGTCGCCAGCGGCGTGCAGGAGAAGGCAGTCTCGGGCGCGCCCGCCTACACCAAGGTGTTCTCGCAGGCGCTGCTGCGCGAGGCGGCGCAGGACGACCGGATCGTCGCGATCACCGCGGCGATGCCCTCCGGCACCGGGCTCGACGCCTTCGCCAAAGCCCATCCCTCCCGCTTCTTCGATGTCGGCATCGCCGAGCAGCATGCGGTGACCTTCGCCGCCGGGCTCGCCTGCCAGGGGCTCAAGCCGGTCTGCGCGATCTACTCGACCTTCCTGCAGCGCGCCTATGACCAGATCGTCCACGACGTCGCGCTGCAGAAGCTGCCCGTGCGCTTCGCCATCGACCGGGCCGGGCTGGTCGGCGCCGATGGCGCGACCCATGCGGGGGCCTTCGACACTGCCTATCTCGGCTGCCTGCCCGGCTTCGTGCTGATGGCGGCGGCCGACGAGGCCGATCTCGTGCATATGGTCGCCACCGCCTGCGCCCATGACGAGGGGCCGATCGCATTGCGCTATCCGCGCGGCGAGGGCCTCGGCGTCGCGCTGCCCGAGACCGGCGCGCCGCTCGAGATCGGGCGCGGTCGGGTGCTGCGCGAGGGGACGCGCGTCGCCATCCTCTCCTATGGCACGCGGCTGGGCGAATGCCTGCAGGCGGCGCAGACGCTGGACGGGATGGGGCTGTCGACCACGGTCGCCGATGCCCGCTTCGCCAAGCCGCTCGACCGGGCCCTGATCCGGCGCCTGGCCCAGCATCACGAGGCGCTGATCACGGTCGAGGAAGGCTCGGTCGGCGGCTTTGGATCCTTCGTGCTGCATGCGCTGGCTGATGACGGGCTGTTCGAGGCCGGGCTGAAGATCAAGACGCTAACCCTTCCGGACCGCTTCCAGGACCAGGATACCCAGCCCCGCATGTATGCGGCGGCGGGGCTCGACGCGGCGGCAATCGTAGCGGTGGCGACGGGGCTGTGCCGCCCGAGCCAGGCGGCCTGGCGCGCGGCCCAGGCGGGTTCGGCGGCGCTGAGATTGGTGCCGGCGCATCCGCCTGCGACGGGTCCGCTGCACGAGGCTTCGACATGAACGCCGTGACGCCCTTCAAGCGCCCGCTGACGGTGCTGCTGGCCAAGCCGCGCGGCTTCTGCGCCGGCGTGGTGCGGGCGGTCGAAATCGTCGAGCGCGCCATCGCGCAGGCGGGCGCACCGGTCTATGTCCGCCACGAGATCGTGCACCACACCCATGTCGTCGAGGGACTGCGCGCGCAGGGGGCGGTCTTCGTCGGTGAGGTCGACCAGATCCCGGCGGGTGCGACCACGATCTTCTCGGCCCATGGCGTATCGCGCGGGGTCGAGGTGGCGGCGGCGGCGCGCGGGCTCGACGTGATCGACGCGACCTGCCCGCTCGTCCAGAAGGTCCACAATCAGGGGCGTCGCTATGCGCAGCTCGGCTACGACGTGGTGCTGATCGGCCATGAAGGCCATGCCGAGGTCGAGGGCACGCGCGGCCAGATCGACGGGCGCCTGCATGTCGTCGCGACTGCCGCCGAGGTGGCCGGGCTGGTCGTCGCCGATCCCGAGAAGGTGGCCTATATCAGCCAGACGACGCTGAGCGTGCAGGACACGCGCGAGGTCATCGCCGCGCTGACCGCGCGCTTCCCGGCGATCGTCGGCCCCGACATCCGCAACATCTGCTACGCGACCCAGAACCGGCAGGCGGCGGTGCAGGCGATGGCGCCGCAGTGCGAGCTCATCCTCGTCGTCGGCTCGCGCTCTTCCTCCAACACGACGCGGCTGCGCGAGGTCGGCGAGATCGCCGGCGTCGCGAGCCATCTGATCGAGGGGCCGGATGCGATCGACCCGGGCTGGTTCGAGACGGTCGAGACGGTCGGCTTCACGGCGGGGGCCTCGGCGCCCGAGCGGCTGATCCAGGATGCGATCGACCGCCTGCGCGGATTCCGCTCGGTCACCGTGCGGGAGCTCGAGGGCGTCGACGAGGAGGTGGTGTTCCGCCTGCCGCCGCGCCTGGTCGAGGCGATGGCGTCCTGAAACGGGGAGAGACGGCGATGGACGGGCTCCTGGATCATGCGGATG
>NZ_JAUXYO010000235.1 GCF_030694325.1 Allobosea sp. | reverse complement strand
GATCCGGCGTGGTGGGTCGGCTGCCGTCGCCGAGGCGGTCATAGGTGCCACTGAGCAGGCGGGCGACGACCTCCTCCTCGGCCGGCAGAAGCGGCTGGAAGTCGGCGAGCCGGGCGGTCGCGAGCGCCCATTGCGCTCGCTCCGCCACCGGCCCGCCGGCACCAGGGCCGATCATGTCGCGGCCGGCGTCACCGTCTCGCCGGGAGCCGCGGCGGCCAGCGCCTCACGCAGCGCCGCTTCCTTGGTCTCGTCGAAGGAGGTGCTCATCAGCGTGCCGCCGCTGCCGCGCAGATCCGCCAGGACCTTGTCGGTCGTCATCTTGCGGATCAGCAGGAACAGGCCGGCCGTGTTCGGCTGCAGCGCGGCGGCCGCATCCTTCATGAACTGGTCGTTGATGCCGACATCGGTCAGCTTGCCGCCCAGCGCACCCGACGCCGCGCCCAGCGCCGTGCCGAGCAGCGGTGCCATGAAGATGAAGCCGATCAGCGTGCCCCAGAGCGCGCCCGAGGCGGCGCCGGTCGTCGTCAGGTTGATCAGTTGGTTGAGCTTGATCTGCCCGTCCTGGTCCTTGACCACGACGACGGCATCGCCGAGCTCGATCAGATACTCGCGCTGCATCGCCAGAACCTTCTGGCGGACCTCCTCGGCCTTCTGCTCGGTCGGGAAGGCGATGAAGACCAGATCGCTCATGGGAGACGTCCTTCAATTCACTGGGGCGGTCGCCGCGCCGGCGGCGGTCGCGTGGTGGTCGCGTCAGCCCGGCGCCCTGTCGGCGGCTGTCGCCGCGCTGCGTGCGGGCGGCAGCGGCGCGACGCGCTGACCCGGATGCAACGCCTGCACGCCGGCGGCGACGATGGTTTCCCCCGGGGCGAGCCCCTGCGAGACGACGACGTGGTCGGGATCGAAGCGCAGGATGTCGATCGGCCTCAGGCTGACCGTCGAGGTCTTGGGATCGACGATCCAGACGGCGGGCGAGGCGCCCGACCGGGTCAGCGCCTTGGCGGGGATCGACATGATGATGGAGGAGGTCGTCTCGACCGACCCCACCACCGTCGAGCCCAGCCGCATCGCCTCGGGTGGATCCTGCAGTCCGACCCGGACCTGGAAGGTGCGGGTGACGGGATCGGCCTGCGGGGCGATCTCTCGGATGCGCCCGCTGGCGCTGATCCCCGGCGCCTCGGCGAGCACGACGCGGACGAGCGGATCGCCGGTCTTGCCCTCGAGCAGCCGCGCCGGCACGGCGAAGACCGCATCGCGGCCATCCTCGCGGGCGATCTGGAGGACCGCCTGGCCGGGCTGGACGACCTCGCCGGGCTCGGCGCTGCGCAGGGTCACGACGCCGGTGACATCGGCACGCAGATCGGTGAATCCGAGCCGGTCGCGGGCCTGTTCGAGCTGCGCCTCGGCGTTCTTGAGCGCAGCCTGGGCCGTTTCCTGCGCCTTCTGCGCCGCATCGAAGCGGGGCCGCGTGGTGAAGCCCTGCCCCATCAGCCGCTCCTGCCGCTCGAAGGTGCTGCGCGCGGTCACGACCTCGCCGCGCGCGGCCTCCAGCGCCGCCTCGGCGGCGGCGACAGCGTTGGTCTCGATGGTCCGATCGAGCCTGGCGACGATCTGCCCGGGCGTGACGCGGTCCCCAACATTGACCGGCCGCTCGGCGATGCGCCCCGCGATCCGGAAGGCGAGCGACACGGTCTTCTCGGCCTGAATTTCGCCGGAGAGTTCGACCCCCGCGGTGAGGAGGCTGGCCTCGACCTTGACGACCTGGACGGGACGGCCGGCCTGGGCAGGCGCCTTCTCGGCACGATCGCAGCCGGCGAGCGCGAGCAGCAGCGGCAGGCCGAAGAGCGGCAGGAGCGGTCGCGTGCGACGGAACAAGGCGCGTTTCACTGATGCAGGACGGTTCATCGCGCAGCCGCTCCCACTGTGTCGGGCGCAGCCCCCCGCGCCGGCTCGGCGGCGGGCGACTGCCCACCGAAGACGGTGACGTACAGCACGGGCAGAAGGATCAGCGTCAGCACGGTCGCGACCAGCAGCCCGCCCATGATCGCGAAGGCCATCGGCCCCCAGAACACGGTGGGCGCGATCGGGATCATGCCCAGAACGGTCGAGACCGCTGTCAGCATGATCGGGCGGAAGCGGGTCGAGGCGGCGTCGAGAGCGGACTGGGTGATGCTCTTGCCGGCCGCCCGCTCGGACTCGATCTGGCCGATGAGGATGACCGCGTTCTTGGTGATGATGCCGATCAGGGCGAGCACGCCGAGCAGCGCGACGAAGCCGAGCGGCTTGCCCGAAATCAGCAGCGCCCCGACGACACCGATCATGCCCAGCGGTGCGATGCTGATGACGATGGCGAAGAGCTTGAAGCTGCGCAGTTCCGCCATCAGCACGGTGAACATGATCAGCAGCATCACCGGCACTACCGCGATGACCGAGGCCTGGGATTTCGCGCTCTCCTCGACCGTGCCGCCGGTGGCGATGCCATAGGCCGGCGGCAGCGTCTTGCTGAGTGCCTCGATGCCGGGAGCCAGCGCGCTGACGACGGTCTCGGGCAGGACGCCGGGCTTGATGTCGGCGGCCACCGTCAGGGTCGGCACGCGGTCGCGGCGCCAGATCAGCGGTGCGTCGAGATCGTAGCTGAAGGTGACGAATTGCGAGAGCGGCACGGAGCGGCCGCCCGGCAGGGCCACCTGCATCGTGCGCAATGTGTCCAACGAGACCCGATCGGAACCTTGTGCCCGCACGACGACGTCGACGAGGTAGATGTCGTCCCGCAGCTGCGTCACCACGGTCCCAGAAACGACCGTGTTGACGATCGCGGCGAGAGCCTGGGAGCTCAGGCCGAGACGCCGCGCCTCGTCCTGGTCGACCCGCAGCCGCAGTTCGCGCGAGGGCTCGATCCAGTCGAAATTGACCTGGTCGGTGTGGGGATTGGCCGCCACGACCTGCGCCAGCTTCATCGCGATGCCGCGGACCTCGGCGATGTCGGGACCGGTCACGCGGTACTGCACTGGCCAGCCGACCGGGGGGCCGAGTTCGAGGGGATACACCCGCGCGATCAGGTTCGGGAATTCCGTGGCCAGCCGTGCCTCGAGTTTCTTCTGCAGCCTGTCGCGAGCGGCGACGTCCTTGGCGACGATCACCGCCTGGTTGAAGAAGTCGTTCGGCAGCTGTGCGTTCAGCGGCAGGTAGAAGCGGATCGCGCCGCGCCCGACATAGGTGCTCCAGCGCGCCACATCGGGATCGTCCTTCAGTGCCGCGTCGAAGCGCTTCACCAGCGCCTCGCTCGCGTAGATCGAGGCGTTCTGCGGCAGCGTCATGTCGACCAGCAGCTCGGTCCGGTCGGAGGCCGGGAAAAACTGCCGCGGCACCAGCGGCAGCGCCAGCATCGACGCCGCGAACAGGCCGATGGTGACGGCGATCGTCAGCCAGCGCACCCGGATCGCTCCCGAGAGCATCGTCCGGAAGCCCTGCTCCACTCGCCCTGGCCCCACCGCCTGCCCTGAGGATTTGGGCGCGACGAGCAGCGCCATGCCGAGAACGGGTGCGAAGATCACGGCGACGAACCAGGAGACGACCAGCGCGATGCTCACCACCGCGAAGAGCGAGAAGGTGTATTCGCCGGCCGAGCTGGCGGCGAAGCCGATCGGCACGAAGCCGGCGATGGTCACCAGCGTGCCCGCGAACATCGCGACCGCGTATTTCTCGAAGGCGAAGGTCGCGGCCTTGGCCTTTTCGTCGCCGGCGGCGAGGCGCGTCACCATTGCGTCGGTCGTCGTCATCGCGTCGTCGACGAGGAGCGCGAGCGCGATGATCAGCGCGCCCAGCGAGATGCGCTGCATGTCGATGCCGATGACGTTCATCACTGCGAAGACGACCGCCAGCGTCAGGGGAATCGAGAGCGCCACCACCAGACCCGGCCGCACGCCGAGGCTGATGAAGCTGATCACGAGGATGATCGCGACAGCCTGCCAGAGCGAGCTCATGAAGTCGGCGATCGCCTCGTCGACCGTCACCGACTGGTCGGCGACCAGCCGCGGCTCGATGCCGACCGGCAGACCGGCCGTGATCTCCGCCATCGCCTTCTTGATGTTGGCGCCCAGAGCCAGGATGTCGCCGCCGTCGCGCATCGCGATGCCGAGGCCGATCGAAGCCTGGCCGTTGACGCGGAACATCGGCTGCGGCGGGTCGGCGAATCCGCGCTTGACGGTGGCGATATCGGCCAGGCGGACCATGCGGTCGCCGACGGGGAAGTTGATCTCGAGCAGGTCGGCTTCCGACTGGAAGGCGCCCGAGACGCGGATCGAGAACTTCTCGTCCTGGGTCTGGACCACGCCGGCCGGGCGCACGACGTTCTGGGCCTGCAGGGCGCCGAGCAGGGCCGAGCGTTCGATCCCGAGATTGGCGAGTTCGCGCACCGAGAACTCGATGAAGATGCGTTCGTCCTGCGCGCCGATGACCTCGATCTTCGAGACGTCGGGGACGAGCAGCAGACGTGAGCGGGCGGCCTCGACATGGTCGCGCAGTTCGCGCCCGGTGAAGCCGTCGGCGGTGAAGCCGTAGATGATGCCGAAGGTGTCGCCGAAGCGGTCGTTGAAGAAGGGGCCGATCGTGCCGGCCGGGAGGGTGTGGCGAACGTCGGCGACGAGATTGCGGACCTTGAACCAGGTCTCCTGGACGGCATGGGCCGGCACGTCCTGCTTCAGGTTGACGAAGATCGTCGTCCGGCCCGGGGTGGTGAAGCTGCGGACGAAATCGAGCCCCGGCGTCTCCTCGATCTGGCGCTCGAGACGCTCGGTGACCTGGCTGAGCGTGTCCTCCATCGTCGCGCCCGGCCAGGCGGCGACGACGACCATCGACTTGATGACAAAGGCCGGGTCCTCGTTGCGGCCGAGCTTGACGAAGGCGAAGACGCCGGCGGCCACGGCCACGATCATGAGATAGATCACGACCGAGCGGCTCTTGAGGGCCCATTCGGAAAGATTGAAGCTCATCGTGCCTCGGTCCCGGACAGGCGCACGCGCTGCCCTTCCTTGAGGAGGTTGGCGCCCGCGGTGACGACGATGTCGCCGATCGCCAGCCCCTTGGCGACGATCGCTGTGGCAGGATCACGCGAGACCAGCTCGAGCTTGCGCAGCGAGACGGTCAGCGCCGCCGGATCGACGACCCAGACGCCGGTGGCCTGTTCGCGCTCGGTCAGCGCCGTCGCGGGTATAGCGACGCCGGAGGCCTCGCCGCCGCGGATCGACCCCGAAACGGTTGTGCCGAGCCGGAAGGCGGCCGGCGGGTCGGCCAGACCGACGCGAACCTGGAAAGTGCGCGTGACCGGATCGGCCTGGGGCGCAACCTCGCGGACATGGCCGCGCACGCTGACCGACGGGTCGCTGGCGAGCGCGACATGAACCGCGGCGTCGGCAGGAATGGCGCGGATCGATTCCGCCGGCAGCGCGAAGACGGCGTCGCGGCCGTCGCGCCGGGCGAGCTGGACGATCATGCGACCGGCCGAGACGACCTCGGCCGGCTCGGCGCCGACGCGGGTGACGACGCCCGGCGCATCGGCCTTGAGGGTGGTGAAGGCGACGATGTCCTCGGCCGTCCGCACGCGGGCGCGGGCTGCCTCGACCTGGGCACGCGCGGCGGTGCGCCCCTGTTCGGCGGCCTCGAAATCGGCCTGGCTCGTGATGCCGCGCGCCAGCAGATGCTCCTGGCGCTGATGCTGGTTCTCCGCCTTGCGCAGGGCGCCCTCGGCGGCCGTCAGCGCCGCTCGCGCCGCGCGCAGGTCGTTGAGCTCGTTCTCCGGATCGAGCCGCGCGACGACCTGACCCTCGGCCACCGTCGCGCCGACGCCGACGAGGCGCTCCGCCAGGCGTCCTCCGATGCGGAAGGAGAGCGAAGCCTGGTCCTGGGCCTCGACATGCCCGCTGAAGCCGAGATCAGCGAGCTGGCGCGGCGCCTCGACCGTGGTTGTGCGCACCGTCCGGATCACCGGCGCGGGCGCGCTGTCGCCTTCGCGCTGGCAGCCTGCCGCCACGAGTAGCAGAAGGGCGAGCGCGACCGCGCCGCCACGAAGGCGGTGCCTGCCCGTCGGACGCTCCGGGCCGTGTTGCCGATCGGGCTTTCGCATCAGTCGTTCACTCGCATCGCGACTGTCCGTTGCATGCCGGAAACGAGGACCGCCTCCCGTGGCACCCGGCGAGCGCCATCGCGCCCCGCTTCCGAGCATCTGCCGGCAGGCTAGCAACACCGTCACCGGCCCGGATCAGCTCAGAATCCCAAATCTGGGCTGTTCATCCCATTCTCCCCGCGGCTTTCGCAGTGCATGCAGACGGTGCCCGCGACCCGCTGCGCTGCCCATCGCCCACCGTCGGGGTCGCCTCGGTCCTGACGGCCCGGTTCCGGCCGTTCACGCAACCTGCTGGGACTGCAGCCATATTCGCGACGGAACGCCCGGCTGAAGGTCGAGTGGTCGCGAAAGCCCGCGCGGCTGGCGATGGCGTGGACCGAGAGCGGATCGCCGGGCGCGGTGAGGTCGTGCCGCGCCTGCACCAGCCGCTCGCGATTGATGAAATGGGCGACGCCGCCGTAACCGTCGAGCAGCCGATAGAGCTTCGAACGCGACATCGCCAGAAGCCGTCCGAGCTGTGGCGGGCCGAAATCGGGCGAGCCCATGTGTCGCTGCACGATCTGGCGCGCGCGTTCCACGGTGGTCGACGATGGAGCGGTCGTCGCGATGGAGGGCCCGGCTGAAACGAGGCAGGCCTCGAGCAGGGCGCGCATCGCCATGGCCAGGCTCCTCGCCTGGTCGTCGCTGAACTGGCCGGACTGCCCGCCGAGTTGCTGGATGAAGCCCGCGAGCAGCGCGCCGGGGCCGGCTTGCGTCGCGAGCCGCCGCACCGGTGCCACCCAACCGGCCTCCTCCAGCCAGTCTCGGGGCACCAGAAGCGCCAGGCGTTCCGCGGCGCCGTCGGATTGGCGGACCGACTGCTCCAGCGCCGCCAAAGCGAGACCGACACTGGGCGAGACGAACAGCATCGACGAGACGCCGCCACCCGCGCCGGGCGACAGCGCAACGCAACCCTGGTGCCGAAGGCCGGGTCCGCGCGGCGCAGCCGGCGAGGGCTGCCCTATGGAGCAAAAGCAGCGGATCAGTGTGAGCGCACCGAAGCGCCATTCGGTCGCGACCCGAGGGTCCTGAGACAACCGAGTGTCAGCCGGCCCGTGAAGTGGTTCCACGGACGTCCCTATCCAGGCCCCCAGTTGCGGCTCGGGACGGTTGTGCGGGATCGTGATGGGCGGCAGGACTGATCCCGCCGTGACAGGGGGTCGAGGGCTTGCGGACAGTGCCATGGTCGCCTCCGTTCATGCGGATCATTGCGTGCGGCTTGTCTTCCGAGCATCCCGTTGAGCGTATAGCCGGGGCTGTCCTCCGTGATGTGATCTGCCTCAATATACGCGATGCCGCCGATCTTGGTCAGGAAACCCTGCGTCATCCTCAACGTGTCGTCGCTGCGTCGAAGACACGGATCGGCGCCGTGATCAGCAGACCGGCCGCCGAGCCCACCGTCTCCAGCGCCGTGCCCGTGCCCGTGACGTCCGAATCGGTGATGACCTGACCTTCGATCAGGCGGTTGCCGATCAGTTGGACGATCTCGGGGCTCGAAGCGTAGGTGTCGTGGTTGACCCGGTCGCCGGCCTTGATCGCGCTGATGTCGACGACGGTGATGCCCTTCAGGTCGCCGAGCTGGGACTGGTAGTCCTCGCGCGACAGATCGATCGCCCCGAGCCGGGTCGCGCCGCGCGCCAGGAACTGGGAGAGCTGCAGCGCCCGGTCGTTCTGCGAGGCAAAGATCGTGATCCGCGGCCGGCGCGGACCCATATCCTCGATCTGACGGCGGAAGACCCCGACGTCGAGATCGGGCGAAGCTAGGATGAGGTTGTTGATCTTGGCCGGGACGCCGCCGTTCTTCAGCGCGACCTGCTTGAGCGCCTCGACCGCGAGCCACCCACCCATCGAGTGCGCGAGGACGACGACCTCGCCCACGGCCGGGCTGCGCGCCGCCATCATCAGCACCTCGGCAAGATCCGAGCGCGAATAGGACGCATTGTCGAGATCGAGCCGGTAGTCGAGAAGGCGCCCGCGCGACGGCCAGGAGAACAGGATCGGCGCGGCATTGGCGTCCGAATCGTGGGCGAGTTGCGCGAAGCGGAAAACGGCCCGGTCGAACGGCGTGTTGAAGCCGTGCACGAAGATGAAGGCGCGACGCTTGCGGCCGCCGGCCGCCGCGAACCAGCGCGGCAGATCGGATTTGCGCAGCGAGGTCGCCGCGCTGACCGTGAAATCCGTCGCCGGATTGCCCGGCACCGACCGCGGAACCTGAATGGTGCCGGGCTCCCGATTGCGGGGAATCGAGACGACGATGTTGCTGAAGGAAACGCCTCGGCCCCGTTCGCCATCGTAGAGCACGCCGGGGTCGTCCGAGATCGCCCGCGTCGTCGCGGTGAGCATGTCAAGCTTGTAGGTGTCGGGCACGGGCGCGACGGTCTGGAGCAGACCTCGCGGTGCGGACGCGCAGGCTGCGACCAACAAACCGGCGGCGAGCGTGGCGGCGATGCCGGCCGTTCTATGGTGCGGGCGGGTTTCGCTGCCTCCCGGCGGCGCCATCATCGACGCCGCGCTCTGGCCGGTCCATTCCGGGACGCCGTCTCGCGTCGTCGGTCGCTGTTCCGGCATGAGGCAGAACTCCGAACTCTTCAGCGACCCGGCGGACCGTCCCGCCGGACATACACTGCGCGTCTCGCCTTGCGCCCCCGGGCCGGCCAGGCTCGCAACGCGCTCGTGACGCAGCGATATTGAAACGACGTAACGGCGCCAAGACAAGCCTGCCGCCTTGCTTTCGTCACGGAGTGACAGGCCGACCACCCTATCGCCCGATTTCCGCCATTTTGGGACAGCCGGCCCAAGCTTTGGGATTCTGGGCCGATGTTCCAGCGGCTCATCCCACTAAGTTCGCCTCTGGACTCCGCCTGGGCCACGGCCCCGGTGGACGGGTCGTTGTCGCCGGGAGCGCTCCCGGCCGGGGAGGAAGGCCGACATGGCGATGGAGAGCACCGCACCCAAGACGACGATGCAGCGCTTCCTCGACGGCGTCGAGAAGGTCGGCAACATGGTGCCGCATCCGGTCGTGATCTTCCTGATCCTGATCGGGATCGTGATCGTGCTCTCGGCCGTTCTGAGCCTGTTTGGCGCCGCCGTCACGTTCGAGCAGATCAACCCCGTGACCCATCAGGTCGAGACGGCCTCAACCGCGATCCGGAGCCTCCTCAATGTCGAGGGCATCCGGTTCATCTACACATCGCTGATTCCGAACTTCATGAGCTTCACGGCCGTCGGCCTGATGATCGTGGCGATGATCGGCGCAGGCGTTGCCGAGGAATCCGGGCTCGTCACCGCGCTGATCCGCAAGCTGGTGATCATCTCGCCGGCCTGGGCGCTGACCTATATCCTCTCCTTCGTCGGCATCCTCGCCAGCATCGCGGCGGATGCGGGCTATCTGGTTCTCATCCCACTGGCCGGCATCGCCTATCTCGCGGTCGGCCGAAATCCGCTGGCCGGGCTCGCGCTCGGCTTCGCGGCGGTGGCGGGCGCCTTCACGGTCAACATGCTGATCAAGCCGCTGGACGCCGTGCTCGTCGAGTTCACCAATGACGCGGCACGCTTGGTCGATCCCAGCAGGCAGATCGGCCTGGCCTCGAATGTCTGGTTCTCGATCGCCTCGGTGATCGTTCTCACCGCCGTCATCGCCTTCATCACCGATCGCGTGATCAGCCCGAGGCTCGGCAAATACGATCCGGCCACAGCCGCCGAAGGCACCACGACAGAGCAGAGTTCCGTGCTCAGCGAGCAGGAATCGCGCGGGCTGCGTTATGCCGGCTTCGGTCTTCTCGGTCTGGTCGCCGTGTTTCTGCTGCTGACGCTGCCGGCCGGCGCACCCCTGCGCAATCCCACCACCGGCGAGTTGATCGGCAACTCGCCCTTCATGAACGGGCTGATCGCCCTGATCATGCTGATGTTCCTGACCACGGGCTGGACCTATGGCATCGGCGCGGGCACGCTGCGGACGCTGACCGAGGTGATCGCCGCCATCGAGAAATCGATCAAGGGCCTCGGCGGGACGATCTTCCTGTTCTTCGTGCTCAGCCAGTTCGTCGCCTATTTCACCTATACCAACATGGGTACGGTGATGGCGCTCAGCCTCTCCGGCATCCTGCAGTCGGCCAATATCGGGGCGCTGCCGCTGCTGCTGGGCTTCATCGTCGTCGTCGCCCTCATCGACCTGCTGCTGACGGGCGCCATCGCCAAATGGGCGATCTTCGCACCGGTCTTCGTGCCGCTGCTGATGAAGCTCGGCGTCGAACCCGAGGCGGTGCTGGCGGCCTACCGCATCGGCGATTCCCCGATGAATGCGATCACGCCGCTCAACGCCTATTTCGCACTCGTGGTCGGCTTCATGCAGAAATACGACCGGAATGCCGGTGTCGGCACCGTGGTCGCGCTGATGATCCCCTACGTCATCTGGATGTTCGTGCTGTGGACCGCGCTCTTTGCAGTCTGGAAGATGCTCGGCCTGCCCTGGGGGCTGTGAGCCGCCGCTGACCCGAAAAACCCGCCCGGCCTCCCATGTCGAGGCGGGCCGAAGCCCGGATGGATCTCATGAGCACTGCCCCTGTTCCGCTCGATGTCGAAGCGGCCATCGACCACCTGATGAACTTCCTCTCGGTCGAGGGCGTGACCGGAGAGGAGGCCGCGATCGCGGCCGCGGTCAGCGAAGCACTGATCAAGATCGGCGTGCCCGCTTCGGCGATCCGCTACGACGACGTCAACAGCCGCATCCCGCTGCCGACGCAGACCGGCAACCTGATCGTCGAGCTGCCGGGCACGAAGCCGGGACCGCGGCTGCTGTTCTCGACCCATCTCGACACCGTGCCGCTCTGCGCCGGCGCCAAGCCGCGGCGCGAGGGCGACCGGATCGTCTCCGACGGCACGACGGCTCTGGGCGGCGATGCCCGCACCGGTGTGGCACTGCTGGTCGTGGTCGCGGAGACGCTGATCAAGAACAACCTGCCCCATCCGCCGATAACGCTGCTGTTCACGGTGCGCGAGGAAAGCGGGCTGCATGGTGCCCGCGAGTTGAACCCTGCGGACCTCAAGAGCCCGGCGATGTGCATCAATGTCGATGGCCAGCTCGCTTCGGAGCTGATCATCGGCGCTGTCGGCCAGGAGAACTGGGAGGTCGAGATCACCGGCCGCGCGTCGCATGCCGGCGTCGCACCCGAAAAGGGCATCTCGGCGACCATGGTCGGCGCCATCGGCCTGACCGAGGCCCGGGCCGCCGGCTGGTTCGGCAAGGTCGTCAAGGGCGAGGCCTTCGGCAGCAGCAATATCGGCATCTTCGGCGGGCGCAACGGCAAGGCGGCCGGCGACGCGACCAATGTCGTCACCGACTATGCCTTCCTCAAGGGCGAGGCGCGCAGCCCGGAGCTGAGTTTCGCCACCCAGATCGTCGACGGATTCCAGGCCGCCTTCGCCAAGGCCAAGGCCGCGGTCACCGACCATGAGGGGGCGACCGCCGAAGTCGCCTTCAAGCGGGCGGCGGCCTACCCGCCCTTCCGGCTGGATCAGGACTCGCCGGTCGTGAAGCGCGCCACCCGTGCGCTCGGGATCCTCGGCATGGAGCCTACCTACATCTTCTCCAATGGCGGGCTCGATGCGAACTGGCTCGACAAGGCCGGCGTCCCGACGATCACCATTGGCGCAGGCCAGGCCGAGATCCACACGATCAAGGAATTCGTGAAGCTCGACGAATACGAGAAGGGCTGCCGGCTCGGCATCCTGATGGCGACGCTCGAAGACTGAGGACCACTCGGGCGGTCGCCCGGTCGATGAAGGCCCAACCAGGAGCTGACGCGTGAGCCCCATTGCCTATACCGCCCTGATCATCGCTGCGGCCGTCATCCTGTTCGTCACGAACAGGGTTCCGGTCGTGCTGGTGGCGATGGGGACGGCGCTCTCGCTCTGGGCGACCGGCGTCCTGACCCTGCCGCAGGCGCTGGGCGGGCTCGGCGACCCGGCGGTGATCTTCATCGCCGCGCTGTTCGTGGTGTCGTCCGGCCTCGAGGTCACCGGCGTCACCGCCTGGGCCGGACAACTCCTGATCAAGGGCGCGGGCGAAGAGAGCCGAACCCGCCTGCTGCTGTTGACCATGGGGCTCGTTGCGCTGCTGACCGCGCTGATCAGCGTCAACGGCGCGGTAGCGGCCCTGCTGCCGGTCGTCGTCGTCATTGCGGTCCGGCTCAAGCGCAACTCCTCGCAGCTCCTGATGCCGCTGGTCTTTGCCGCCCATGCCGGCTCGATGCTGGCGCTGACCGGCACGCCCGTGAACGTGCTCGTCTCGGAAGCGGGCGTCGATGCCGGGGTCGGCGGCTTCGGCTTCTTCGAATTCGCGCTCGCCGGCATTCCGCTGCTCGCCGGCTCGATGGCGATCATGATCCTGTTCGGGCAGAAGCTCTTGCCCGAGCGCAACGGGGCGACCATGCCGGCGGATTTCAGCCGCCACGCCAAGACGCTGGTCGAGCAATACGGGCTCGCGAGCGGCATCTATCAGCTGCGCGTGCGCGCCACCTGCCCCTATGTCGGCCAGCCCGCGAGCGCCATCGACCTCGCGGCCTTCCCCGGCCTCCAGTTCGTCGCGATCCAGGAGGGCGACAGCGCCGGCCCGCTGCGCCGCAACGCGATCGCCGAGGGCGACCACATTCTGCTGCGCGGCGATGCCGAGGCGGCCGCGACCTTCGCCGCAACGATGCACCTGGCCTTCCGCGACGAAAGCGCGACGACGGGCGAGGGCGAGGAGACGCTGTTCAACAAGCGCTCCGGCCTTGCCGAGGTGGTCATTCCGCCCCGCTCCGGGCTGATCGGACAGAGCGTCTTCCCGGGCATGGTGACCGAGAGCGGCGATTTGATCATCCTCGCGGTGCAGCGCTCGGGCAACGAGATCGCCGTCGGCGAGGCTGTCACCGGCGAGGCCGGCGGCGTCGTGCTGCAGGCTGGCGACACGATGCTGCTGCAGGGCACCTGGAAGGCGCTCGACACCCATCTCGACGACCCCGACGTGCTGGTGGTCAGTTCGCCGGAGCTGGTGCGCCGCCAGGCGGTGCCGATGGGCCCCGGCGCCAAGCAGGCGGTCGCCATCCTGTTCGGCATGGTGCTGCTGCTGGCCACCGGCATCGTCCCGCCGGCCGTGGCGGGGCTGCTCGCCGCCGGCGCCATCATCATGACCGGCATCATGACGGTGGAGCAGTCGTACCGCGCGATCAGCTGGACCACCGTGATCCTCGTCGGCGCGATGATGCCGCTCTCGACGGCGATGGTCGAGACGGGTGCGGCCAAGCTGCTGGCCGAGCGGCTCGTGCTGATGGTCGGCGATGCCGGGCCGATGGCGCTGCTGGCGGGCCTCTTCGTGCTGACGGCGGTGATGGGGCAGCTGATCAGCAACACGGCGACCGCACTGATCGTCATTCCGATCGGCGTCGCGGCTGCCGCCAGCATGGGCATCTCGCCGAAACCGGTGCTGATGAGCACAGCTGTGGCGGCGGCCGGTGCCTTCCTGACCCCGATCGCGACACCGACCAATCTCATGGTGATGGGGCCGGGTGGCTATGCCTTCGGCGACTACTGGAAGCTCGGCCTGCCCCTGCTGATCTGGTTCTTCGTCGTTGCGGTCTTCATCGTGCCGCTGATCTGGCGGTTCTGAGTGCGGGCAACCTCTTCACCTCTCGCAGGGAAGGACATGACGATGTGGGTTCGAGCGTTCATTCTGGCTTCCGGGCTGGGCCTCGCGGCCCTCTACGCACCCGGAGCCTCGGCCGCACCGGTCGCCTCGGCGCCGGGCCTCAAGGCCGACAACGGCGTCGAACAGGCCAACTGGCATCGCCGCCGCTGCTGGTGGGAGACACGGCGCTTCCGCGACCATCGTGGCCGCTGGCAGACGCGCCGGGTCCAGGTCTGCCGCCGCTGGTAGGCATCCACCCAACTGCGGCTGGCGGGCGCGCGGTCTCGGGCACGTGCCTGCTGCCGTAGATGTCGTCAAGACTTCGGACCGCACAGCCCCAGCGTTCGTGGCCTCGCGCTGCGCATGTCAGTCCGCCTTCCGCCATGTTACCCTTCGGCATTCGATGTGCCGGGGGGCCTCATGATTCCTGTTCGCTTTACGACGACGGACTTGCCGATTCGCGAGCAGTTCGACGCGTGGCGGAGTTGGTTCGACGGCGTCTTCAACATCGCGCTCAACGAGAGCGAGTCCGGCTTCGCCGCGAGCAGCGTCGTCTGGACGCTGGACGAATTCGGCCTCAGCCATGTCAAGGCCCCTGCCCTCACCGCGGTGCGAGACACCGCGCTGCTGCGCGCGAACCCTATCGACCACTGGGTGATCACGCTCGGCCATCGCCGGACCGTCGGGTCGGGCGGCGGAGGGCTCATTCTCGACGTGCCGGGATCGGTGCCCTATGTCGCCTCGCTCGGCCGCGAACTCGTCAGCCAGAGGTCGAGCGACGAGCGTCTGCAGCTCTATCTGCCGCGCGACAGCTTCCGCGAGCTCGCGCCGCTGCTCGACGCGGCGCAGGCCCAGGCCCTCGACACCCCACTCGGCCGGCTCCTGGGCGATTATATCGGCCTTCTCCAGCGCAGTTTCAGCGAACTCGAAGCCGCCGACATGCCGCGGCTGACCAATGCGGTGCGAGCCATGGTGATGGCCTGCACCGGCCCGTCGGCGGACCGTCTCGACGTGGCCTCCAGCCAGATCAACGTGACGCGCCGCGAGAAAGTGCGCCAGTTCATCGATCGGAACCTCCGCGAGCCCAGGCTCGACGCCACGATGCTCTGCCGCGAGGTCGGCATGTCGCGCACCCAGCTCTACCGCCTGTTCCAGGACGATGGCGGCGTCGCCCGCTACATCCGGCACCGGCGGCTGCTGCGCGGCTATGCCGATCTCTCCGACAGCGCCAACGGCGTCAGCATCAACGCCATCGCCGATGCGCTGTGCTTCGAGGACGCATCCAGCTTCAGCCGCGCCTTCAAGCAGGAGTTCGGTTTGAACCCACGCGACGTCCGCGCCGCCGCGGCCGCGGGGCTGCTGCTCCGGGCCAAACGGCTGGACGGCGGCGGCGAGCAGCCGCGCACCCTGCGCGAGTGCCTCCTGCAGTTCTGACAGGGCCGATGTCGCTCAGGCCGCGCGTGGCGGATCGTGCGCCTGGATCGGCGGCAGGTTGCCCGTGTAGCGCTCGACCCGCACGGTGGTGAGCTGGCCGGTGCAACCCTGCGCCAGCGCCGAGGTGCCGATGTCGCGCGTCAGCACATTGGGATTGCCGTGCACGCAGAGCGACTTCTCCTCGGTCGGGTCGGCAGGGTCGTACCAGGCGCCGGTCGGGAGCTGGACGACGCCGCGGCGGATGCCGTCGGTCAGCCGCACGGCCGCGAGGCAGGCGCCGCGCTCGTTGAACAGCCGGGCGATGTCGCCCTCCGCCAGGCCGAGTCGCGCCGCATCCTCGGGGTGCAGGCTCGCAACCTCCCGACCGCGCCGCTTGGCTCCGTCGCTGTGGCCGCCGAAGTCGAACTGACTGTGCAGGCGCGTGCGCGGCTGGTTGGCGATCAGCACGAAGGGAGTGGCCGCATCGGGGACTGCGATCGAACCGAGCCAGGTCGGATGCCCCGGGCAGTCCGCCTCGCCGAAGCCGGCGATGGTCTTGCTGGTGATCTCGAGCTTGCCGCTCGGCGTCGGCAGAGGCCGGCCCTCGGGATCGTCGCGAAAAGCCCGCAGCCGCCCGCCATCGTCAGCGAGTTGCGGCAGCTCGAAGCCCTCCCCGGCCCAGAATTCGGCGAAGTCCGGTGCCGGCCGGCCCATCGCCGCCAGCGCCTGCCGGGTGGGCTCGTAGAGATGCTCGAGCCATTGCCGCACGCTGCGCCCTTCGGTGAAGGCCTCGCGGGCACCGAGGCGCTCGGCGAGATCGGCGAAGATCGCGTAATCGTCGCGCGCTTCGCCGAATGGCGCCGCGACCGGGCGCATCGGCAGCAGCAGCGGGTCGTTCGAGCTGGCGCCGATGTCCTCGCGTTCCAGCGTCATGGTGCATGGAAGAACCACATCTGCATGACGAGCGGTCGCCGTCCAGGCCAGTTCGTGGACGACCAGCGTGTCGAGACGGGCGAAGGCGCGGCGCAGGCGGTTGAGGTCCTGATGATGATGGAAGGGGTTGCCGCCGGCCCAGTAGACCAGCTTGATCTCGGGGTAGCTTCGGGTCTGGCCGTTGTAGCGGTAGCTGCCGCCGGGGTTGAGCAGCATGTCGGCGATGCGCGCGACCGGGATGAAGTCGCTGACGCCGTTGCGGCCTTGCGAGAAGGTCGGTACCGGCACCGCGTTGAAACGCCGGCCGTAATAGGCGATCGCGCCGAGCGCATAGCCGTAGCCACCGCCCGGAAGGCCGATCTGGCCGAGCGTGGCGGCGAGCACCATGCCCATCCAGACGGGCTGCTCGCCATGCTCGGCGCGCTGCAGCGCATGGGCGACCACGATTAGCGCGCGCCGCCCGTGCAGCCGGCGCGCCAGCGCGACGATCTCGTCCGCCGCGACGCCGGTGAGCGGCGCCGCCCAGGCCGCATCCTTGGCGATGCCGTCGGTCTCGCCCATCAGATAGCGCTCGAACACCGGCCAGCCGACGGTGCAGCGCTCGAGGAAGGCGCGGTCGTGCCGCCCCTCGGCGACAAGGGTGTGGACCAGCGCCATCATCAGGGCCGTGTCGCTGCCCGGCGTCACCGGCAGCCATTGCGCCTTCGCCTCCTCGGGCAGGTCGGCGCGCAGCGGGCTGACCAGCACGAACTCGCAGCCGCGATCGGCGGCCCGCTCCATGGCACCGCGCTCGACATGCTGGCTGACGCTGCCGCCCGCGACCATCGAGTTCTTCAGCGCCATGCCGCCGAAGGCGAGGACGATTTCGCTGTGCTGCGCCACCTGCTCCCAGGAGACGTTGCGCTTCGTCAGATCCTCGTAGTCGCCGATGATATGGGGAACCAGCACCTGGGAGGAGCCCGACGAGTAGCTGTTGACCGACTTCACATAGCCGCCGCAGGCGGTGTTGAGGAAACGGTGGATCTGGCTCTGGGCGTGGTGGAAGCGCCCGGCGCTGGCCCAGCCATAGGAGCCGCCGAAAATCGCCTGCGGGCCGGGGCCGTCGCGGAGGCGCCGCAATTCGCCGCCGAGCCGGTCCAGCACATCGGACCAGCTCATCGCGACATAGTCGTCCGACCCGCGGCGCGAATCCGGGCCCGGCCCGTTCTCGAGCCAGCCGCGGCGCACCATCGGCCGGGCGATCCGGGCGCGGTGGCGCAAAGCGGCGGGGAAGTTGTCGATGATCCGGTTGGGATCGGGATCGCCGGGATGAGGCCGGACCTCCAGCGCGCCGTCGCGCATCCGGGCGGAGAACACGCCCCAATGCGAGGTGTGCGGCTGGAACTCGGTGTCCGGGTCTGTCGGGCTCATCGCGAAGGCGCTCCTGGCGACCGCGCCCGGAGCCTGCGGCAGCGATCGGCCCGGCAGCCGACGCGGTCGGTGAGTGCGACAGTAATGCCCCCGCAGCCCGGTCGGAACCGGGCTGCGGGCAGGTGAAGGTTGCGCGCGTAGCGGGTCGGGCCCGGCCGTAGCGAAGCCCGCCCCGCCGGCCCTGCTACTGCTTCGGCACGTCCTTCAGCACTGCTTCCCAGCGCTCGACCTCGGCTTTCACCAGCTGGCCCAGATGCGCCGGGCCGCGAATGGCGGGCGGCGGCACCGGCACGGCCAGCCCCTCGAAGCGCTTGGCGACGAAGTCGGAGGAAAGGCTGGTGTCCAGCGCGGCCACCAGGCGTGCGACGATGGCTGGGCTGGTGTCCTTGTGGACGGCGAGCGCGTTCCAGACCTTCATGCCGAACTCGGGCAGGCCGGCCTCCGCGAAGGTCGGCACGTCCGGCGCCTGCGGCAGGCGGCTGTCGCCCGTCACGGCCAGCGCCGTCACGGACCCGCCGGCATGCAGCGGCAGCAGGGTCGCCGTCTGGTCGATGACACCGTCGACGAAGCCGCCGAGCAGATCCTGGATCGCGGGGCCTGCGCCCTTGTAGGGCACGATCGTGGCCTTCAGGCCCGACAGATGCAGGAGGAGCCGCGGTGCCAGATCCGAGGTCGCGCCGAAGCCGGCGGTGCCGAATGTCACCTTGTCGCCCTGCTCCTTGACCCGCGCGACGAACGCCTTGAGGTCCGCGACCCCGCTCTTCTTGCTCGCCGCGATGACCATCGGCACATCGGCAACGAGGCCGACGGGCGCGAGATCGGTGCGGGGATCGTAGCGCTGGTCCTTGAACAGCGCCCGGCTGGCCGCCATAGGGCCCATATTGCCGAACAGCACGGTATAGCCGTCCGGCTCGCCGCGGGTGACGCGCTCGGTTCCGGTCCGGCCGCCGGCGCCGCCGACATTCTCGACGATGACGTTCTGGCCGAGCGCCTTGCCCATTTCCTCGGCGAGGACGCGGGCGAGCACATCGGTGGTGCCCCCCGGCGCGAAAGGCACGAGCATCGTCACCGGGCGCGCCGGATAGGTCTGCGCCGCGGCGGGCGCGATCGCCAGCGTGGCTGCGGCCGCCAGGCCGAGCAGAAGTTTTTTCATGGATCCTCCCGTGATCACTTTTTGCTGAATTGCCTGCCATCAGACAATCTGACAGCGACGGGGTCAAGGGCGGAGATTGACGGCGTGCCCTCACCCGGCAATGTGTTCGTCATGAACGAGATGAATCTTCGCATTCCGCGGCAGGCCGCCACGCTGCGGCTCCTGGTCGAGGACCGGATCCGGGAGGCCATCGCCTCCGGGCATTTCCGGCCCGGACAGCGCTTGGTCGAGCGCGAACTCTGCGAGCAGATCGGTGTCGGCCGGACCTCGGTGCGCGAGGCGCTGCGGCAGCTGGAGGCCGAGGGGCTCGTCGTCACGGTGCCGCATCGCGGGCCGGAGGTGTCATCGATCAATTTCGACGAGGCCCGCCAGCTCTATGACGTCCGGGCGCTGCTGGAAGGCTTCGCCGGGCGCGCCTTCGCCGAACAGGGCAGCGAGGACGCCCTCGCCGAGCTGAAACAAGCCGTGGCCGGATTCCGGCAGGCGGCCCGCGACGGCGACCGCGCTCAGCTCGTCGCGGCCAAGACGCGCTTCTACAGCGTGTTGATGGAAGGGGCGGGCAACATCTTCGTCAAGCAGTCGCTGACGATGCTGCACAACCGCATCACCCTGCTGCGCTTTACCTCGATGACGCAGCAGGGCCGTCTCGACGACAGCGTCGCAGAGATAGAGGCGATCTACGAGGCCATCGCGGCGCGCGACGGAGCCCGGGCCGAAGAAGCCTGTCGGTACCATATCGCTATGGCGGCCAAGGTCGCGCTGGCGGTGCTGGAGCGCGAGCCTCGCCGCGGCTGACGCCGCGAATTGACAGATTGTCTGATAGCGCCCAGAAATCCGCCGGACGCCGCGCCGCCCTTGGCGTGACGCCGGAGGATTGATCCATGCCCGACAGCGCCAGCTCCCCTGCCCCCATCGCCTTCATCGGGCTCGGCCAGATGGGACTGCCGATGGTGCGTCGGCTGATCGCCGCCGGCTTCACCGTGCGTGGCGCGGACCCGGCCGAGGCGCCACGACAGGCTCTGGTCGAGGCCGGCGGCCTGGCCTTTGCGGACGCGAGCCAAGCGGCTGAAGGCGCCGGCATCTTGATCACGATGCTGCCCAATGGTCGGATCGTGCGCGACGTGTTGCTAGAGGCGGGGGCCGCGCGCGCCCTGGCCAAGGGTGCGCTCGTCATCGACATGAGCTCCTCGGCGCCTACGGATACGGTCAGCCTCGCGGCCGATCTCGCAGCGCTGGGCCTGCAATTGATCGACGCGCCCGTCTCGGGCGGCGTGAAGCGCGCGATCGACGGTTCGCTCGCGATCATGGCGGGCGGACCGGCCGAGGCGGTCGAGCGCGCCCGACCGGTGCTGGCTGCGATGGGCAAGTCGATCTTCGCCACTGGGCCGATCGGCTCCGGCCACGCGATGAAGGCGCTGAACAACTACGTCTCCGCGGCGGGTCTGGTCGCGGCCTGCGAGGCGCTGCTGGTCGGCGGCCAGTTCGGGCTGGCGCCGGAGACGATCGTCGATGTGCTCAACGCCTCGACGGGCCGCAACAACTCGACCGAGGTGAAGATGAAGCCCTTCGTCATCTCCGAGGCCTTCAATTCGGGATTCTCGCTCGCCTTGATGGCGAAGGATCTGCGCATCGCCGCCGATCTCGCCGATCATCTCGGCCTCCCTCTGCCGCAGGTCCAGTCCGTGGCCGCGCTGTGGGAGGCGGCCAAAAGCGGGCTCGGCCCGCAGGCCGACCACACCGAGATCCACCGCCACCTCCAGGCGCTCGCCGCCGGTCCGCGCGGCTGATGGGCCTGCGGGCGCGCATCGCCGCGGCGACCGGCGACGCCGAACTGCGCCGCCTCGGCGCCGGCCTCCACGCCGTGCTGCGGGTCGAGGGGGCGGGTGACGACATCCTGCTGCGGCTCGATGACGGCGTCGTGGTCTTCGAGGGCACGGCGGCGCCCGACATCGTGCTGTCGGCGGCCGAAGCGGACTGGGCGCGGCTCCTGACCCTGCCCCCGCCACCGCGCTTCCAGGCCTTCACGGCGCTGGCGATCGCCAATCCCGCCTTCACCCTCTCCGGCGACCCGCTCGTGATCGCGCAGGCGCGGGCCGTGATCGAGCGGCTGTTCGAACTCGTCACGCTCTCGCCCGCCGCCCCGGCTCCGGCCGTCGAGCGCCGAATGAGCCAGATCGAGGGGCGCTATCACCGGGTCGCCTTGCCGGAGAGCGCAGCCGAGATCCATGTGGAGTGCGCCGGAAGCGGGCGGCCGGTCCTGTTCCTGCACACGGCCGGCGCCGATTCCCGCCAGTTCCACGGGCAGCTCGCCGATGTCGCGCTCGCTGCGGAGTGGCGGCTGATGGCGCCGGACATGCCCTTCCATGGCCGCTCGATGCCGCCCGAAGGCTGGCAGGGCGAGCCCTACCGGCTGTCGGGCCAGCGCTATCTCGGCTGGTGCACGGCGATCATCGAACAGGTCATCGGCGAGAAGGCGATCGTCGCCGGCGGTTCGATGGGGGCGGCGCTCGCCCTGCTGCTGGCGGCGGAGCGGCCCGATCTCGTCGCCGGCGTGATCGCGATCGAGCCGCCCTTCCGCTCGAAGGGGCGGCGCAACCCGTTCCAGCATCATGTCGGCGTCCATGCCGGGCTGCACAACGCCGCCTTCGTGCGCGGGCTGATGAGCCCGACGAGCCCGATCGACAGCCGCCGCCGGGCCGCCTGGGTCTATTCGCAGGGCGCGCCCGAGATCTATGCCGGCGACCTCGCCTTCTATTCCGACGAGTTCGACGGCGCCGAGGTCGCGCCCCGCATCGACGCCGCGCGGACGCCGGTCTCGCTGCTCTGCGGCACCTATGATTATTCGGCGACGCCCGAGGATGGCGCGAAACTCGCCGCGCTCATTCCGGGCGCCGATCTGCGCGTCATGGAGGGGCTCGGCCATTTCCCGATGTGCGAGCATCCGGACCTGTTCCGCCCGCATCTGCTGGCGGCGCTGGCCCATGTCGGGGGCCGCGCTGACTAGCGCAGCGGTGGCAGGTGGAGCGCCACCGTCTCGCCCTCCGATCCTTCCACGGCGGGATAGAACTCGCGCACCAGCGGATCGTGACCGGCAATGATGCGCTCGTCCGCTCCCGCGAGTCTGCGCGCGGCGCGCCAGCCCTGCGCCAGCGCGCCGAGATCGAAGAAGATCGGGAACGGGTTCTGCCGCTCGATATTGGCCATGAAATGGGCGGCGTCGCTGGCGAGCACGAGCGGCCCGCGCGCGGTCTCGACGCGGACCATCTGCAGGCCGGCGCTGTGGCCGCCGACCTTGTGCAGGCTCAGGCCCTCGTCGAGCTCGGCATCGCCGTCATGGAAGACCACGCGCTCGGCATAGACCGCACGCACCATCCTGACGACATCCTCGACGTCGAAGGGGTAGCGGATGCAGGCCTGGCACATGTGCCGGCCCGTCGCGAAGCCCATCTCCGCATCCTGCAGATGGAAGCGGGCCTTCGGGAAGAGGTCGAGATTGCCGGCGTGGTCATAGTGGAGATGCGTGATGACCACGTCCTCCACCATCTCCGGCGCGACGCCGAGCTGGCGCAGCGCAGCCTCGACGGGGCGGATCAAGGTGCGGCCGCGCTTGGCTCCACCCTCGGGGGTGAAGCCGGTGTCGACGACGACGACCCGCCCGCCACGCCGCACGACCCAGACGAAATAGTCCATGGGCATGGGCGCATCGTGCGGATCGGGCGCACGGATGAAGTTCTCGAAGGCCCGGCGCTCATGCACGGCATAGCGCAGGGCGAAGACTTCCCAGCCGGCCATGGCCGGGCTCACTTGTCGTTGGGCACGGCCCCCTCGGCCTTCAGCACCTCATGGGCCGCCTTGAAGGCGTCGAGGCCGGCCGGGATGCCGCAATAGACCGTGGCGTGGAGCAGGATTTCCTTGATCTCGTCGACGGTCACGCCGTTGGCGAGCGCCCCCTTGACGTGGAGCTTGAGCTCGGCCGGCTTGCCGAGCGCCGTCAGCATGGCGAGATTGAGCATCGAGCGGGTCTTGTGCTCGAGGCCCGGCCGCGTCCAGGCATAGCCCCAGCACCATTCGGTGGTGATGTTCTGGAAGGCCATCATGAAGTCGTCGGCCTTGGCCAGGCTGCCATCGACATAGTCGGTGCCCAGCACCTTGCGGCGGACTTCGAGCCCTTTGTTGAACTGATCGCTGTGCGACATCGGCCTTGACCCTTTCGTGGTGGTGTTCGGTGGTCCTCAGAGCCCGAGATAGGCGCTGCGGACGGCGTCGTTTCCGGAAAGCTCCGCGCTCGTGCCCGAGAGAACGACCCGGCCGCTCTCGAGCACATAGCCACGAGCGGCGACGGAGAGCGCCAGCGTGGTGTTCTGCTCGACCAGAAGGATGGAGGTGCCGGTCCGGCTGACGGCCAGGAAGGTGTCGTGGAGCTCGTCGACGATCTTGGGCGCCAGGCCATGGCTCGGCTCGTCGAGCAGGAGAAGCCGGGGCTCGAGCATCAGCGCCCGGCCGATCGCGACCATCTGCTGCTCGCCGCCCGAGAGCGTGCCGGCGAGCTGGCCCAGCCGCTCGCGCAGCCGCGGAAACATCGTCAGCACCCGGTCGCGACGCACCGCGAGATCGCTGGCGGAGCGCACCGCATAGGCACCCAGCATGACGTTCTCCTCGACCGTCATCTCGGGAAAGACGTGGCGCCCTTCCGGCACATGGGCGATGCCGAGCGGCGGGATCGCATGCGAGGGACGGCCGACGAGTTCGGTGCCGTCGAAGCGGATGCTGCCGCGGGCGGATACCAGCCCCGAGATCGTGCGCAGCAGCGTGCTCTTGCCGGCGGTATTGGCGCCAATGACGCAGACGAACTCGCCCGCGCCGACCGCGATCGAGACGTCGTGCAGCACGTCGAGGCCGCCATAGCCGGCGTTCAGCCCGGCGATCGAGAGAAGCGGAGGCTGGCTCGTCATCGCACCCTCCTCACGCCGCCGACCGGCCGAGATAAGCCTCGATCACGGCCGGATCGCGCGCGATCTCGGCCGGGGTGCCCGTGGCGATCATCTGGCCGAAATTCAGCACGACGAGCCGGTCGCAGAGCGCCATGATCGCGCGCATGTGGTGCTCGACGACGACCAGCGTCAGCCCCTCCGCGCGCAGCTGGCGCAGCAGATCCATGAAGGCGTCCATCTCGGCGTGGTTGAGCGCCGCCATCGCCTCGTCGAGCAGCAGGACGCGCGGCTCGGTGCAGAGCGCGCGCGCGACCTCGACCCGCGCCCGCTCCGGAAAGGAGAGATCGCGTGCGATCTTGCCGGCGATCGCGCCGATGCCGACGCGCTCGAGGCAGCGCCTGGCGAGTTCGCGCGCCTCAGGTATCGCATGGCGCATCAGCCCGCCGGTCAGGACGTTGTCGAGAACGGTCGAGTCGAGGAAGAGCGCGACATTCTGGAAGGTCTTGACCATGCCCGCTGCGGCGATCTTGTGCGGCTTCAGGCCGACGAGGTCGCGGCCGTCGAGCCGGATCGTACCGGCATCGGGGCGGTGCAGGCCGACCAGCGTCGAGAACAGCGTCGTCTTGCCGGCGCCGTTGGGGCCGATCAGCCCGAGGATCTCGCCCGGCGCCACCGACAGCGACACCTCCGACAAGGCCTGCAGCCCGCCGAAGCGCTTGCCGAGGCCGGTGACCTGGAGCAGAGGGGCGACCATCAGCGTTCCTCCCGGCGCAGCAGGCGCCTGATCCGCGGGCCGATCGCCATGAAGCCACGCGGCTCGACCAGGATCACGAGGATCAGCAGCACGCCGAAGACCAGTTGCGACAGCCCCGCCGCCTGGGCGGAGAAGACCTGGTTGGCGATCTCCTCCAGCGGGATGACGAAGAAGGCGCCGAGGATAGGGCCGGCTGCCGTGCCGATGCCGCCGACGATGGCGATCATCGCCATCCGCACCGAGATCGAGGCGACGCCGAAGACGGTGTCGGGATCGAAGAAGAACTGGAACTGGGCGTAGAGCGTGCCGAGCGCCGCCGTTAGTGCGCCCGAGATCACCGCCGCGACGATCTTGGTGCGGGTGGTGTCGACGCCGATGACCTCGGCCGCGTCAGCATTCTCCTTGATCGCCCGCAGCCGATAGCCGAGGCGGCTGCGCTTGATCGCGACGAAGATCACGGTCACCACGACGAGCGCCCCCAGCATCAGCCAGTAGGAGGCGCGGGTATCGGCGAACTGCATCAGAGCGAGGTTCGGCTTGGCGAAGGGCACGGAGATGCCGACCGGTCCGCCGGTCAGCCCGCCCCAGCTGTTGCCGATGACGCGCATGACCTCGCCAAAGGCGAGCGTCGCCAGCGCGAAATAGTGGCCGCGCAGCCTCATCGTCGGCAGGCTGATCAGAAGCGCAGCAAGCCCGCCCAGGACCGCTGCCGCCATCATGCCGAGCCAGGGCGTGATGCCGAAATGGATGAGAAGCAGCGTCGAGGTGTAGGCGCCGATGCCGAAGAACGCGGCATGGCCGAGCGAGATCTGGTTGGCGAGCCCGGCGACGATGTTCCAGGCCTGCGCCATGGCGGCGAAGAGCAGCGCCAGGCAGAGGATGCGGATGCCGTAGCCGCGCGGTTCGAAGGCGAAAGGCAGGGCGATGGCGAGCGCCGCAAGCAGCGCGAGGCCGAGGGCCTGCCGAACGGACAGCGCGCTCATCGGGCCGCTCCCAGCAGGCCCTTCGGCCGGAAAGCCAGCACCGCGATGAAGACGACGAAGAGGACGAGGTTCTGCAGCTGGATCGGGAAGACCAGCGCCGAGAGCGACTGGATGATGCCGACGGCGAGGCCACCGACCACCGCGCCCGCGACCGAGCCCAGCCCGCCGAGCACCACCACGGTGAACATCAGCACCGCGAATTGCGTGCCGACCGTCGGCGAGGCCGTCAGATAGGGCAGGATCACCGCGCCGCCGAAGGCGGTCAGCCCGACGCCCAGCGCGAAGGCGAGCATGTGCATTCGGTCGGCGTCGATGCCCATCAACCGCGCGGCCATCGGGTCCTGTGCGGTGGCGCGCATGGCGCGGCCGAACCAGCTCGACTTGAGGAAGAGCCAGAGCGCCAGCCCCGAGGCCACCGACATGGCGAAGGCGGCGAGATAGGGCACGGAGATGAAGAGCGGTCCGAGCTGCAGCGACGAGGTCTGGTAGGGCGTCGAGACCGAGCGGAAACCCGACCCGAACATCAGCAGCGCGGCATTCTCCAGCACGATCAGCAGGCCGACGGTGAGGAAGATCTGCGCCACCTCGGGCGCCTTGAGCACGCGCCTGATTAGCACGCGCTGGAGCGCCGCGCCGAGCAGGAACACCACGGCGAAGGCGAGCGGGGCCGCCAGCAGCGGATCGAGCCCGAGCCAGGCCCAGGCGTAATAGGCCACGAACATGCCGAGCATCAGGAACTCCGCCTGCGCGAAATTCACGATCCCCATCACGCCGAAGACCAGCGTCAGGCCGATCGAGATGACGGCGTAGACACCGCCGATCATCAAGCCGTCCAGGATGGCCTGAACCACCGCCATAGCCGTCTCTCTCCCCTGCCCGGCCCCGACCGGCCTTCCGCCTCAGCCGCCCCAGACGGCCTTGGCCTTGGCGACGTCGGCAGGCCAGACGGTGACGAGTTCCTTATTGCGCCACTGGACCATGACGGGAACGGAGAGCGTGTTGAGGCCGGTCTTGTCGAACTGCACGGCGCCGCCCGTCATGGCCTTGGTCCAGCCGCCCTCGAAGCGGGCGCCCTGGAGCGCCTTGCGCAGGTCGTCCGGCTTGGCCGACTTGGCCTTCTCCATCGCCTGGGCCAGCACATCCATGCAGACGGCATGCTCCAGCGCCTCATGGACCATGAAATAGCCGAAGCGCTTGCGGAAGCGCTCGGTCAGCTCCGGCGCGAGGTCGTAATTGGCCGGCGAGATCGAGAGCACGCCCTCGGCGAATTCGCCCAGCCCCTTCTCAAAATCGGGGATGACGTAGCCGGCCGCACCGCCGATGGCGGGGATGGTGATGCGCTGCTGGCGCATCGCACGGATGATCTGCAGGGAATCGTTGAGATACGAGACCGGGAACACCGCCTGCGCGCCCGAGGCGCGGAGCTTGTTGATCAGCGGCGTGACGTCGGTGATCCCCAGCGGATAGGCGTCGTCCATGACGATCTGGACGCCGGCCGCCTTGGCGCCGACGCGCAGCCCGGCCGCCTGCGAGGTGCCGTAGGCGGTGTCCTCGTACATGATCGCGATGCGCTCGAGCTTCTGACCGGCGCTCGCCGCGATGGCGGCCGTGCCGTCGAACTGCGCCTTGCCGATCACCGAGGCCTTGGCGACGACCTGGAAGATGTTCTCGAAGCCGCGCCCGGTGATCTGGTCCGAGAACGACATGGTGAGCAACGGCACGCCCCGGCGCTCGGTGACCTCCGAGATCGCGATGGTGAGCGACGAGGCGAAGGCGCCGAGGATCGCCACGACGTCGTTCTGCGTCAGCAGGCGCTGGGCGACATTGGCGGCGGTGGTCGGCGTCGAGGTCGAGTCGGCGATGACCAGGTTGATGCGGGCCCCGCCGAGCGCCTTGATGCCGCCGGCGGCATTGATTTCGTCGGCGACCAGCTCGATGCCGTTGCGCGAATTGATCCCGAACTGGGCGTTGGCGCCCGAGAGCGGCACGATCACGCCGACATTGACGGCCTTGCCCTGGGCGACGGCGTCCCGGACGACATGGGGCGCGGCGATGGCGCCCGCGGCACCGAGCATCAGACCACGGCGGCTGACGCCGCGGGTGAACGACTTATGCGACATCGATTCCTCCATCGTACAGGCGCCTTCTCTGGGCCCCTCACGCGGAAAGATGTCGTACAGAACCGAAGGGCTGTCAACTGATTGACAGATTGTCTGACAGCAGAACCTTCAGCCTGCGGCGCGCTTCTGGCTGCTCGTCGCCAACAGCACCAGGATGAAGGACGCCGCCGTCAGGAGCGTCGAGATCGAGGCGATGGTGGGGTCGATCTCGTCGCGCAGGGCGGTGAACATGCGCTTGGTCAGGGTCTGGTGCTGGCCGCCGGAGATAAACAGCGCGATGATCGTCTCGTCGATCGCCGAGATGAAGGCGAAGATGCCGCCGGCGAAGACGCTCGCCTTGATCTGCGGCAGCGTCACGGTGAGGAAGGCGCGGAAGCGGTTCATGCCGAGGCTGCGGGCGACCATCTCCTGCGTCTTGTCGAAGCTCTGAAGCCCGGCCACCACAGAGGTGATGACATAGGGCAGGCCGAGCATGACATTGGCGAGCACGAGCCCGGTCAGGGTCTGGATCAACCCGATCTTGGCGTAGACGAAGAAGATGCCGATCGCGACGATGATGATCGGCACGATCAGCGGCAGCATCAGCATCATGTGCAGGCTGCGCATCAGCTTCGTCTGCGAGTGGCTGATGGCATAGGCGGCTGCCGTGCCCAGCGGGGTCGCGACCACGACCGTCAGGACGCCGATCAGCAGGCTCATCCGCGTGGCCTGCATCCAGTTGGCGCTGCCGAAATACTCGGCATACCAGCGCAGCGACAGCGCCGGCGGCGGGAAGGTCAGGAAACGCGTCGCCGAGAAGGACATCGGCACGATGATCAGCAGCGGCAGGATCAGATAGAGCAGCACGAGGCCGACGAAGGCGCCGAAGAGGATGCGGGGCAAAAGCGGCTGTTTCATCACTTCTGCCCCAGCATCTTGTCGAGCGGGATGATGCGGCTGACCGCCATGAAGATCGCGAGCACGCACAGCAGCAGCACCACCCCGACCGCGCTGGCCGCGCCCCATTCGTTGTAGAGCTCGACATTCCGGCTCACGACCATGGAGATCATGATGGTGCGGCCGCCGCCGAGCAGCTCCGGCGTAATGTAGAAGCCCAGCGTCAGCACGAAAACCAGCGTCAGCCCGGCGGCGACGCCCGGCAAAGACAAGGGCAGGAAGATGCGCAGGAAGCTGTGCAGCGGCCCGCCGCCGAGGCTCGCCCCGGCCAGCATCAGCTCGCGCGGGATCTTCTGCATGGTCGAATAGAGCGGCAGCACCATGAAGGGCAAAAGGATGTGGACGGTGGCGATGATCGTGCCGAGCTCATTGTGGACGAGCGCCAGCGGCTCGGTGATCAGGCCCAGCCCCTCGAGCATCTGGTTGGTGACGCCGGTGCGCTGCAGCAGGACAAGCCAGGCATAGGCGCGCACAAGCACGCTGGTCCAGAACGGCAGGATGACGAAGGCGAGGATCAGCACGTCCCAGGGCCGCTTCACATGGGCGGCGGCATAGGCGACCGGGTAGCCCAGGATCAGCGTCATCACGGTCACGATCAGCGCGATGCGGAAGGTGAGCCCGAAGCTGCGCCAGTAGATGTCCTCGCTGAAGATGCGGCGATAATGCTCCAGCGTGAAGCCGTTGTCGTAGACCGACTGCGTCATCAGCCAGCCCACGGGGATGACCACCAAAGCGAGGATGACGATGACCGCCGGCGAGGCGAGCAGGAGCATCAGCCCCTGCTCGCGGCGCCGGTAGCGGAGAGACGGGTCGATGGCGGTCATCTGGCTTTTCCTGCCGATCGCGTTTCACCTCGTCGGGTCATCCCGGGCGACCGAAGGGAGACCCGGGACCCATTCCGGAACGGCTCAGGCATGGATCCCGGATCTCCGCTTCGCTCCGTCCGGGATGACGGCGCGGGATAGCTCAGTGGCTCACTTCTGCGCGAAGGAGAGCCAGCGCTTTTCGGCCGCCTCGCCGGCGGGCGAGGTCCACCAGGCATAGGACATCAGCGCCTGGACCTTGGCGTTGGCCGGCGCGCTCGGCAGCTCACCGACGCGGGCGGCCGGGATGACGCCGGTGTCATAGGCCTTGGGGTTGGCCGGACCGTAGTCGATATGCAGCGGCAGGTTGGCCTGATGCACCGGATCGACCGCCTCGTTGAGGAACTTGATCGCGGTCGAGAGGTTCGGCGCGCCCTTGAGCACGCAGAGCGAGGTGCTCTGCAGGATGCCCTGATTGTAGGTGTAGGTGACCTTGGCGCCTTCCTTCGCGAGCGCGGAGATGCGGCCGTTCCAGGCCATCACCATGTCGACCTCGCCGTCGTTGAGGAGCTGGGCGGATTGGGCGCCCGAGGTCCACCAGACGGTGATGTGCGGCTTGATCTCCTCGAGCTTCTTGAAGGCGCGGTCGACGTCGAGCGGGTAGAGCTTGTCGGCGGGCACGCCGTCGGCCATCAGGGCGGCCTCGAGCGTGGCGAGCGGGTGGTTGCGCAGCGCGCGCCGGCCCGGGAATTTCTTCACGTCCCAGAAGTCGGCCCAGGTCTTGGGAGCGCTCGCGGCGTCCGGGAACTTCTTCAGGCTGTAGCCGAGCACGCTGGAATAGAATTCGTAGGCGATCGACCAGTCGCTGCGGTACTCCGCCGGCATCGCGGCGGCGTTGGGGATCTTGCTGAAGTCGAGCTTCTCGACGATGCCCTGCTCGCCGCCGCGCAGGCAGAAATTGGTGGCGACGTCGACGACGTCCCAGGTCGGCTTCCCCGAGGCGACCTGCGAGCGCATGATCGGCCAAGCGTCGGGCACGCTGTCCTGGTTGATGGTGATGCCGAGCTTCTTGGCGGCGGGATCGAGGATCGCGATGGTCTGCGCCTTCTGGTAGGCGCCGCCCTGCGAGACGAACATGATCTGTTCGGCCGCCTGGGCGGGGAGCGAACTCATGAGAGACAGGGACAGGCCTGCGGCGGCGCAGGCGGTCGCGAAGGTCAGGCTTCGTTTCGTCATGTGCTTATCCCCTGTTGTTGGATCGGATCTTCGAGAACTACCGTCCGATCGCGTCTAGAAACTGGTACCAGCCGGCCACCATGCGGACGGCCGGCTCTCGAAGCGGGTAAAACGGAACGGAGCGCATGCGGCTGACGTCGAGCAGCCCGACATCGGGCTTTTCGCCCCGGGCGAAGGCGGCGAGATAGCGCCCCATCAGGCTCGACATGGCGACGCCGGCGCCGTTGTAGCCCATGGCCAGCATGACGCGGTCGTCGACGCGCCCGACATGCGGCACGGAGTCGAGGGTCATCGCCACCAGGCCCGACCAGCGATAGGCCAACGGCACGTCGGCGACCTGCGGGAAGATGCCGACCATCGCGGTGTGGAGCGCGCGGAAGGCGGCGGGCGAGTCCGCCTTCCCGAAGGCGCCGCGACCGCCGAAGACGATGCGGTCGTCGACCATGCGGAACCAGCGCATCATCCGCTTGGTCTCGGTATAGGTCCGCCGCGTCGGCATCACCGCGGCGGCGAGGTTGGGCGAGAGCTTTTCGGTCGCGATGATCGCGCTCCGGAAAGGGATCAGTGTGCGCTGATAGGCCTGCGTCGCAGGCGTCAGATCCGAATAGCTGTTGGTGGCGATGATCGCCTGCTTGGCCCGGACGGCCCCGCCCGGCGTCTCGACCAGCACGCCGTCGCCGTCACGACGCAGGCGCAGCGCCGGCGTCCCGGCATGGATCGGAATGCCCCGCGCCGCGACGCCCTCGGCGAGGCCGTGCAGATAGTTGAGCGGGTGGATGCCGCCCGAGCCGGCATTCAGGACACCGCCGACGAAGCCGTTCGAGCCGGTCTCCTCGCGGACCTGGCCGGCGTCGAGAACCGACATGGTGGTATCGCCGAGTTCGGCGCGCAGCCACTGCGCCTCCTTCACCGCATAGGCCAGCGTCTCGTGATTGTGCGCGGCCTTGACCTGCCCCGAGCGGGTCAGCCCGGCGCTCTCGATGCCATAGGTCGAAACCAGTTCGGAGACGATGTCGGTCGCCTCCAGCGCGATCTCGTACATGCGCTTGGCCATCGGACTTCCATGGGCGCTCGCGATGGCCGGGAAGGAGAGGCGGAACTTGGCGGTGATCACGCCGCCATTGCGGCCGCTGGCGCCCCAGCCCGGGCGGTTGGCCTCCAGCACGATCGAGGACAGGCCGCTCTGCGCGAGATGATGCGCGGCCGACAGGCCGGTATAGCCGGCGCCGATGATGACGACATCCGCCTGCGCATCCCCCGCCAGCGCCGGAAAGGCGCGCAGGTGCGTCGCCGTCGCGCCCCAGAGCGAGGGCGCGGCCTCCAGCGACGACCAGGCGGAGGCGCCGGCCAAAGGCGTCAGACCCCCGCCTCGACGGCGTCGGCCAGCGCCGCCAGCGTCGGGAAATGATAATCCGGCTTGGTCAGCTCGGGCACGGCGGGCGTGCCGCCGAAGCCGGCCTGGCCCTGCCTGCGCTCGATCCAGCAGGTGGTGTAGCCGAGCGATTTGGCGACGCCGATGTCGTGATACTGGCTCTGGGCGACGTGCAGGATCTCCTCCTGCTTGAAGCCATGAGCCGATTGCCGGCCGCGGTTGAAGGCGAAGAACAGCGGATCGGGCTTGGGGGCAATCGCCTCGTCGGCGGTGACGCTGTCATGGAACGGGTTGCCGAGCGTGTGCGAATAGAAGGCGAAGGTCGAGCGGTCGGCGTTGGTCATGGCGACCAGCCGGAAATGCTTGCGCAGCCTGGCCAGCGCCTCGACCGAGTCCGGGAAGGCCGGATGCTGCAGGATGGCGTATTGGAAGGAATCCGCCGAGGCCTCGTCGGCCGGCAGCGCCAGTTCCTTGGCGAGGTGGATATAGACCCGCTTCATCGCCTCGCTGGAGCGGTCGTAATTCAGCTCGCGGCCCTTGAGATAGGGCCCGAAGATCTCGTCGTCGCTGAGCTTCGCGGCCGCCGGCCCGCCGATGCGGCGCACCGCGTTCAGCACGCCGGTCTCGAAGTCGATCAGCGTGCCGACGACGTCGAATGTGAGAACCTTGAAATCGCGGAGGGCCATGGCGGTCTATGTCTCTCGTAGGGCGGGGCGAAAGGGGTGCGGCGGGGTTCAGCCCGCCTTCGGCACGATGATCGTGTCCTGCGGGTGAAGGCTGATCGCGACCCGCTCGCCGATCGGCGGGATGCGGCTCGTGGCCTCGAAATGGCTGGGCTGGCGCAGGCTGAGCGGCGTGCCGTCGTCGAGCACCAGGAAAACGCGCAGGCTTTCGCCCTGGAAGACGATGTCGGTGACACGCGCCGAGAAGCGGTTGCGCTCGGGCGAACTGGTGCCGTCCTCGATCAGCAGCTTCTCGGTCTGGACGGCGAGCACGAGTTCGCCCGTCGGCGGCAGGGCGCGCGCCGTGCGGATCGGCGTGCCGGCCAGCGAGACGGCGTCGCTGCCGGCGCGCGCGACCGGCAGCAGCGTCGCCTCGCCGATGAAGCTCGCGACGAAGGCGTTGGCCGGGTGGTCGTGCAGGCGGGATGGCTTGTCGATCTGGACGAGCTTGCCGTCCTTCAGGATGGCGACGCGGTCGCTCATCGTCAGCGCCTCGCGCTGGTCATGAGTGACGTAGATGATCGTCGCGCCCAGCCGCTTGTGGAGCTGGCGCAGCTCGATCTGCATGGTCTCGCGCAGCTGCTTGTCGAGCGCCGAGAGCGGCTCGTCCATCAGGATCAGCCGCGGCTCGAAGATCATGGCCCGGGCGAGCGCGACGCGCTGGCGCTGGCCACCGGAGAGCTGGCCGATGCCGCGCTCCTCATAGCCGGCGAGGTCGACCATCGCGAGCGCCGCGCGGACGCGCTCGGCATAGGTCGATTTCGGCAGGCGCCTTGCCCTGAGCGGGAAGGCGACGTTTTCGCCGACGCTCATATGCGGGAACAGCGCGTAATTCTGGAAGACGATGCCGATGTCGCGCTTGTGCGGCGGGGTGAAGGTGACGTCGCGGCCGCCAAATAGGATCGTGCCGGCCGAGGGCTGGACGAAGCCGCCGAGAATGCCAAGCAGCGTGGTCTTGCCGGAGCCGGACGGGCCGAGCAGCGAGACGAATTCCTGCGGCGCGATGTCGAGCGAGACGTCGTCCAGCGCCCGCACCGATCCGTAGATCTTGCTGGCCGACCGGATTTCGACGCGCTCGCCGCCACTCTTCGCCATGACCTGCTCCCGTTGCGATAACAGCGCCACCGCGCCAGCGCGTGGGCAAAGACCGAATTCCGGGCAGGCCATAAGACCATCTTATGTGGTGCCGGCGCGGATCCGGTTGGCTCACCCGACGGCGCAGGCCTCTGCCGGGCCCGTCGCCGCAAGCTGCAATCGACAGGGCCATGAAAGGGGATTCAGGGCCTCGGCCGCAATTGCCAAATAATCAGGAGTTGCATAACCTGATGTTATGTCCGACCTGCGCCGCATGGTGTCCTCCAGCAATGCGCTCTTCGTCTTCGAGGCGGCGGCGCGCAGCGGGAGTTTCACGCGCGCGGCCGACGAACTGAACGTGACGCAGCCGGCGGTGAGCCGCATGCTGTCGCGCTTCGAGAGCCATCTCGGGCAGCGGCTGTTCGAGCGCGGAGGCAAGGGCGCGGTGCTGACGCCGGAAGGCGAAATCCTGTATCGCCGCGTCGCCGACGGCTTCCGCAGCATCGAGGCGGGCCTGCGCGAGGTCGAGCGCCTGCGCGGCGGCAAAGAGACGGTGACGATCTCGGTCTCCTCGGCCTTCACCACGCATTGGCTGATGCCGCGCATGGACCGCTTCCAGAGCCGCTTCCCGCAGGTCGATCTTCGCTTCCAGATGATCGCGGGCTCACTGCGCGGCGTGGTGGAGAATGTCGATCTCGGCATGCGCTTCGTCGGGGCGGACGAACCCGTTCCCGCTGAGGCTCTGGTGGTGCGCGAGATCATGCTGCCGGTCTGCAGCCCGGGCTATCGCTGCGAACCCGGCGCCGTCGAGTCGGTGACATCCGGCAACACGGTGATCCAACTCACCGACGCGCCGTCCGACTGGGCCGAGCACTACGCCCCCTTCGCGACGGGACGGGCAGGGCCGGCCAAGACGCTGACATTCTCGGACTATGCGGTGGTGGTGCAGGCGGCGCTGCTCGGCCAGGGCATCGCCTTCGGCTGGATCACCGTCGTCTCCCATGCCCTGATGTCGGGAGCGCTGGTGCCGGCGGCGCAGCGCCTGACGGTGGGCGACCGGCTCTGCGTGCTGCTGACGCCGCGCAACCGCCCGGCCCGTCCGCTCATCCGCGAGATCCGCGACTGGATCATCGCCGAGCTTCGCGCTGAGATCGCGGCGATCGACCGGCTCCATCCGGGCCTCGGTCTGGCAGCAGCCGCCGGCTAGAGGCCTAGCGCCGCCGGCCCCTCGGCCCGCGGACCTCCGGCGTCTTCGCCTTGTTCTCCGCGTCGAGCTTGCGCCAGCGAGCGAGGCGGTCGGGATCGACCGCGCCGCTCGCCACCGCCGCCTGCACGGCGCAGCCGGGCTCGTGCTCATGGGTACAGTCGCGGAAACGGCAGAGATGGGTCAGTTCGGTGATCTCGGCGAAGAGCGTCTCCAGTCCGGAGGCAGCATCGCTGACATGGAGGGTCCGCATGCCCGGCGTGTCGATCACCCAGCCGCCGCCTTCGATGGCATGCAGCGATCGCGAGGTGGTGGTGTGGCGGCCCTTGTCGTCGCGGGCGCGGATGCCGCCGGTCTCCTGCGCCTCCTCGGAGACCAGTCCCGCCAGCGTGTTGACGAGGGTCGATTTGCCGACGCCGGACGAACCGACGAGGGCGACGGTCCGCCCCTCCCCGCACCAGGGCGCCAGCACCGCCGTGGCGCCGGGCTCCTTCGGGTTGACGACGACGACGGCGAGTTCGCGCTGCAGCGCCGCCGACTGGGCGCGATAGGTCTCGGCCGCGTCGGTGAGATCAGCCTTGGTCAGGATGATGACCGGCTCGGCGCCGCTCTCATTGGCGAGCGCCAGATAGCGCTCCAGCCGCGCGACGTTGAAATCGGCATTGCAGGAGGTAACGATGAAGAGCGTGTCGATGTTGGCGCCGGCAAGCTGGGGCGTCTTGCTACCCTCCACGCGCCGCGCCAGCACGGTGCGTCGCTCGAGCAGGCGCCCGATCGCATGGGTTCCCGGCTCGACCAGCACCCAATCGCCGACCGTATAGGCGCCGGTGTCGGTGTGGACGGGCAGAGAAAGCCGGATCCGGCCCTCTTCCGCGATCGCGCTCATCCGAGAGCGATGAACGGTGGCGATCCGGGCCGGCAGCAGCCCCTCGTCCTCCGGCCCGCATTGCTCGGCGAAGAAGGCGTTCCAGCCCAGCGCGGCGAGCGTCCAGGCGGCGGGCTCGGGCGCGGTCATCGGCGGGCGGTCCTGAGACGGGCGATCCTCATCCTGCCGGTAGAGCGGGGTTCCAGCCGGCTGGCAAGCACCGTCATGCCGGCTGCCCTATAAGCGCGGCGAATAGCGGCGGCAAAGACATCATAGCCCTGCGTCGGGCAGCGCTCGCGGCTGGCCGCGGCTTTGCTATGGTCGCAGGCAGCGGCCGACTCCACGCCGTCCCAGCCTGCCGGGAGAACAGCATGACGACGCAACCCTTCGACCTGGTCATTCGCGGCGGCACGGTCGGTACATCGACGGCGCGCTTCGTCGCCGATGTCGCCGTGAAGGACGGCAGGATCGCGGCGATCGGCAGCGGGCTCGGCAAGGGCGCGCGCGAAATCGACGCGGCCGGCAAGTTCGTCCTGCCCGGCGGCATCGACACCCATGCCCATGTCGAGCAGGTCTCGGCCGGCGGGCTGATGAATGCGGACACTTTCGAGAGCGCCACGACCTCGGCGGCCTTCGGCGGCAACACCACGCTGGTCTCCTTCGCCGCCCAGCATCGCGGGCTCGATCTGCGCCAGGTCGTCGACGACTATGCGGCGCTGGCGAAGCGCGGCGCGCTGATCGACTACGCCTTCCACATGATCGTCGCCAACCCCGACGAGAAGACGATCAAAGAGGATCTCCCGGCGCTGATCGCGGAGGGGCACGCCTCGATCAAGGTCTTCATGACCTACGACCTGATCAAGGTCGACGACGAGCCGCTGCTCGATCTGATGCTGACCGCTCGCCAGCACCGCGCCTTGATCTGCGTCCATGCCGAGAACCACGGTATGATCTCCTGGATGGGCAAGAAGCTGGTCGAGCGCGGCTACACCGCGCCGAAATTCCATTCGATCAGCCATCCGCGCGGCTCGGAATCGGAGGCCTTCACCCGGCTGATCACGCAGGCCGCGCTGATCGACCAGCCGATCATGATCTTCCACGTCTCGACCGCCGAGGGCGCCGCCGTGATCCGGCAGGCGCGCGGCCAGGGGCTCAAGGTCTTCGCCGAGACCTGCCCGCAATATCTGTTCATGACCAAGGCCGATCTCGACAAGCCCGGCCTGGAGGGCGCGAAATGGATGTGCTCGCCGCCGCCGCGCGAGACCGCCGACCAGGACGCGCTCTGGCAGGCGCTGGCGCTCGGCGATCTCCAGACGGTCTCCTCCGACCACGCGCCCTATCGCTTCGACGCAAGCGGCAAGCTCTCGGCCGGGCCCAACCCCAATTTCAAGCAGATCGCCAACGGTCTGCCGGGGCTGGAGACCCGCCTGCCCCTGATGTTCGACGCGCTGGTCTCGAAGGGCCGGCCCGAATTCGCCGGGCGCGGGCTGGAGGCCTTCGTCGATCTGACCGCGACGGCGCCGGCGAAGATCTACAACCTGCCGGGCAAGGGCGCGATCCAGCCGGGCTACGACGCCGACATCGCGATCTGGGACCCGATACGCGAGGTGACGATCACGGACGAGGCGATGCACGACCTGACCGGCTTCACGCCTTTTGCCGGCTATCAAGTCACCGGCTGGCCTGAGACGGTGATCCGCCGCGGTGAGGTCGTCGCCAGCGAGGGCACGCTCCACGCCAAGGCCGGCTCCGGCCGCTGGCTGTCGCGCACGGGCGGCCCGGCCGCCGAGCCGACCGGCCAGCTCGTGCTGGAAATGGACCCGGAGCGGAATTTCGGCGCGACGATTTTGTGAGCGTCAATCGCGGTACTCGGAAACACCGCGTCATCCCGGACAGGCCGCGAAGCGGCGTAGCTCCGGGATCCATCGTAGAGCTCCGGAGCCCTCCGATGGATTCCGGGGCAAGCCCGGAATGACGGGGGCGGTTCGGAGCCATGGCGAACGAACTCAGCCCTCCGGCACCCACGGCACCATCCGCAAAATCGTGCCGCCGAGTTGGGCGAAGGCGCGCTGGCGGCAGGAGAAGACGATGATCTGCTGGCCGCTGGCCTGGCGGTGCAGCGCGTCGAACATGCGCTCGATGCGGTCGTCATCGGAATAAACCAGCGCATCGTCGAGGATGACGGGCGCCGGCTGGCCGTCCTTGGCGAGGAGCCGCGCGAAGGCGAGGCGCGTCAGCACGGCGAGCTGTTCGCGCATGCCGCCGCTGAGCACGCCGACCGGCTCTTCCAGCCCGTTGCGGCTGACGGTGCGGGGCAGCAGCGTCTCCTCGTCGAAGGTGACGGTCGCATCCTCGAACAAAAGCCCGAGCAGCGGCCGCAGCTCCGTCATCACCGGCGCGAAATAATGGTCGCGCGCCTCGGTGCGGGCCGCCTCCAGCGACGCCCGCAGCCGCGTCAGCAGGGCGACCTCGCGCTCCAGTGCCGCCACGCGCCGCTCCGCCGCGCCGAGCTTCTCCGCCGCCTCCTGCCAGGCCTCCTCGACGGCGGCATCGGCGCGGGCGCGGATGCGGCCGTTCAGCTCGGCCGCCTCCTCGCGCAATGACGCGATCTCGGCCGAGGCGCCGTCGAGCACCGAGCGCATGCGGCGCAACTTCGCCTCGGCACCGGCGATGTCGACCGCGCCGGCCTGGAGCGCGTCCCGCTGCGCCTGCGCCAGCGACCAGCCCTGCTCGGCCTGCGCGAGCACAGCGGTGCGCTGCGCCTCCAACCCGGCCCGCTCCTGCTCCGGGCCGAGCGCCGCCGCCAGCCCCGCC
>NZ_JAUXYO010000226.1 GCF_030694325.1 Allobosea sp. | reverse complement strand
CCAGACGCTCCGGGCTCTTCTCGCCAAAGCCGGCGCCGGTTAGGCCGCCGACCTCCAGCTCCATCAGGCGTTGCGCGGCAAAGCCGATCATCTCGCGCAGAAGATCGGCGTCAGGGCTCTTCTCCAGCAGCCCGCGCAGGTTCATCATCTCGTCGGTCATCGGGGATCTCGCGGTTCAGGGTTGGCGTTCGCAACCCAAACCTAACCGGCAATCGCCGATGACCACCCTCAGCTACACCACGCGATGGGACACGACCAGGATGCACTCCCACTCCGCGTCGTAGAACTCGCGCTCCCGCAACTTCGGAGGAGCCTTGGGCACCGCGATGCTGACGTCGGCGAACGGGTTGGTGATCACCTTCTTGTTGTCGAGAGCCCAGCCGAAGGCCACTCGCGCCGCCCGAAGCCAGACATCATTGGCAACCACTGCCGACCGTTCCTCGGTGACCAGCGTATCCTTCCAGTCGAGCGCATCCGCCTCGGTGATGGATGCAATATCGCGCCCCTTGAAGCGCGCCTCCAGCGCCACGAAGACGGCCCGCCAACGGTTCACCGTAGCCGGCGCTGGCTGGCGTTCCTTCACCCACGCCTCGAACAGCTTCCAGCAAGACAGGCCTGAGGCGGCCTGAGGCTTGAACTCGGGGTACTCGGCAGCACGAGGGGCTGGCGCATAGTTGCCCTCCGCACGACGGCGAAGCGCTGCGAGAGCATGACGGAACTCAGGCTCCAGAACATCCAGAAAGCGGGCGCTGCCGTCGGGGCTCAGCGCCATGCCCTTCTCAGCCAGAAATGTTGCAACGCTCGCCAGTTCCGACAACTGGCCTCGCACATGCCGTCGAACGTTAGGGTGATCTGCCCAGTTCTCATCGGCGGCCGCAGTGGCCGGTGCAAAGCGGCTGTATGCATCCTCCAGCCGCTGAAGCAGCAAGTCCCAGCCGTCAGCACTGCCGGGCTCTGGCTCATGGCGGGCGATAAACCAGCCGTACCATGTCCCGGCAAGCCCGAGAGCCTCACGGTAAGTCAGCTCTAACCCGGCTCCGGTGCCCTGTGCGCGGAGCCGCTCGATGCGGCCAGTGATTTCGGCGTCCCAGTCGCGCAGCTCTTGCTTAGCCTGCCCCATCGAGATGGACGCCGGCCGCCTGAAGCGCTCCTCCTGCGACACGCCAAAGGCCGCCTTGTACGACTCACGGAGGGCCTCAGGGATGGCCTTGCGGGCGAACCAGTCGCCATTCTTGGCGCGGGTCAGGGATGTCATTGGAATAGCCACTTTGTAGCGCCCTCTGTAGCGGTAGGGCGAGCCGAAGCCGTTGGATTGCAACAACTTCTTTCAGATCAAGCACTTCGATGCAAGGATGGTGCGGACGGCGGGGATCGAACCCGCATAGCCTTGCGGCTGAGAGATTTTAAGTCTCTTGCGTCTACCAGTTTCGCCACGTCCGCCTGAGGCAGAGCGGTAGCCGCCGCGGGCGCGGGGCGCAAGCGCCTCGGCAGGAACCCTGGAGGACGGCCCGGTTTCGGCTCAGTTGCGCCGCGCCGGCTTGTACCATTCGACGCCGTCGGGATCGACATAGAGGCCCGGCGCGACATCGGAGCCGATCGGCTTCTGCTGCATCGGCACGCGTACCGTGTCGTCGCGGTCGCCGCGCTTCACGAAAGGGGCGCCGCTGTGCTGACCGCTGCCGCCATGGCCGCGCGAGGCGGCGAGCCCGATCGTGCCCTGGCGGCCAGCGACCTTGTCCTGCAGTTCAATGACGCTTCGTCCGGCGAAAGGCGGCCGCCCGCCGCCCTCGATCACGGGCCAGGCCCGGCGAGCTGTGCCTTCCCCGGCCACCCGCACGCCGGTGAAGCGTGGCACATAGGTCGCCCCGCCCTTGCCGAAGCTCTGCCAGCCGCCGGTTGCGATCATCTGCGCGCCGCAGCGCTTGTGGCTGCGCTCGCACAGCGCGCGCGAGGCGTAGCGCGGCGCTTTCTGCTCGAATTCGGCGCGCGCATTGCGATAGGCGAACTCGCACTGCTCCGCCGTCAGCAGCCCGCCGGCGATGCATTCGTCGCGGCGCTCATAGACGGCGCCGCGCTCCTGCGCCGCGAGATCGGCTGGCGCGAGAAAGAGCAGCGGCGCCAGCGTGGCGGCGCGCAGGGCCCCGAGCAGCGGAGCGGCGGAACTGAGCAGAATCATCGGCCGCAGCATCCGCATGATTGTGGCTTTACAGAAGCGAGCGCCGCGACCGGGCGAGCTCGAGCGTCGCGCCATAGTCGATCTTGCCATTGCCCAGCACCGGAATCGAGTTCGTCACCAGGATAGCGCGCGGCACCCAGAGCTCGGGGAAGCCCTGCGTTTTCGCCGTCTCCTGCAGGGATCCGCGCTCGGCATTGGGCTTTTCGGTGACGAGGACGAGCTGCTCGCCCTTGCGGGCGTCGGGCAGCGCGACCACGACATGGTTGAAGTCCGGCCAGAGCCCGGCGACCATCGATTCGACCGCCGCCAGCGAGACCATTTCGCCGCCGAGCTTGGCGAAACGCTTGGCCCGCCCCTTGATGGTGACGAAACCGTCGTCGAGCGTGACGATGTCGCCGGTGTCGTGCCAGCCGCCCTCCGGCGGCAGAAGCGCGCCGGGCGCGTCGGCGCTGAGATAGCCCGCCATGATGTTGGGGCCGCGGACGCAGAGCTTGCCGCCCTCGTGGATGCCCTCGACCGGCTCCAGCCGCGCCTCGATGCCAGGCAGCAGCCGCCCGACACTGCCGTCCCGCATCGCCACCGGCGTGTTGCAGGCGAGCACCGGCGAGCATTCGGTACAGCCATAACCTTCGAGGATAGTGGTGCCGTAGGGCTCCCACATCCGCCGCGTCTCCGGCTTCACCCGCTCCGCCCCGGCGACGACATAGCGCACGCTCTTGAGGTCGTCGGGGTCGGCCGCGCGGGCGTAACCTTGCAAAAACGTGTCGGTCGCGAACAGGAAGGTGCAGCCGGTCTCGCCGATCAGCTTCGGCACCTGCTTGTAGTGCAGCGGGCTCGGATAGAGCACGACCTTCATGCCCGACAGCAGCGGCATCAGCATGCCCGCCGTCAGCCCGAAGGAGTGGAAGGCCGGCAGCGGGTTCATGACGATGTCCCGCTCGGACAGGAAGCCCGCCGCCAGCGCGAAGATCTGGCGCGCATTCGAGACCAGATTGGCGTGGCTCAGCACCACGCCCTTCGGCTTGCCCTCGGTGCCGGAGGTGAAGAGGATGACCGCCGCCTCGTCGGGCCCGGCCGCATGACCGCGATGGACCATGCCGGGCGCGAGGCTCGCCAGCGCGCCCAACGCCTTGTCCAGGCTGGTGATCTGCTTGCGGACATCTTCGAGATAGATGACCCGCCGCCCCTCGCCGAGCGCCTCGAGTTCGTCCTCGAGCTTGGCCTGGTCGACGAAGCGCCGCGAGGTGACGATCGTCTTCAGCTCGGCCAGTTCGCCCGCCGCCCGCAGATTCTTGACGCCGGCGGTGAAGTTCAGCAGCGCCGGCACGCGGCCGAAGGCCGACAGCCCGAACAGCGTCACCGCCAGCGCCTGCACATTCGGCAGGAGCACGCCGACAGGCTCCTTCGGCTGGGTGAGGCCGGCGAGCTTGCGCCCGAGCACGAGCGCGCCCAGCACGAGGTTGCCATAGCTCAGCGGCTTGCGCTCGGCATCCTCGACCGCGACGCGGCCCTTGCCATGGCGCGAAACCGCCTGCAGCAGGGCTGTAAACAGGGTGATCCTTGCACCCGCCGCATCGAAGACGGGCAGGCTTCGTTCGGTGTCGGCCATGCTTGGCTCGGCTCCCGGCTGGCGTTTCCTCTCAGCCTAGGTAAGCCGATATCCTCAGGATGCAACGACGATCGAAGCCCGCACGCGCCGTCATTGCGAGCGAAAGCGATGCAATCCAGACGCCGCAACGCTCGACGTCCCCCTGGATGGCTTCGTCGCGACGCTCCTCGCCATGACGGATGCTGCCAGATCTGAATGCCTAACCGAACGCCCCGATCTCGTGCTGGATCGCGCCCGAGATCTCGCGCAGCAGTTCGAACAGGCCCTGCATGGGCGCGATCACGTCGCGGTGCAGCGCCTCATAGGTGCCGGTTTCGCGGGGCCCCGGCGGCTCGCCGAAGTCGAGCCCGATGGTCGGGTCGGGCCGCAGCGGAAAGATGTCGGCCAGCAAGGCGAGGCTGGCCGGCACGTCGAGCCGCAGCAGCCGCTCGACCAGCACCTCGCGCGTGATGCCGGCATGGGGCCGGAAATCCGGGATATGGCTCGCCCTGAGCCAGATGCCATGCATCGCCGCCAGCCGCAGCGCATGCAGCGCCACCAGCCGCGCCGGCATCTCCGGGACATCGAGCGCAGCCGTTCGCAGCTTCAGCGCGTCCGAGGAGAGCCGCCAGAACAGGCTGCGCAGCGAAGGCGCGAGATCGAGCCGCGACAGCGCCTCGCCGACGGCCAGCAATTCGTCGCGACGTCCCTCGCGCACCGTGCGCCGCGCCCGGTCGAACCAGCTGCCAGGGTCGAGCGAGTCGAGATAGGCACGCAGCACGTCGAGATCGCTGGCGGCGAGCGCATGTTCGGCCAGGCGGTAGGCCCGGTCGAAGCGGTCGGAGCGCTCGCGCATCGCGTTGAACAGATCGGGCGCGCGCGCCGCCGCCTGGCCGATGCCGTGGACGCTGTTGGCGAGCCAGCCGAGCTGCTGCAGGATCGCATTGTTAGGGATGGCGCGCAGCTCGCGCGGATGGCGGATGCGCGTCGGCCCTCCGGCATCGCTCTGGCGCGCGGCGGGGCGCGAGCCGGTTTTGTCGAGCAGCGAGGGGCCGAAGGTGCCGATCAGCGCGGCATAGCCGGGGTCGTCGACCAGCGCCGTCATTTCCTCGCGCACGGTCTGGAAGAACTCGGTCGCGAAATCGGGCTCGTCATAGATCGGGTCGGCGACGTCGTCGGCCACCGGCACCAGCACCGCCTCCGCGATGCGCCCGACGGTCGCCGCCGCCAGCTGCGGCGTGCCGAACATCAGATAGCCGTCGCTGCCCTGGAAGCTGGTCTCCCGCACGCTGCGCAGTCCCGCCCTGGAGAACGCCGCGCGCGCCCAGGCGGGTTCGAGATAGGCCAGCCGGTCGGCGAGGCTGGCGGGATGGGCGCCGCGCCCGGCGGATTCGCCATGAGTGTCGAAGATGACGAGTTCGACCTCGGACAGGTCGTAGCGGCGCAGCAGCTCGCAGATGCGGATGCGCAGCCGCTCGATCCAGAAGGTCGCCGCGACCTGCCCGATATAGCGTCCGGAATCGGAATAGCCGAACTGGACGCAGAAGCGGCCATGGCGCTTGAGATAAGCGCGGAAATGCGGGCTGCGCAGCGCCTCGTCGATGATGCGCGGCCCCTGCTCCAGCGCGTCTTCGGTCTCGAACAGCGGCGAGATCTCGATGCGGTCGGCGATGCCGAAGCGGCTGGCGAGCCAGAGCGCGCAGAGCAGCGTATAGCCGGTCTCCGTCTCGGCCACGAGGAAGCGCACGGCCTTGGTGCCGTCGACATGCTTCACGATCTGCGCGATCGTCATCAGCATCCGCGTCGCCGAGGCGCGCTCGGCCGCCAAAGCGCCGAAATCGACCGCGATCGGCACGACTTTCGCCAGCAGACCGTTCACCGCCGAGAGGAAGGCGCGCCGCTGCGCCGGCTGCGTCGGCTCCTCGTCGAGCGGAATCACGCCGCGCATGGCGTTGTGGAGCTGCGAGGCGTTGAGCCGGAAATGCGGCAGCGCGATCGAGACGCCATGGGCGACGCAGCCGGCCCTGACCAGGCAGAGCGCCATCGTCGTGTCGTCGTCGGAAGACAGCGCGATCGCCTCGTCCAGCGCCGCGACCAGGCGCGACGCCTCCGGCAGCGCCGCCTCGCGCTCGTTGACCAGCGCCAGCGCGAAGGCCTGCAGCGCCGGCAGGGCGGGCTGCGTCGTGATCGGCGGCGCCAGCGCCAATTGCCGCTCGACCGCGGCGAGCGCCGTGCCGACCAGCGCGCGCACGGCCGCCGTCGCCGGCACCGCCGGCAGCTTTTCGAGAATGCGCGCGAACTGGCCCTGCTTCGATTCCAGCCGGTAGCGCAGCGTGTCCCACCAGCCGATATCGGTGCGCCCGTCGGTGTCGCAGCCGACCCAGGAGGCGAGGATGACCGGGCGGGGCGCCAGGTCCTGCCAGCGCTCGGGCGCGAGCCCCTGCGCCGCCCGCAGCAGAGCGGCGTTCAGCGCGTCGATCGCGTCGCGGGCATGGCGCACGGCGTAGCGCGCCTGTTCGAACTCGTCCTGCAGCGTGATCCGCCCGTCGGGCCGGAAGGACAGCGCTCCATCGCCGATCACCGCCTCGCCCGCCTCCCCGCTGGCCTGCGCCGCCAGCGCATGGGCGAGCCTGCGGCTCATGCCGAAGGTCGGATGCGCCGTGAAGACGGCCGCGAAGCGCAGCCGCTCGACGGCCTCGCGATACTGCGCCAGCGGGTCGGGCGCGCCGGAGGCGGCCTCGGCCAGCCTGCCGGCGAGCGCGGCGAAGGCGGTCTCGCCATCGCCGTCGAGCCCGACATAGGCCGCCATCCGGCCGGCGCGCTGGCGCAGCGCCTCCCGCCCCAGCCGCCGC
>NZ_JAUXYO010000222.1 GCF_030694325.1 Allobosea sp. | reverse complement strand
GCGGCGGTGCCGGGCGGCGGCGCGATCGTCAGCGAGGCCTCGGTCTGGCGCTTGGCGAGGTCGGTCGCCGCCTGCTGGCGCACCCGCTCCGCCCGCTCGACACGCTCCATCAGGGCGCGCTCGCGTGCGGCGAAGTCGCGGGCGAGCCGGTCGCGCTCCTTCGCCTCATCGGCCCGGCGCTCGAGGAGATCGAGCCGCGTGCGCGCGTCGATGGTGAAGAAGCTGGTCGGATAGCGGCGGACGAAGTCGTGATAGACGGCCGGGTCTTCGCTGGTGCGGATCCGCCCCCAGACGTCGCTGTCGGTCTCGGATCGGTTCAGGTAGAAATCGCCGAGCAGCGAGAGCGACAACTCCGGCGTCTGACGGCCGTTGGTGGCATCATAGACGCTCTTCTGGACGCGCCGGAACAAGGTCGCGACCTCGACGCCCGGCTGGTCGATCTCGCGCACCAGCGCGGCCGTGAAGGGGCTGTTGCGATCGCTCCCGTCGGCGGCGACGTCGTTGGCCTGCGTGGCATAGGCGATCACCATGCCCTGCGCCCGCGCGACGGGGGCGAGCCCGGTGCCGACGGCAAAGCTGCGCGTGCCCTGGCGCTTGGCGAGATGGGTCACGAACGGGTTGTTGCGGCAGGCATCGAGCACCATGATTTTGACGCCGCGCGAGAAGTTCAGCGCCGTCACCACGTCGTTGAGCCGCGTCGTCTCGTACTGGACGCCGATTTCGTCCTCGACCCGCGCCTCGACCGGCACGAGATAGTTCTCGCCGTTGAACTGCAGCCCGTGCCCGGCATAGTAGAACATCGCGGCGTCAGCATCCTGCGCCAGGCGCGCGAACCGGGTCACAGCCTGGTCCATGCCGCGCTTGTCGAGATCGACGCCGTCGACAACCTCGAAGCCGACCTTGCGAAGCGCGGCCACCATGTCACGCGCGTCGTTGATCGTGTTGGGCAGGACGGGCGCGTTGGCATAGCTCGAATTGCCGATCACCAGCGCGACGCGACGCTCCGTCGCCGCCGTCGCGGGCAGCGCCAGCAGCAGCAATGCGAGGCCCATCAGCAGCGGCAGTCTGGCGATCGCGATCATGAGGTCCTTCCTGAACGCAATCTAGCGGAGCGACCGCCGAAAATCCAGACGGCGAGGCGGTGCCGTCCCGGATCAGTGGCACGCAAACCGTTGAGGAAAAGGCTATTCGGCTTGCCCGAAGACGCCACCGCTGGTAGATTCTCGAGGCTGGAAGAGCGAGGGGAACAGGCCCGGTGTACAGGGTTCGGCTCGGCATCATGTCGGTGCTCCTGACGCTGGCCGTCATCGCGACCGCATTCGCCCCTCCCGCATCTGCCCAGGAGGCGGCCCGGCAGCGGAGCAAGGCCCCGGCCGACGCCCGGCTCGATTTTGTCGACATTGCCGATGGTGCGCGCCTGCCGGGCAAATTCCTGGTCCGTTTTGCGCTCTCGGGCATGGAAGTCGTCCCCGCCGGGCAGCGGCAACCCAATGCCGGCCACCACCATATCCTGATCGACACCGAGCTGCCGCCGCTCGACCAGCCGATCCCGAGCGATTTCAACCACCTCCATCTCGGCAGCGGCCAGACCGAGATCGAGGTCGTGTTGCCGGCCGGCCGCCACACGCTGCAGCTGCTCTTCGCCGATCACGATCACGTGCCCCATGATCCCCCGGTGATGTCGCGCCGCATCACCGTCGAGGTCCTCGACGAGCCGCAGGAAAAGGCGCGTGTCGCGGCAGCCCCCGGCGCCCGGGTCTTCTTCGTCGACCTCGTCGACGGGGCGACGATCCCGACACGCTCGATCATCCGCTTCGGCACGGAGGGCGTGGCCCTGTCGCCGGCCGGAACACCGCGCCCCAATGGCGGCCACCACCACCTGCTGATCGACACCGAGCTGCCGCCGCTCGACCACGAGATTCCCAGCGACTTCAACCACGTCCATTTCGGCCGCGGCCAGACCGAGGCCGAGATCACGCTGCCGCCGGGCGAACACACGCTGCAGCTGCTGCTCGGCGACCACGACCATGTTCCCCATGATCCGCCCGTGATGTCGCCACGCATCCGGGTGCGCGTCGTCGAGGGCGACCAGCTGGCCTCCGTGAGGCAGCCAACGGCCCGGCCTGACGGCAAGCCCGCGCCGACACCCGCCCCGCCGGACGCGGCCGTCTATTTCGTCTACCCGCGCAACGGCGACGTGATCTTCCCGAACACCACGGTCCGCTTTGGTCTGCGCAACATGGGCGTGGCGCCCGCCGGCGTCGCCAAGCCCAATACCGGGCACCACCATCTGATCGTCAATGCGCCCACCCCGCCGCTCGACGAGGCGATTCCCGCCGATCTCAACCACATCCATCTTGGCGGCGGACAGACCGAGCGCCGCATCACCCTGCCCCGCGGCGAACACACGCTGCAGCTGATCTTCACCGACGAGAACCATGTGCCGCATGATCCGCCGATCCTGTCGGAGCGCATCCGGGTGACGGTGGCGCCCGGCGGCAGACGCCCGGAGAAGCGGCGATGACCCTTTGCCGCCGAACCCACCGGGGCCTCGCCACCCTGCTGGCCGCAAGTGCCGTGATCGCGGCGCTGCCGGCGCTTGCGCAGTCCGGCTCGGGCCGAAAGCCCGCACCCAAGGGGGCGGAGGTCTATTTCCATTATCCGCTGGACGGGTTGCGCGTGCCGGAGCGCTTCACGGTGCGGATGGGACTCAAGGAGATGGGCCTCGCCCCCGCGGGCACGGAATGGCCCGCCACCGGCCATCACCATCTCCTGATCAACACCGAGCCCGGCCCGGCCGACCAGCCCATCCCCGCAGACTACAACAACATCCATCTCGGCAACGGCCAGAGCGAGGTGGTGGTGACGCTGCCCAAGGGCCGCCACACCTTGCAGCTCCTGCTGGGAGACCATAATCACGTTCCGCATGATCCTCCCGTGATGTCGCGCAAGATCACGGTCTATGTGCGCTGAGACGGCGCGATGCGGTCGGGAGGATTCGGGAGGCAGATGAGGAACCGCATGTCCTGGTTGCGCGGCCTGGCTCTGGCGGTCTGCGTTTCGCTGCTGTCGGCCGCACCGGCCTTCGCCCAGTCTGGCGAGCCGGGGGCGCCACGCGTCGGCCTCGTCATCGGCAATGGCGCCTACCCCGTTTCGCCCGTGGCCGGCGCGACGGCCGATGCCCGCGCCGTAGCCGAGGCGCTGCGCGAGGGCGGCTTCGACGTCGTCACGGCGGAAGACGCCAGCGGCCCCGCCCTGCAGGACGCGATCGCCGCCTTCTCCGCGAGGCTGCGCCGTGGCGCCCAGGCGGTGGTGTTCTATGCCGGTCATGCCGTGCAGCAGCGCGGGCGCAACTTCCTCGTGCCGGTCGATCCGCGCCTGCGCTCCTCGGCCGAGATCGGGCAGGCGGCGGTCGATCTCGATCTGCTCCTCGACGCACTGATCGTGGCGCGGCCGGCCAGCGCCCTCGTCCTTCTCGATGCCAGCCGGGACAATCCCTGGCAGGCGGACCTCTCCGGCCCGTCCAAGGGGCTCCTCGCGATCGACCGGATGGAGGCGATCGGCGTCATGTTCACCACGGCGCCCGGCCGCACCCAGCCCGATCGCGGCAACCCCGCCGTGGACGAATGGGTCAAGGCGATCCGCACGCCCGGGCTCGACATGCAGGCGGCCCTCGCCCGCACCCGCGAGGCCGTGGCGAGGCAGACGCGCCGCGCCCAGCAGATCTGGACCTCCTCCGAGCCGCCGGCGGGCCTCATCGTCACGCCGGTCGCCCGCCCGGCCCAGATCGCGCAGACCAACCGAGCCGTCATCCCGCTGCCGCCGCCGGAATCGCCTGCGGCCCGGCAGGACGCCTACGAACTCTCCTTCTGGGAATCGATCCGCTCCAGCGAGAACCCGGCCGAGTACCGCGCCTATCTCAACGCCTATCCGGACGGGCGCTTCGCCGGGCTCGCCCGCACTCGCGAGCAGCAATTCGCGGCGCGCCAGAATGCCTCCGCGCCGCCGCCCGCGGCAG
>NZ_JAUXYO010000217.1 GCF_030694325.1 Allobosea sp. | reverse complement strand
GCGCGGCCTGACTCACCCGCGCGATGGCGATCTGCGCCTCCGCCGCCTTCGGCCCGCAACGGCCGCAAGCGACGAAACCCGCAAACCCCGCCCGGCCGCACGATGCCTCGCGACAGCCCCCTTGGTCGGGCGGAGCGAGGGTAGGATAGGCATGGATCTTTGGGGCGGGGATAAGCTTTGTCGACAGGCGCGGCGCGAACCCCTCCTCCTCGTGGGGAGGGGGGCAGGGGTGGGGGGCGTACGACCGGGTGAGCGGGCGTGGTGTAGATCATGCGGCATCGGCTTCACGGACCGACGCAACGCGCGCGCTCCGGCTTTACGCCCCCCACCCCTACCCCTCCCCACCAGGGGGAGGGGTCCGCGCCTTTCGTCGTCAGACAGAGGAACCGCGCTGCCACCTTCTCCCACGAGCGGAGAAGGGAAGGCGCGCCTCAGGCGCCCGCCTTCATGATCCTCGCCTTGTCGCGGTTCCAGTCGCGGTTCTTTTCGGTCTCGCGCTTGTCGTGCAGCTTCTTGCCCTTGCCGAGGCCGAGTTCGACCTTGGCCCGGCCCTTGTCGTTGAAATAGACCTTGAGCGGGATCACCGTGTAGCCTTCGCGCTGGATCGCGCCCATCAGCTTGTTGATCTGGCGGCGGTGCAGCAAGAGCTTCCGCGGCCGCTTGACGTTGTGGTTGAAGCGGTTGGCCTCGAGATATTCCGGGATATGCGCATTGAACAGGAAGAGCTCCGTGCCCATCGGCCCGGCATAGCTCTCCCCGATCGTCGCCTTGCCGCCGCGCAGCGACTTGATCTCGGTGCCCTGCAGCGCGATGCCGGCCTCGAGCGTCTCGGTGATCTCGTAATTGTAGCGCGCCTTGCGGTTGTCGGCCGCGAGCTTGTAGCGCTCCGGATCGGGCTTCTTCATGCCGTCCCTCCCAGTGCATGGGCCTTGACGAGGCTCGCCATCGCCTGCGATTCCGATTCAGGATCGGCCGCCAGCCCGTTGAAAACGCCCAGCTTGTCGGCGTCCTGCCGGTTCTGGCTGAGCTTGAACTTGCCGACCAGCGAGGCGATCTCAATCTCGATGCCGACGATGCCGCGCATCTGCGCCGCCACGAAGGCTTCCGGCGCGTCGGCGACGTTCCAGGGCTCCTGGCGCGGCGCCTCCTGCTGGCGCGTCAGCGAGTCGAGCTGGGCATGGAGCCAGGCGGGATCCTCGATCGTGCGCGCGGGGCCGCGGACCTGGACGGTGACATAGTTCCAGGTCGGCACGACCTTGCCGTGCTCGCGCTTAGAGGCGTACCAGGCCGGCGTGACATAGCGCTCGGTGCCGGTGAAGATCACCAGCGTCTGCGCGCCGGCCGCGATCGCCTTCCATTGCGGGTTGGGGCGGGCGAGATGGGCCCGCAGAACGCCCTGCGCGCCCTCCCCCTCATGCAGCACGAAGGGGACCGGATTGGCGATCAGCCCGTCCTCGCCGGCGCTGACCAGCGTCGCGAGCGGGTGGTCGCGCATGACGGCGAAGAGCGCCGCGCGATCCTCGACCTTGAAATGGCTGGGCTCGTACATTCTCGGTCTCCCTGGCGTCGGCCGGGGGACCGGACGGACGCAGACTCCCTATCTAGGCATTCAGCAGGCCGGCGAACACCATGGCGTCGCGGATGACCTTGCCGGTCGCAGGCGTCACCGGCAGCAGCGGCAGGCGGACCTCCTCCTCGATGCGGCCCAGCAGGGCGAGCCCATGCTTGGCGCCGGCGAGGCCGGGCTCCTTGAAGATCGCATCATGCAGCGGCACGAGGCGATCCTGGACCTTCAGCGCGCCGGCATAGTCGCCCTTCAAAGCTGCCGTCATCAGATCGGCACAGGGGCGCGGCGCGACATTGGCGACGACCGAGATGCAGCCATGGCCGCCGGCGGCCATATAGGCGAGCGCCGTCATGTCCTCGCCCGAGAGCTGGATGAAATCCGGCCCCATGGCGTGGCGCTGCTGCGAGACGCGGGCGAGATTGGCGGTGGCGTCCTTGACGCCGGCGATGTTCTTCAACTCGTAGAGCCGCGCCATGGTCTCGACCGACATGTCGACGACCGAACGCGGCGGGATGTTGTAGATGATGATCGGAATGCCGATTGCATCGTTCACCGCCTTGAAGTGGCAGTACATCCCTTCCTGGGTCGGCTTGTTGTAATAGGGCGTGACGACGAGCACGGCCTGGGCGCCGGCCTTCTCGGCATGAACGGCGAGATCGATCGCCTCGGTGGTGTTGTTCGAGCCGGCTCCGGCGATGACGGGCACGCGGCCCTTGGCCTGGGCGATCACGATCTCGACGACGCGCTTGTGCTCGTCATGCGAGACCGTCGGGCTCTCGCCGGTCGTGCCGACCGGAACCAGCCCCGTGGAGCCGCTCTCGATCTGCCACTCGACCAGCGCACGCAACGCGTCCTCGTCGATCCGGCCGCCTTTGAACGGCGTCACCAGCGCGGGGAGCGAACCGGTGAAGGCGGGATGCTGGGTCATGGAAGCGACGTCCTGGAGCGAGGTTTCGTGACGGGGGTGTCACACATAAACCGTCCCCGGCGGCAGGCAAAGCCGGCCTGCCGTAAAAACAGGCCCCTGCATGGTTAAGGCTTCATAAACCCTCCTCCCCGAGCATCGTTGGCGACGCATCCGACCGTGGAGCCCGCCATGGCCTCGCCTGCCATCCGCTCGCGGATGATCACCCTCTTGCTGCCGCTCCTGTTCGCGACGCCGTCGCTCGCCGGCGACGACGCCGGCCATCCCGCGCAGCGCGATCCGGTCGGCGCCGTCGATGTCGAGACGACGGCGGCGCTGCCGCCCTACCCGGCCGACGCCTTGCGGGCCGCGGCGGTCGATCTCGACAGCTTGACGAAGGCCGTCGCCGCCTATCGCCGCGGCCGATTGTCGGAGGGCGACGCCATCGCCGCCTCGATCGACGAGCCCACGGCCCGCGCGCTGCTCGAATGGGTCGCGATCCGCAGCGCCGCGAGCGTCCTGCCCTTCGCCCGTATCGACGCTTTCCTCAAGGCGAACCCGAACTACCCAGCGACGACGCCGTTCCGGCGCCGGGCGGAGGAAATGCTGGTCGCGGAGCGCAGGAGCCCCGCGGTCGTGCGGGCCTTCTTCCAGGGCCAGGTGCCGGTCAGCCCTGCCGGGCGGATCGCGCTGGCGCTCGCGCTCAAGGCGGAGGGGCGCAGCGGAGAGGCGAACGCGCTTGCCCGCCAGAGCTGGCTGCAGGACCATCTCGGCGCGCCGCTGGAAAAGATCGTGCTCGAGGCGTTCGGCGGGACGCTGACAACGGACGACCACCGCCTGCGGGCCGAGCGCTACATCTTCCGCGGCAATGACAGCGCGGCGCTGCGCAATGCGGCGCGGGTCTCGGCCGATTACGTGCTGCTGGCGCGCGCGCGGCTCGCCAGCGGCAAGGCACGACGGCCGATCGCACCGGCGCTGATCGCCGCCGTGCCGGCCTCGCTGAAGGACGATGTCTCCTTCGCCTTCCTGCAGGCGCAGCAGGCGCGGCGTCTGGACAAGCCCCAGGAGGCGGCCCGGTTGCTCGCCGGCGTGCCGCGCGACCCGTCCCTTCTCGGCGACGGCGACGGCTGGTGGACGGAGCGACGGCTGATCGCCCGCAAGCTGCTCGATGACGCCGATGCCGCGACCGCCTATGAGGTCGCAGCCGGCCATGGCGCCGAGGATGCGGCGGAGCGCATCGACGGCGAATGGCATGCCGGCTTCGTGGCGCTGCGCTTCCGGGATCAGCCGGGGATCGCGCTCGAGCATTTCAGCGAGGCCGCCCGGCATGCCGAGACACCGATCTCGGTGTCGCGCGCGGCCTACTGGCAGGGCCGCGCCTTCGAGGCGATCGGCAAAGCCGAGGAGGCGCGAGCGGCCTATGAGCGCGCTGCCGAGCATCCGATCGCCTATTACGGCCAGTTGGCGCGGGCCCGGCTCGGCCTGCCCGACCTGCCGCTGCGGCGCTCTGCGGCGGCGGCGCTGCAGCATCTGCCCGGTCATGCCGGGGTGCGACTGCTCTACCGGATCGGCCAGCGCGATCTCGCCGCGCAGATGCTGGTCGATCTCGGCCTGCGGCTCCACACCACCCCTGCCCTCGAGGCGCTCGCGGCGATCGCGCAGCGGGAGGGCGACACGCGCGCCCTGCTGGCGCTGGGCAAGAGCGCGCTGCAGCGCGGCTTCCCGCTCGACACCGCCGCCTTCCCGACCACCGGCGTGCCGGAATTTCCCGTGCTCGGCGACCCGATGGAGCGCGCCATCGTCCATGCCATCGCCCGTCAGGAGAGCGCCTTCGACCCGACCGCGACCTCCCATGCCGGCGCGCGCGGGCTGATGCAGATGATGCCGGCGACGGCGCGGGAGACGGCGCGGCGCGCCAGCCTGCCCTTCGACTGGCCTCGGCTCGGCCGCGACCCGCTCTATTCGGCGCAGATGGGTGCGGCCCATCTCAACGACCTGCTGAAGGAGTGGCGCGGCTCCTACATCCTGACCTTCGCCGCCTACAATGCGGGCTCCGGCAATGTCCGCAAATGGATCGCGGCCTATGGCGACCCGCGCAGGCCTGAGGTCGATGCCGTCGACTGGATCGAGCGCATTCCGTTCTACGAGACGCGCAACTATGTGCAGCGGGTGATGGAGAACCTGCAGGTCTACCGCCAGCGGCTGAACCAGCGCACCGCCTATCTGATCGACCACGACTTGAAGCGTGGCGGGCGGCGGGATTAGGTTCGCCCGCTGTTTTCGTCGCCCGTCTCGGCGCTGTCATCCCGGGCGACCGCAGGGAGACCCGGGATCCATTCCGGCCCCTCTTCGGCCAGCGCTCTGGAATGGATCCCGGATCTCCGCTTCGCTGCGTCCGGGATGACCCGTCGATAGGGACAGCGAAGTGGAGTTCCGGATGCCCGACCACACAGGCTTCACCTCGCTCTTCGTGACCGCCCGCGACGGCTTGCGGCTGCATCTGCGCGATTACGGCCCGCTGGCGTCCACCGCCCTGCCGGTCGTCTGCCTGCCGGGCTTCGCGCGCACGGCCGCCGATTTTCACGAACTGGCGCTCGCGCTCTCGCAGGACGAGGCGAGGCCGCGGCGGGTGCTGGCGCTGGATTATCGCGGGCGCGGCCTTTCCGGCTATGACAAGGACTGGAAGAACTACGACATCCGCATCGAGCTCGACGATCTGATGCAGGTGCTGGTGGCGACCGGGATCGAGGCCGCCGTCTTCGTCGGCACCTCGCGCGGTGGGCTTTTGACCATGGCGATGGGCGCGGCCCGGCCAGGCGCGATCCGGGGCGTCGTGCTCAACGATATCGGCCCGGTCATCGATGCGCGCGGGCTGCTGCGGATCCGTGGCTATGTCGGCAAGCTGCCGCTGCCGCGCAGCTTCGCGGAAGGCGCCGAGATCCTGAAGCGCCTCTCCGACCAGCAGTTCCCGCTCTTCGGCGAGGCGGAGTGGGAGATGATGGCGCGGCGGACCTGGACCGACCGCGACGGGGCGCTGAAGCCGGACTACGACACCAACCTGATGAAGGTGCTGGAGGAGCTCGACCTCGAGGCGCCGCTGCCGATCCTCTGGCCCTATTTCGACGGGCTCAACGCCGTGCCGATGCTGGCGATCCGCGGCGCCAATTCCGATCTGCTGGCGGAGAAGACGCTGGCCGAGATGGGCGATCGCCACCCGGACTGCGAGACCTTCGTCGCGCCCGGCCAGGGCCATGCGCCGATTCTCGGCAGCAAGGACATGGTGCGCAGGATCGGCCGGCTGATCGCCCGCGCGGAGCGCCGGGCGGCCTGAAGCCCCTCACGCCTTCGCCGGCTCGTCCTCGTCGCGCGAGCTCTCGACCAGACCGGCCCGGGCCCGCACGGCGAATTCGGTCTCGCCGCCTTCGGCCAGCGTCTTCGCCTGGCCGACCCAGTCCTCGCGCTCGATCCGGCCCGGAAAGGCCAGATAGCTGCCGACCCATTCGACATTCGCCGGCGTCCAGGCGGCGATCTGCTCGAAATGCCAGATGCCGAGCGCCTGCAGCCGATCCTCGTTCTGGCGCCCGATGCCCCTGATCAGCTTGAGATCATCGGGACGGGTCTCCTTCGCCGCGAGGAGCCCGAGCGGACGCTGCCCGGGAATCTCGGACTCGCCGGGCACGGGCGGTAGCGCGGCGACAGCGGGCGGGGCCTCGGCCTCGGCCGTGGTGCGCATGCCGGAGAGCAGCGCCCCGATGACACAGCCGGCGACATAGACGGCCGAGAACAGCAGCGCCGTCTCGACCCAGACCGCCGGCGTGCCATTGAGAAACTGCAGCCAGGTCAATGCGGCGCCGAGCCCCCAGAGCGCGGCGAACCAGCCGGCGGCGGCGCCACCGAGCCGCAGCTTGCCGCCATCCTGGCCGATCCACCCCATGACGAGGCCGAGCGCGAAGGCGGCGGCGAGGAACCAGACGAACTGGCTGGCGAGATACAGCATGTCCGCCTCCTTACTTCGCGACCGTGAACTGGACGCGCCGGTTCATCGCCCTCGCCTCGGGCGCACCATGGGGCACCAGCGGCCGCGCACTGCCGAAGCCCTGGGTTTCCAGCCGCGCCGCATCGACGCCGCGCTGGACCAGTTCGTCGCGCACGCGCAGCGCGCGCCGCGCCGAGAGATCGAGATTGTTGAAGCCACTGCGCTCGCCGTCGCGATTGGCGTGGCCCTCGATGGTGATGCGCGTCGTCGGGCACTGGGCCAGGATCGCGACGGCCTCCGCGATGACGCGCTGCGTCGGCGCATCGAGCTGGACGACCGAGGTCCCCTGCGCGAAGAGCACCGTGTTGTTGCGGGTGAGCGTATCCAGGTCGTTCTGGCAGGTCGCCGGCGGATCGACGACGCAGCCTGTCTGGCGCAGGCCGATCGAGGTATCGGCGCGGAAACCGGCCGGAAGGCCGGTGGCGGCGCTGGTCTCGACCTCGCGCTGGATCAGATCGCGGCAGGTCAGGCCGCGCAGGGTGACGAGGTCGTCGACGATCGTCGCCGAGCCGAGATCCAGCCGCAGCAGATTGGTGACCGCCACGACGGCCGCCGCGGCGAAGCCCTCGGGCGCACCGGGAACGATCTGCGTGTCGTCGCTCAACTTGCCCTGAAGGGGCGAGGCCTCGACGAGCGCCCGCAAGGCCGCGCGCGTGCCGAGGTCCGGCAGATATCCCGAGAGGGACAACCCCGTCCGGTCCGCCGAGATCGACAGCCCATAGGGGCGTAGCGCCACTATCGCGGCCCCCTCGCCCACCAGCGACAGGCCGGCCGGCAGCGGCCGCCGCCGCAGGGCCGCGTCGAGATCGGCCCAGGCGCGGCCATCGGCGACCTGCCCGGCGAGGCTCAGGGCCGAACCGGCCAGCGTCACGGTCCCCTCCCTGAGGCGGCCGAGCAGATCGAGCGCGAATGCGGTCGCCGCCGCATAATCGGCGGCGTCGCGCAGATGGGGCTGCACCGACATGCGGTCGGCGACGGCCCCCGAAGCGGACAAGCCGCGCGCGCGGGTCAGCAGCGCTTCACGCGTCGCGGCATCGGGCACGAGGCCCTGCAGCGCGACACCGTCCGGGCCGATCGTGGCGGACCAGGCCAGGGCGACGGCCGGCGGTGGGGCGGGCGGTGCGGCGGCCTCGACGGCTGGCTGCGGCGGGGCGGGGGCCGGCAGTTCCGATGGCAGGAAGATCGGCGCCGGAATCTCCGGCAGCGGCGGCATCAGGCTTTCCACGGGCGCAGGCGGTTGCGGTGGCGGTGGCGGTGGCGGCGGTGGCACGTCCGACGGCAGAAAGACCGGCTCCGGGATCGTCGGCAAAGGCGGAATCAGGCTCTCGATGGGCGGCGGAGGTTGCGGCGGACAGGCGATCGTCGCCTGCGCGACCGAATCCGGACCATCGCCCTGGGCGATCTGCAGCCGCAGCGCCTGGCACGCGTCATAGGTTTCGGGTCCGTCTCCCGACAGGCGGTAGGTGTCGCCCTCCAGGTCAGCCTTGCCCTGCCGCAGCCGAGCCAGATCCGACAGTGCTCGGCCGACCTTGGTCAGAAAGGCGGCCGGCTCACCCGCGCCGGGCTTCAGCCGGTCCTCGACCGCGATCTGACCGGGAAAAGCGCGGCGCAGCAGGGCGAGAATCTGCTGGCGCACCGCGTCGGACGGGTAGAAACCCTCGAGGCGCAGCACATCGCCGGGCAGCCGCTCGACACTCCAGCGATAGGGTGCGACGACCGCCGGCTCGATGCTGCAGGGCACGGCCTGGAATCCGTCGCGCGCCAGACGGCCGAGGGCGGCCTGCAAGGCGAGATAGGCGTCCGGGCCGGTCGCGCGGCCCTCGAGGCAGAAGCGCGCGTCGTCGAGCGCGACCTTGCCGGTGGCGAGTTGGGGCAGTTCGGCCAACGTCGCCGCCGCCATGGTGCCGAAACCGGCGGGTGCGCCGAACGCGAAAGTCTGACGGTCCTCGACCCTCGCCCCCGGCAGGGCCTTTTCCGCCGCCGCGACGAGTGCGCGGGCGGTCTCCTCGTCGGGGACGAAGCCGCCGAGCGACACGACATCGCCCTGGCGCGTCGCAGACCAGCTATAGGGGCGTTGCGGGACAACCTGGGACAGCCCGCCGAGCGCACGCCGGACGCCGAATTCCGCACGCAGCCGCGCCAGGGCACGCGCCGCGCCATCGGCTGACAGGGCCTCGCCGCTGATCGTGACGTCGCGTCCGTCGATTTGGGCCATCACCGGGCGCGCCCCCGGCGCCTCGCCGGCGACCGACACTGCCGCGGCGACCGCCCGCCGCGTCACGTCCCGCTCGATCGTCTCGTCGAGAACCCAGTTTCCGGTGCCCCAGAGCAGGGCCAACGGCACCAGCCCCCAAAGCCAACGTCCCGGCTGCGACATGCCCTCACCCCCAAAGCCCCTGCGCCCCAGGCCGGAAGCGTCGAGGCTCGAGCACCGGAGGCGGCGTCACGCGGATCGGAGCAGAGGCCACGACAGGGGCTCCGGACGGAGCGGAGATCGCGGTCCCCGTCGAACGCGGCGACCTTCCCAAGAAGGCGTCTCGCTTCGCGCCTGTCAACAGGCGAACGGCCTCGCCACGGCGCCACAAGGAAGCGCCAAACAGAAAAAAGCCCCGGGTTTCCCCGGGGCTTCCTGACTGAGATCGCTTGAGACGATCAGACGTCGCGCTGGATGCGGAAGCGGCCAGCGATGGCGTCGTCGGACTTGACCAGGCGGCCACCGGCAGCCAGGACCGGACGGCCACCGACGTTGTTGGCAGCCAGCACGGCCTGCTTCAGCTCGGTGCGGGTGTAGATGACCTCGAGACCGATATCGAGACCCGAAACCGGCGACCAGATCAGGTTACCAGCGACGATGAGCTCCTTCGGATCGAGCGGACGAGCGACCACGCCCGGGACCGCCTGCGAAGCGAGGGTGTAGCCCAGCTTCAGCTCGCTATACGAACCGTAGATCTCGGTGCGCAGCGTGGGGGTCCAGAAGTGACGGAACGCGGCGACGATCGACCAGCCAGTGGCGGACTTCGTGTTGCCGAACGCCGAGACGCCGTAGTCGGCGACGATCAGCTGGTTGCCGGCGACCGAGGACGTCTGACGACCCGAGCCGAACTGACCACCCCAGCCGAGATAGCCGAGCGCGCCATCGGCGTAGGCGGCCTGCAAGAACAGGACGTCGCCAGCGGCGAGCATCGGCAGGTTGACCTTGACGCCGCCCTGAATGGCGAAGCCGAGTTCATCCTTCGAGCCGGTGAACAGCGGACCGGTGTTCGAGATGTTGCGCTGGGTGATGGCACCCGACAGCTGAGCCGAACCCCAACCCTGATCGACGCGCAGCGAGGCGACGACGTCCGGGAAGTCCTGACCGAGCACGGCCGAGGCGGCGAGCGGGCTGACGACGCCGTTTTCGCGCTGGCCGGTGCCGGTGTTGCGGTCTTCGAGCGACACGGTGGCCGAGAAGCCCGAACCGAAGGTGGCGGTGTAGGCCAGCAGGTTCAGACGGGAGTCAGCCGTGCGCAGCGTCGAGAAGCCGAAGTCGTTGGCGTAGAAGTCGAAGAACGACTGCGCGCGACCAGCGGTGATCGGGCCGAACTGGACGAAGGCCAGGTCGAGGTTCGAAGCGGTGCCGGGACCGCCCTGGCCGTTGCGGGCCTGGCCGGGGGCGATGATGCCCTGGTTGCCACCGATGGTGCCGGCGTAGAAGCCCGACGAAACCGTCAGCTCGTAGCGGAAGAAGGTGCGCAGCGTGCCGTAGGCGGTCGCGGTGCGGGCATCGACGTTCAGACGACCGCGCGAGCGGGTGCCGTAAGCGTCCTGACCTTCACCGTAGCGGGTGCCGACCGTGTACTCGGCGCGAACGCGGCCGCCGACGCGGAGGCAGGTCTCGGTGCCGGGGATGTAGAAGAAGCCTGCGCCATAGGCGGAGCAGACGCGAACGTATTCGACCGGAGCGGCCTTCCGCGAGGGAAGGTCGGCGGCCTGAGCCCCGGCGACCGCGGCGAAGCCGGCGGCGGAACCGAGGAGGAGGCTCTTAACGAGCTTCATTGGTAACCTCCAAAAGAGTTTCGAGACCCTCGGGCTTCCACCGCTTCGTTGGTGAGAGGCCCCAGGAGACCCTATTCACCGAACCGGCTTGTTCCCGGTCTTTCGCCCGCGTCCCTGACCATTCAGAGGCGAAGACGAAAAACAGCGACCGGGAACGTCCCGACGCAGGACAACCATACGAAAGCGCTTCCGCCGATCAACCGCGATCACGCCGCCGCGAGGTCCTGTGGGGTGCTTTGGAACCCGGTGTTGCAGGCAGGCCACGCTTTGATCGCCGAAATTTACCAGCTGTTAACCGCGCCCCGCCGGCAGGGCCGGTTTGGAGCGGTTCCAGGGCAGAATCACGGGTGTCTCGCAGGGCGCGCGCAGCGGCAGGCCGCAGGGCGATTCCCCCCGGCGCTTCAGTATTCCCACTCGGCGCCGACGCCGACGGCCGCACCGCCCTCGGCATTGGTCTCGGCCTGGAGCTTGAGCCGGCGGGTCAGGTCGATGTTGACGGAGACGCCGGTGTCCTCCGGTCGCGCCCCGGCCTTCACGCCGACCGAGACATTGTCGCCGATATAGCGCGAGACACCGATCGTCGGCCCGCCCGCGCCGACCCCGATGTCGAGATTGTCGACGCCGAGCGACTTGCGCAGCCGCTCGAAGGAATCATCCCCGCCCCCGCCGGCGAACTGGGCGGCCGTCTGCGCCAGTTGCAGCGCCTGGAAGGGCGAGAGCGAGCCGGAGGCGCGCGCGAACAGCAGTCGCGAGAGCACCTCGTCCTGCGGCAGGTCCGGATCGGAGGTGAAGGCGAAGGCGGGCTGGTCGGCCGGGCCGGTGACGACGACGCGTGCGGTGACGTCGCCGGCACGCGTCTCCGCGACGAAGTCGAGCTCCGGCAGGGTGCCGCCGGCGAAGGTCAGCCGGCCGCGGCTGAAATCGAGCCGCTGGCTGAGCACCGAGAGGCGTCCGCGGCGCAGTTCGAAACCGCCGTCGAGTTGCGGCGCGGCCAGGGTGCCGCCGACGCGCAGCTGGCCGCCGAGTTCGGCGTCGATGCCGCGGCCCCGGACGAAGACGCGGTTGGGGGCCGCGACCGTCAGCGCCAGCGCCGCTGCGGCGACGCAGCCGAAGGCGACGAAGACCCAGTTCTGCGTCTGCAATCCCGTGAAGATGTAATTGCCGAGGCTGGTCTGGCCGATCGGCGTCGCCAGCGTCGCGGTGCCG
>NZ_JAUXYO010000214.1 GCF_030694325.1 Allobosea sp. | reverse complement strand
TCCAGCAGCGCGGCCGGCGGCGGCGATCCGGGCACCGCCTGCGAAAGGTCGACCAGCGGGCCCGAGCGCCCGTCATAGGCGCGCGCCCAGCCCTGCGCCTGCGGGATCGGCGGGGTGGCGGTGTCGAGAAGGTCGGGGTTCAGGGCGGGAAGCGTCGTGTCGGCCATGGCCGGCAGCTTTGGGACGCGGGTGGGCCTTCGTCAATCGCACCAACGGGCGATCGGATTATCCGAGCGTCATCCCGGAGCTCCGCTGCGCTGCGTCCGGGATGACAGTGTTGGTCTCCGACAACCTCATCCTGCTCGACGAGGGCCTCGAATGCGATGAAAAGACGCTGCCTGGACTGCCCCTCCATCTTATACCCTCTTGATCACGGATAGGGACGATTTGCGTGCCAGACGAGACTCACGACGCCATCGAGACGCTGCATGCGATGCTGGACGCCGCCGGCAGCATCGTCGCCTTCACCGGGGCGGGCATCTCGACCGAATCGGGTGTGCCGGACTTCCGGACGGCGGGCTCACCCTGGATGGTCAACAAGCCGATCCCGTTCGAGACCTTCGTCAAGAGCCGCGAGGCGCGGGCCGAGGCCTGGCGGCGCAAATTCGCGATGGACGACCATTATGCCGGCGCCGCGCCCAATGCCGGCCATCGCGCGCTGGCGCGGCTGGTCGGGCAGGGCCGGGCGCCCGCGATCATCACCCAGAACATCGACGGGCTGCACCAGGCCTCGGGCGTGCCCGACGCGCAGGTGATCGAGCTGCATGGCAACGGCACCTATGCGACCTGCCTGGGCTGCGGCCGCCGGCACGAGCTGGCCGAGATCCGCCCCGTCTTCGAGGCCACCGGCGAGCCGCCGGACTGTGCCGCCTGCGGGGGACCGGTGAAATCCGCGACGATCTCCTTCGGCCAGGCGATGCCGCAGGACAAGATGATCCGGGCCCAGCAACTGGCTCTGGAGGCCGAGCTTTTCCTCGTCCTCGGGTCCTCGCTCGTGGTCTATCCGGCGGCGACGCTGCCGGTCATCGCCAAGCGCCGGGCAGCGACGCTGATCATCGTCAACCGCGAGCCGACGGAACTGGACGCGATCGCCGATCTGGTGGTGCGGGCGGAGATCGGCGCGGCGCTGGGGCCGCTGGCGGGGTAGGGTCCCAAGGCCAGAATGGTACCGGGAGACCGGCAAGCGGCGTCCGCACGGTCGCCTCGGGCAGGTGTCGTTTTCTCGACTTTACCCAAGGACAGGCGGTTCGATTGGGTATAGCGTCGCCGCAACGGCCCAGCTGACGAAGGGTCGGCGGGGAGCGAGCTATGCAAAAGATCCTGATGACGATCTGCCTGGTCGGCAGTTCAACGACATTCTTTTCGAGCGACGCGAATGCCGTCGTCTGTGCGCGCGGCGTGGTTCGCGCCGGCTGCGTCTCCTCCGGCGGAGCCGTGGTCGTCCGTCGTCCTGTCGCGGTCGCCCCGAAGCCGGTCGTGGTCGCGCCGCGACCCGTGGTCGTCACTCCCGGGCGCGCCGTGGTGCGACGACCTGTTCGCTACTGAACCCTTAGCTGTCGATCTGATGGAGAGCTCCGATGCTGAAGCAGATGAGTATTGTCCTTGCGATGTCGCTGGCGGCAGGGCTGGCAGGTTGCGCATCCTCCCCGGTGGTCTCGACCCAGACGGTCATCGTCGCAGGCCTCGGCCCGGTCGAGGTCGAGCGGTTGGAGGTCGAGGTCGTCGACGTGGAACCCGCCGAACGGATCGTCCGCGTCCGCCAGGGCAGGAACGTCTGGCAGGTCGCGGTTCCGGCGCTGTTCGGCGATCTGCAGAACATCAATGCCGGAGATCGGGTCGAAATCCGACGCGTCGAAGGCGTGATCCTCGGGGTCAAGCGGGCTCGCAGGGGCGCTGAGCCCAGCATCGTCTACTCGGAGGCGGTCAGTGATGCCTCCTTCCAGGGGCTGCCGGAGAAATTCGTCGTGCGCTCGCTCACGCTGACGGCGCGGTTCGAGAGCTTCGATCCCGCGACCCGCATCGTCAACTACGTCGGGCCGGCGGGAGCACGCACCCATACGGTGTCCGATCCCGCCATCCAGAACGATCTCCGGCGCCTCAGGCGCGGCGACATGGTCGCGCTGACTTTCGCGGAGGCATTTCAGTTCCGGAAACTCTGATGGTGAAACCGACCCGCACGGAGAAGCCGGCGCGGGTCGTAACGTCCCAGGGCTGATCGCAGGGGCGGCTACATCGGATGTGAGGCGGCGTGCCGTTGCCGCGCGCGCAGGCCGTGCGGATGGCGCAACGCTCGCAGGCCGTGATCCGGGCGGACGCCGGGATGATGCCGGCTCCGCCTGCGCATTCCATGTGCCTGCGACCTTTCGGTACCAGGGCTGCCAAACAGCTTGAGGCTACGTCGAAAAAGGCTATGCGGGCAGGGCGTCGCCATCCCGTCGTCCGCAGATCCGTCGAAGGCCGTCCATGTCCAGCGAGAAAACCATTCCCTCCGCCGCCCTCGCACTCGGCGCGGCCGGGGTCATCCCGTTCCTGGCCTGCACCGCCGGGCTGGCGGCCGGTTTTGCCGTGCCGGGCATCGGCGGCGGCGAGCGGCTGACGCAGGCGCTGATCGTCTATGGGGTCGCGATCCTCTCCTTCCTCGGCGGCGTACGCTGGGGCATCGCCATGGGCTATGAGAGCGAGGCGACGCAGCGGCGCGACTTCGTCATCGCGGTGGTGCCGGCGCTGATCGGCTGGGGCGCGACGCTGCTGGCGCCGGGCGCGGCGCTGTGGACGCTCTGCGTCGCCTTCGTGCTGCTCGGGCTGATGGATTACGGGCTGTACTGCCGCGAGGTCGCCGCCGAGTGGTATGGCCGGCTGCGGCTCGGCCTGTCGGCCGTCGTCGCGGTGCTGCTGGGCGTCGCGGCCGCCGCGGCCTGACGGTTTCGCGTCGAGAAGACCGTTGCTTCAGGGATCTGCCTGAGACGGCTGTTTTTCCAGCTCGGCCCTGATGGTCGCGATCGAGTCGCCGCGCGCCATCATCGCGGCTGCGCGCCGGCCGTGACGCGCCAGCGCATGCCGGGTCTTGTCCGGAGCCGTCATCAGCACGTGCAGCGGTTCGAAACCAGTCGCCTGCAGCCGCCGCACATAGGCCAGTTGGCTCTCATAGGGAACGATCCGATCCTCGCGATCCGACAGAACGATGACCTGCGGCTTGGGATGGGTGGCAATCCTCCCGACATGGTCGATGGGATCGTGAAGAGCGGGGATGTTGGTGCTCTGAACCGTCCGGCGCCGGTCCCAGTACCGCGTGACCTCGCGCACGGACACCAATGCCGACGACAGGGCCACGGCCGAAATGTCGTGCCGCCGGTTCAAGAGCGCCGCCGCGATCTGCCCGCCGCCGGACTGACCCGCGAGAACGAAGCGCGAGACACGATAGCGATGTTTGATGGCGTCGAGCGCGCGGTCCATCAGCATCACCTCGCGGAATTCGCGGCGCGCATTGTGATCGCCTGACGATCCGAACATGCCGGGGCGTGCCAGGAATATGGCCGGACGCCCCGCCTCCTGGGACCATCGCGCCATATCGCGCTGGAGCCCATCGGGAGAGCGCCGCTCATATGTCGGGGCCACGAAGCGCACGGCCGTCCTGGTCTTCAGCAAGACGTCGCCGCTGAAATAGACCAGGACCACCGGATGATCGGCTGAACTCAACCCGTGCGCATAGGCGCGGATGCAATCGCCCTTGCCATCGAATTCGATCCAGAAGCCGTTAGGCACGGTCAAACACTGGGCCGATGAACTGCGCGAGCCGTGCAGCGCTTCGTAGGGATCGAAGGGTTCCGCGCCGCGCGGGATTGCGAGGTCCTTGGGTTCGGTTGGCGCGCCTGCCGGCAGTTCCAGCCGCTGGGCCAGAGCCGACTGAGCCTGTGCGATCATCAAGACGGCGATAGCCCGCCACACAAGCCGCTTCGGCATTTTCCCAGACCGACCTTTCCGCCACCGATCGCCGCCGGCGATCCCGATGCGCTGCCCGTCGGGCTTGCGCGCGCCAGCACCATGATAAGGGAGCGCCGTTACCAATTTGGACCGTTGCCCTCGATCAAAGAGCAGGCAACTCGATCCCGGCGGGCGTCAATCCCGCGAAGCCAACGCCAGCCTCAGCGCCAGGGCCCCGAACACCGCGCCCATCAGCCGCTGCGGCCAGGCTGCGAGATGCGGCCTTGCGGCGAGCGCCCGGCCGAGCCGGCCCGCCGTCAGGATGACGATGCCGTTGGCGATCAGGCCCATCAGGTTCAGGATCGTGGCCAGCACGATTACCTGAAGCATGATCGACCCGGCCTCGGGCTTCAGGAACTGCGGCAACAGCGCCAGCATGAACAGCGCCATCTTGGGGTTGAGCAGGTTGGTCAGCATCCCCTGCAGGAAGATCGCCCGCAGCCTGAGCCGGGGCTGGTCTGCGCGCGGTGCGAACAGGGCGGCGGGCGCGCGCAGTGTCGTCCAGGCGAGCCAGGCGAGATAGGCCGCGCCGACAAAACGCAGCGCGTCATAGGCGGCCGGCACCAGCAGGAAGAGCTGCGACAGGCCCAATGCCGCGGCGAAGGCCTGGAGATAGCTGCCGGCGGCGATGCCGGCATAGGTCAGGAAGCCGGCGCCGCGGCCTTGGCCGAGGCTGCGCGAGGCGATCAGCAGCATGTCGGGGCCGGGCGTGGCGGTCAGCACCGCACAGGCGGCGGCGAAGAGCGCCAGTGTCGCGAGATCGGGCATCCCATCCTCCGCCGAGCGCCCTGCCGCGCCGGTCGTGATCTAGCCCAATGAGCCGCGCCGATCGAGCTTTTCGACGATCGCGGATGTGGATGACGCGAAGCCGGCTGTATCGCGACTCCCCGGGGGTGGTATCGTGCCAAGGCGAATCAAGCCATTTCGGGCGGGGGTGGGTAGTCAATGTCCGACGAGTTCGGTGAGGGCGGGCGGCGGCCGGTGGGACCGATCCAGTCGCTCAATCGCGTGATGCGGCTCGACGGGCCCGAGGGCCTCGCCGCGGATGTCGGCGTCGAGATCGGCGGCTATGTGAAATGGTTCGACGTCAGCAAGGGCTACGGCTTCGTCGTGCCCGATGATGGCGGGGCCGACGTTCTGGTTCATGTCACCATCCTGAAGCGCGATGGTTTCAATGCGATCGCCGAAGGGGCTCACATCGTGCTCGAAGCGGTCGAGAAGCCGCGCGGCCGCCAAGCCATCCGCGTACTCTCGATCGACACCACCGCCGCGCGTCACCCCTCCGAGATGCCGCTGGCGCGCACCAATGTCCAGGTCACGCCGACCAGCGGGCTCGAGCGCATGACGGTGAAGTGGTTCAACCGGCTGCGCGGCTTCGGCTTCGTCTCGGCCGGCGAGAACTCGCCCGACGTCTTCGTCCATATGGAGACGATGCGCCGCTACGGCCTCGTCGAGCTGATTCCCGGACAGGTCGTTCTGGTGCGCTACGGGCCCGGGCCGAAGGGCCTGATGGCCGCCGAGATCCGGCTGGAGCAGGGCGGGGCGCCGAGCTCGCACTGAGCGCCTCGCGTCATGCTCGGGCTCGACCCGAGCATCTCACGCTGCGACCGGCGCCTCTTCTTGCCCGAGGGGGAATTGCGCCTCTTCTTCACCGAGATGGTCGGGGCAAGCCCGACGATGACGCATCACAGCGCGAACGACGTCCCGCAGCCGCAGGAACTGGTCGCGTTCGGATTGGTGATCTTGAAGGACTGGCCGATCAGGTCGTCGACGAAGTCGATCGTGCTGCCGGCGAGCAGATCGAGCGAGGTCTCGTCGATCAGCACTGTGGCGCCGTCGCGCTCGATGACGATGTCGCCCGGCGCCTTCTCGCGATCGACGTCGAAGACATATTGGAAGCCCGAGCAGCCGCCGCCGGCAACGCTGACGCGCAGCATCGAACCGGGTGGCTCCGTCGCCATCACGGCGAGGATGCGGCTGGCGGCCTTCTCGGTCACGGCGACGCCCACGGGGGCTTCGAGCGAGGTGGTCATGGCGATCTCCCGGAGCAGAAGCTCCTTGCACCTTGGTTGCCCGCAAAGGTAATGGCGCCCCAGCCCCTCGACAAGCCGGGGCGGCGACGGACCCGCTATGCCGCATCCACTCAACCCCGTCTTCGGCGAGCCTCACGGGCGCGAACCCGGCGATCGCTGGCGCGCGCCTTACGCCTGCCGGGCGGCGACGAGTCGCGGGCGTCTCATCGCGGAGCCGGCCTCGCCGACGCGCAACCCGTTCCAGCGCGACCGCGACCGTATCATCCATTCGACCGCCTTCCGCCGGCTGAAGCACAAGACGCAGGTCTTCGTCTCGCATGAGGGCGACCATTTCCGGACGCGGCTGACGCATACGATCGAGGTCGCGCAGATCGCGCGGGCTCTGGCGCGGGCGCTCGGGCTCGACGAGGACCTCGCCGAGGCGCTGGCGCTGGCACACGATCTCGGCCACACGCCCTTCGGCCATACCGGCGAGGATGCGCTGGCCGCGTGCATGGCTGATGCCGGCGGCTTCGACCACAACGCCCAGACGCTGCGGATCGTGACGCGGCTGGAGCGGCGCTATGCCGGTTTCGATGGGCTGAACCTGACCTGGGAAACGCTCGAGGGGCTGGTCAAGCACAACGGCCCCCTGCTGGACGCCGATGGCTCGCCGACGGAGCGCTATGCGCAGACCGGCATCCCGGCCGCGATCGTCGAGTATCAGGCAAAGCAGGACCTCTGGCTCGACACTTTCGCCTCGGCGGAAGCGCAGGCGGCGGCCCTCGCCGACGACATCGCCTACAACGCCCATGACATCGACGATGGCCTGCGGGCCGGGCTCTTCGGCCATGGCGAATTGCGCGCGGTGCCCTTCCTGGCTGGGCTTCTCGACGAGATCGAGGCCCTGCATCCGGGGCTGGATACCGCCCGGGCCACCAACGAGCTGGTGCGGCGGGTGATCACGCATTTCGTCGAGGGCACGATCGCCGAATCGCAAGCAAGGCTTTCGGCGCTCGCCCCGACGGATGCCGATGCGGTCCGTCGGGCGGGCCGGCCTGTCATCGCCTTCCCGGCGGAGATCGAGGCGGCCGACCACGAGATCAAGGCCTTCCTCTATCCGAACATGTACCGCCATGCCCGCATCGCGCCGATCCGCCGCGAGGCGGCGCAGGTGGTGCGCGACCTGTTCGGTCGTTTCCGGGCCGATCCCGGCCTGATGCCGGCGGACTGGGCCGCGGGGTGCGACGGCCTCGACGCGCAGCGCGTGGCGCGGCGGGTGGCCGACTATATCGCCGGCATGACCGACTGGTACGCGCTCGACGAGCATCGGCGCCTGTTTGACGCGACCCCCACGCTGCGATAGGGCCGGGCGCCGTATGCCGACGTTCGGAATCGAGCAGTCCTCATCCTGAGGAGCCGCGCAGCGGCGCCTCGAAGGATGGTCCAGGAGGGTCCGGAGACATCGGGAGCATCCTTCGAGACGCGATCTGCGATCGCTCCTCAGGATGAGGGCTGAGGATGGAAGGGGCGCCGAAAGCTGCCCCACAGCGCGAAGACGACATTCGATGAACCTGTTCGAGACCTATTCCGCCCGTGTCGCCGCCGCGCTCGCGGCGCTCGCCGAGCGCGGGGCGCTGCCCGCCGGGCTCGATCTCGGCCGCGTCGTGGTCGAGCCGACGAAGGATCCGGCCCATGGCGATCTCGCCACCAACGCCGCAATGGTGCTGGCCAAGGAAGCCGGCACCAATCCGCGCGCGCTGGCGGCGCTGCTGGTCGAGGAACTCGCCAAGGCCCCCGAGATCGTCAAGACGGAGATCGCGGGACCGGGCTTCATCAACCTGACGCTTCAGCCTTCGGTGTTCACGGCGATCCTGAAGGACGCGGTCGAGCGCGGGCTCGACTATGGCCGCGGTGCGCCGAGGCCGCAGCCCAAGGTCAATGTCGAATATGTCTCGGCCAACCCGACCGGGCCGATGCATGTCGGCCATGGCCGCGGCGCCGTCTTCGGCGATGCGCTGGCCAATATCCTGGCCTTCGCCGGCCATGACGTGACGCGCGAATACTACATCAACGACGCCGGGGCGCAGGTCGACGTGCTCGCCCGCTCCGCCTTCCTGCGCTACCGCGAGGCTCTGGGCGAGACGATCACGATCCCGGAAGGGCTCTATCCGGGCGACTATCTCGTCTCGGTGGGTCAGAGCCTGGCGAAGGCCCATGGCGAGGCGTTGCTGGCGAAGCCGGAGGCCGAGTGGCTGCCGCTGGTTCGGTCCGCAGCCATCGACGGCATGATGGCGATGATCCGCGACGATCTCGCTTCGCTCGGCGTCGTCCACGAGGTCTTCTTCTCCGAACGCTCGCTGCAGAACGACGGCGGCGTCGACGTCGTCGCCGAGACGATCGCCGATCTGCGCGCCCGTGATCTGATCTATCAGGGCCGGCTGCCCCCGCCCAAGGGCCAGAAGGACGAGGATTGGGAGGACCGCGAGCAGGCGCTGTTCCGCGCCACCCAGTTCGGCGACGATGTCGACCGGCCGCTGCTGAAGTCGGACGGCAGCTACACCTATTTCGCCAACGACATCGCCTATCACCGCTCGAAGTTCATCCGTGGCTTTCCGCAGATGATCGACGTCTGGGGGGCCGACCATGGCGGCTATGTCAAGCGCATGCAGGCGGCTGTGAAGGCGGTCACGGCCGGGCAGGGCGCGCTCGACGTCAAGCTCTGCCAGCTCGTCAAGCTGCTGCGCAACGGCGAGCCGGTGAAGATGTCGAAGCGCTCCGGCGATTTCGTCACGCTGCGCGAGGTCATCGACGAGGTCGGCCGCGATGCCGTGCGCTTCATGATGATCTTCCGCAAGAACGACGCGACGCTCGACTTCGATCTCGCCAAGGTGGTCGAGCAGTCGAAGGACAATCCGGTCTTCTACGTCCAGTACGCCCATGCGCGCTGTGCCTCGATCTTCCGGCAGGCGCGCGAGGCCTTTCCCGATCTCGATGTCACCCCGCAGGCGCTGGCCCGGGCCGATCTCGCCCGCCTCACCGACGAGGCCGAAATCGGCATCGTCAAGTTGATCGCGGCCTATCCGCGAATCATCGAAGGCGCTGCGGCGGCGCATGAGCCACATCGCGTGGCCTTCTTCGTGCATGAGCTGGCCAGCGCGTTCCATTCTTTGTGGAACAAGGGCAAAGACTCGCCGCAATTACGGTTCGTTAATCAAACTGATCGAGAGTCGACTGTGGCGAGGTTGGCGTTTGTGCATGCGGTGCGCAGCGTCCTTGCTTCCGGTCTGGCTGTCGCCGGAGTTGCGGCGCCGGAAGAGATGCGTTGACGGCCGCAGGGCTCTCGGCGCGCACAAGGTCAGGTTGACCGCGCGGGGTAGAGGGCGTTCCCTTTCGCGCTGGTGGCCTGCGCTGGAATGGATCGTGCCATGAGTGAGCCAGCTAGAAACCGTTTCGCCCTCGATCTCGAGGATCTCGAGCGCCAGCTTCGCAGCGCCGGCCAGGTGCCGCGCTCCGGCCAGCCGGCCGATCCGCTGGCGGAGCTGACGCGCATCGTCGATCAGGGTGATCCGTTGAAGGATATCTTCGGTCATCGCGGCCCGGCCGCGGGCCAGCAGCGGGCCGCCTCCTGGCCTGCGCCCGTGCCTGCGCCGGAACCCTCTCCGTTGCCGTCGAGCATCGGCCGCGAGGCCGTGCGCCCCGCCGCGCCGGCCCGGGACGTTCCGCTCGACGCCGTCAGCCATTTCCAGGCCGTCGCCGCGCAGTCGCAGCCGCCGGCCGAGCTGCGAGGCGCCCTCGACGAGTTCGAGGCGCTGTTGCGCCGCAACGAACCGGTGCGGGCCGCGCCCGCCGCTGCCCCGGTCCGCGCGGAGCCGCGTTTCGACGATGCCGATCAGGGCTTCGAACCGGCCCAGCCGCAGCAGCCCTATGTCCGGGCCGCGGCGCCGGCGTCGGTGCCGACGGCGCGCGATCTCGACGAGATGCCGGACGGCCATGCCGCCTACGTGCCGCAGCCTTCCGAGGATCTGCAGGCCTATCACGCCGTTCCCGCTGACGAGGACCTGCCGGATCTCGAGCCGCGCCGTTCGCGCAAGGGGCTCTATGCCGCGGCGGCCCTGATCGTCGTCGGCGTGGTCGGCGTCGGCACGGTGATGTCGATGCGCGGCACTCCCAAGACGGCCGATGGCCAGCCGCCGACGATCGCCGCTGCGACCGGGCCGACGAAGGTCGAGCCGGTCAATCCGGGCGGCGCCGAGATTCCCAATCAGAACAAGCAGATCTACGAGCGGCCCGGCGATCAGCAGTCCGGCCAGACCAAGGTCGTCAGCCGCGAGGAGCAGCCGGTCGACGTGCAGCAGGCGGCGCGCTCGATGCCGGCGCGCGTGGTCCTCCCGGGTCCCGGCACAGCCACTGCCACGCCGATCGCTCCGCAGGCCGCCGGCAATGCGCTCGCCCAGGCGCCCGCGGTAGCGGTTCCCTTGGCGGCGCCGGCCGAGCCGGCCCTGACGCCGGTGCCGCCGGTGCCC
>NZ_JAUXYO010000213.1 GCF_030694325.1 Allobosea sp. | reverse complement strand
CTGGCCGAGTTCCTCGATCTCTACCCCGACATCAAGGTCGATCTCATCCTCACCGACGAGGAACTCGACCTGTCGATGCGCGAGGCCGACATCGCCATCCGCCTGCGTCAGCCGCAGCAGCCGGACCTGATTCAGCGCAAGCTCTTCACCGTCCATTTCCATGTCTATGGCTCGCCGGCCTATGTGAAGCGCTTCGGCGAGCCCAAGACCCATGAGGATCTGGACAATCACCGCATCCTCTCCTTCGGCGGCACCTCCCCGTCCTATCTGACGGCAGTGCACTGGCTCGGGTCACTGGGCCGCGACCAGCGCAATCCCCGCCCGATCCACCTCACCGTCAACAACATCACGGCGATGAAGCGCGCGGTCGATTCGGGCGCCGGCATCGCCGTCCTGCCCGATTACCTGATCGAGACGGGCTCGCCGCTGGTGCAGCTGATGCGCGAGACCGAGATGCCGCAGCTCGAGAGCTATCTGGTCTATCCGGAAGAGATGAAGTCGGTCGCCCGCGTCCAGGTCTTCCGCGACTTCCTGATCCAGAAGGCCCAGCGCTGGACCTACTGATCGCAGCCCGCAGGCCGCCTGATTCGGATCGCGCCGGGCGACGAAAACGCCCGGCGCTGCTCGTCGTTCCCGCCGACTGCCGCGATTTTGTGCTGCGCTGCAGTGGTTTCTTGCCAGATGCTTGTCGCAGCGCGATCCATCGATTGCGCTACGCGCATATTTATCAATGATTTAGGCTCAAATTGCGCCATATGACCGCGGTTCATGCAATTTACGCATGGCGGACCCAACCAATGCTGCATTGCGAAAAGGCATATGGCGACCGATATAGCATTCACGGTTGTTCGGAACGGGCTCTGCTATCTCCTCCCGGCATCGAGTTCGTTTCAGCCGTTCCCCTCTGAGATGTTTGGCGTTTGAGCCGGATGTTTCAAACTTCAAAGGCCGGCTCCCTCGCGGGACGCCGGCCCTTTTTTTTGGCTGCTGCGCGGCGCGAGGCCGCCCAGCGCTCAGCCGGCGAGCTTGCCGACCAGACCGGTGAACCGCTCCATGAACTTGTGCAGGAACTCACGCGTCGCTTCGACGGTGACGGTGCCGGCCTCGTCGACCAGTCCCTCCTTCCAGGTGATGAACATCTGGCCGCCCATCACCAGCGCGCCCTGGTTGCCGAGGATGTCGCGCAGATGCTGCTGGGCGCAGGCGGTGCCGACGCCGCCCGGGCTGGTGCCGATGATGGCAACGGGCTTGCCGCCCCAGACGCCCTTGCCCGAGGGACGGGAGGCCCAGTCGATCGCATTCTTCAGCACGGCGGGGATCGAGCGGTTGTGCTCCGGCGTCACCACCAGCACGGCATCGGCCTCCGCGATCGCCTCCTTCAGCCGGGTCGCCTTCTCCGGCCAAGCCTCGACCTCGAGATCCTGATTGTACATCGGCAGGTCGTCGATCGGCGCGAAGGTCGCCGTGAAGGTGCCCTCGCCCAGCTTCGCCAGCGCCTGCGCCAGCTTGCGGTTGATCGACGCCTTGCGGTTGCTGCCGACGATGATGGCGAGCTTGAACGGGGCCATGAAGGGGACTCTCCTTAGTCGTGGTGCGGAAGGGGTCGTCGTGGTGCGGAAGGGGTCTGTGAGAGCAGGCAACGCGGACGGGCCGCGCCGCGTTCATCCCGCCGCCCGCGAAGGCCGCGCCGCCAGCGGCAGGGCCTCGAACAGGCCGGGGGTGGCATCCGTGCGCGCCTTCTCGATCGTCAGGAGGCGCAGCTTGGTCTCGACGCCGCCCTCGGCCGAGAAGCCGCCGGTCCGCCCGCCGGCCGCGAGCACGCGGTGGCAGGGCACGATGATCGGCACCGGATTGCGGCCGAGCGCGACCCCGACGGCTCGCGCCGCGCCGGGCTGGCCGAGGCGGGCGGCAACCGCGCCATAGGTCATCGTCTCGCCGGGCGGAATGCTCAGGGCAACCTCGTAGACGCGCCGCTCGAAGGCGGGCACAGCATCCAGATCGACGGGCAGATGGGAGAGATCGCGCGCCTCGCCCGTCAGCAGCGCGATGATGTCCGCGATCGCCGCCGCGATGAAGGCAGGCGGAGTCGCCTCGACGGCCTGCGGGAAGCGCCGCGCCAGCCGCCGGCGGGCCGTGTCCTCGTCGGACTCCGGCAGCTGGGCGCCGATGATGCGGTCGCCGCGCCAGACCAGGGCGCAGCGGCCGACCGGTGTCGGGAAGAGGCAGAAGGACGGCATGGCGCCATCCTAGGCCATCGCCGGCCGCGCCGTCACCCGCTCACATGAACAGCTTCTCGCCGTCCAGCCCCTTATAGAGCCCGGCGACCTGCTCCTCATAGCCATTGTAGAGCAGCGTCGGGCGCCGGTCGCGCGAGCCGAGCAACTGCTCGCTCGCCTGGGTCCAGCGCGGATGCGGCACGGCCGGGTTCACATTGGCCCAGAAGCCGTATTCGGCGGGCTGCAGCCCCTCCCAGAAGGTCTTGGGCCGCTCCGCGACGAAGCTGATCTTGGTGATCGATTTCACCGATTTGAACCCGTATTTCCACGGCACGATCAGCCGCACCGGGGCGCCGTGCTGGCTCGGGATCGGCTTGCCATAGATGCCCGTCACCAGCAGCGGCAGCTCGTTCGTCGCCTCGGCCAGGGTCAGCCCCTCGGTATAGGGCCAGGGATACCAGCGGGCCGACTGGCCCGGCGCCATGCGCGGGTTGAGGAAGGTCTCGAAGCGGATGTACTTCGCCCCCGAGAGCGGCTTGACGTAGTCGACGAAAGCCTTGAGTGGGATGCCCGTCCACGGCACCGCCATCGACCAGCTCTCGACGCAGCGGAAGCGGTAGAGCCGCTCTTCCAGCGGCAGCTTGCGTACGAGGTCGTCGAAACCGATCTCGAAGGGCTTCTCGACCATGCCGTCGATCGCGATCGTCCAGGGCCGGCTCACCAGCCGCTTCGAGGCGGCGACGATGTCCTTGGACGTGCCGAACTCGTAGAAATTATTGTAGCTCGACGCCAGATCCTCGTCGGTCATCGCCCGGTCGAGCGTATAGGTGGCGTTGCGCTTCGCAGGGTAGAGATCGAGCGTTGGATCGGCGGTCTGGGCCGCAGCCGCGCGGGGAAGCGCGGCGCCCGCGATCAACCCGGCCCCGCCGGCCATGAAGGCGCGGCGGTTGAAGAACACCGCCTCCGGCGTCGCCTCGCTCTCGGGAATGGCCCAGCTCGGACGGTTCTTGATCAGCATCGGACCGGCATCGCTCCGTTTCGGATGCCGCCACTCTAGCGCATGGCCGCGCGCCTCACGCAATTCACGAGGGGGAGAGGTGAGCCACCCGCGACATTGGGTTTCGTCATTGCGACGAGCGCAGCGACGCAGCAATCCAGAGGTTCAGGGCAGGCCTTGGACAGCTTCGCTGCGCTCGCAATGACGAGGCCTCCCTCAGCCGCGCGCCTCCAGCGCCTTGACGATGGCCTGGCCCATCTCGCTGGTCGACACCGCGTTAGTGCCGGGCGCCGCGATGTCCTTGGTACGCGTGCCGGAGCCCAGCACGTCGGCGATCGCGCCTTCGAGTCGGTCGGCGGCCTCGACGGCACCGAAGGAGTATCGCAGCGCCATGGCGAAGGAGCCGATCATCGCGATCGGGTTCGCCAGCCCCTTACCGGCGATGTCGGGCGCCGAGCCATGGACGGGCTCGTAGAGCGCCTTGCGCTTGCCGGTGGCCGGGTCCTCGGCACCGAGCGAGGCGGAAGGAAGCATGCCGAGCGAGCCGGTCAGCATCGCCGCCACGTCCGAGAGGATGTCGCCGAAGAGGTTGTCGGTGACGATGACGTCGTACTGCTTGGGCCAGCGCACGAGCTGCATGGCGCAATTGTCGGCGAGCACATGCTCGAGCTCGACATCGGCGTAGTCCTTGGCGTGCAGCGCGGTGACCGTCTGCTTCCAGAGCACGCCGGTCTTCATGACGTTGTGCTTCTCGGCCGAGGAGACCTTGTTACGGCGGGTGCGCGCCAGCTCGAAGGCGACGCGGCAGATCCGGTCGATCTCGGGCGTGGTGTAGAGCTGCGTGTCGATGCCGCGCTTGGAGCCGTCCTCGAGCGTCACGATCTCCTTCGGCTCGCCGAAATAGACGCCGCCGGTGAGCTCGCGCACGATCAGGATGTCGAGCCCCTCGACCACCTCGGGCTTGAGCGAGGAGGCCGAGGCCAGCGCCGGATAGCAGATCGCCGGGCGCAGGTTCGCGAACAGGCCGAGATCCTTGCGCAGCCGCAGCAGGCCCGCTTCCGGGCGGTGCTGATAGGGCACATCCGCCCATTTCGGCCCGCCAACGGCGCCGAAGAGCACCGCGTCCGCCTGCTGGGCGAGCTTCATGTCGCCTTCCGAGATCGCCTGCTTGTGGGCGTCATAGGCGGCGCCGCCGACGAGCCCCTTCTCGATCTCGAAGGAAGCGAGCCCCTGCTTGCCGAACCAGGAGACGATCTGCTCGACCTGGCCCATCACCTCGGGGCCGATGCCGTCGCCGGGGAGCATCAGGAGCTTATGGGTCGCCATGGTCGTCGCCTCGCCGCTTCTTGAACCTGCAATGGCGGCTGATTAGGGCGCACGCCCCCCGCATGCAAGCGGCGTGGACGCGGTGTCAGGGCCGCGCCAGCCGCGCGGTCACCTCGATCTCGACCTTCATCTCGGGCTTGAGCAGGCCGGCCACGACATAGATGCTCGCGGCGGGCCGCACCTCGCGGAAGACCTCGCCGCAGACGGAAAGCACCGGTTCGCAATAGGCCCGGTCGGTGACGAAATACTGCGCCCGCACCACGCCCGCGAGCGAGGCGCCGGCCTCCGTCAGCACGGCCTCGAGCGTGCGGAAGATGTTGCGTGCCTGCGCGGCCGCATCCTCCGGCAGGGTCATGGTGACATAGTCGTAGCCGGTCGTGCCGGCGACGAAGACGAGATCGCCGTCGATCACGGCGCGCGAATAGCCGAAGGCGGTCTCGAAAGGCGAACCGGTGGAGATCAGGCGGCGGGTCATGGTGCGTCATTCTCGGACAAAGCGGAGCGCAGACCCGAGAATCGCGTGCAGGAGATGCTCGGGTCAAGCCCGAGCACGATGGCAGATCAAACCCGCCCGCTCTTCAGCGCGCGCAGCACCTTCTCGCCCGGCCGCCCGGTCGGGGGCATGCCGATCTTGGCCTCGACATCCCGGATCGCCGCGCGCGTCAGCGAGCCGACGGCGCCGTCCGGCTCGCCGACATTGTAGCCGCGCGCGATCAGGAGCCGCTGCAATTCGCGTCGCTGCTCGCGCGAAAGCGGCAGATCGTCGGTCGGCCACTCGCCCTGCACGCCCGGCCGGCCGCGCAGCCGGTCGGAAAGGAGGGAGATGGCCAAGGCGTAGGAGTCGGCGCCATTGTAGCTGTAGGCGGCATCGTAGTTCTTGAAGACGAGGAAGGCGGGTCCGTTGCGGCCGGCCGGCATCAAGAGCCCGGCATTGCCCGTGCCGGTGAGCGGCGAACCGTCGAACTTGACGATTCCCTGACCCGCCCAATGCGAGAGCGGGCGCTTCGGATTGCGCCCCGTCGAGCCGCCATAACCGCGCGGCACCCGCACCTCGTAGCCCCAGGTCGCGCCAGTAACCCAGCCCGCCTTGTCCATGAAATTGGCGGTCGAATGCAGCGCGTCGGGGATCGAATCGACAAGGTCGCGCCGCCCGTCGCCATCGCCGTCCACCGCGAGACGGAGATAGGTCGAGGGGATGAACTGGGTGTGGCCGAACGCGCCGGCCCAGGAACCGAACAATCGCTCGGGCCGGACGTCGCCGCGCTGGATGATCTGCAACGTCGCGATCAGTTCGCCCTTGAAGAAGGCGTTGCGGCGCGGCGCCAGGCAGGCACCGGTGGAGAGCGCCTGAACCAGCGGCCAGCGACCCTTGGCCTTGCCGAAATCGCTCTCGACACCCCAGACGGCAGCGATGGTATGACGGTCGACGCCGAAGCGCTGTTCGGCGGCCGCGAGCACGGAGGCGTGCTGGCGCATCATGGCGCGCCCCTCCGCCACCTTCTCCTCGTCGACCAGCGTGCCGAGATAATCCCAGATCGGGGTCTTGAACTCCGGCTGGTTGTTCATCGCCTCGATGATCTTCATGTCCGGCTCGACGCCGGCCATGGCGCGGTCGAAGGTGGCGCCGGACACGCCCTTGGCGGCGGCGTCACTGCGCAGGCCGGACAGGCAGGAGGAGAAGCTGCCCTGCGCCGAAGCGACCGAGGCGATGAGGACGAGGGGCAGGGCCAGGATCGTTGCGCGCATGGTCTCCACCGAATCGCAGGAATGACGCGAAACTAGGGCGAGGCGGTTAAGAGAGGTTAACCATCACCGGGAAGCGCGCGCGTGCGAATCCCGCTATGAGGGCGCAGGCCCCGCCGGAACCCGCCATGTCGCCCGCCTCGATCGAACTCCTCGGCTTCGCCGCCGCCGCGCTCACCAGCCTCTGCTGGCTGCCCCAGGCCTGGCGCACCATCCGCACCCGCGACACGCGAGCAATCTCGCTCTGGACGCAGTCGCTCTTTGCAGCTGGAACCGCGCTCTGGCTGACCTATGGCCTGCATATCGGCTCCTGGCCGGTCGTCGCCGCCAATGCGCTGACGCTCTGCCTCGTGCTGCTCATCCTCACCATGAAGCTGCGCTTCGGCTGAGTTGACCCGACAGTCGGAACAGACCGGATTGCCGGGCGTTCCCGGCCTCGCCTCGCCACAGGATCAAGCCCGATGCCCTCCGTCACCGCCGCACACGTCCTGCCGATCGCCATGCTGGTCGGCTCCAACGTCTTCATGACCTTCGCCTGGTATGGCCATCTCAGCTACAAGAGCACGGCGATCTGGCTCGCGATCCTGGCGAGCTGGATGATCGCGCTGCCGGAATACATGCTGGCGGTGCCGGCCAACCGCATCGGCTCGGCCGTCTATTCCACCGCCGAGCTCAAGACGATGCAGGAGGTCATCACCCTGACCGTCTTCGCCGGCTTCTCGGTGTTCTGGCTGAAGGAGAGCCTGACCTGGAACCACGCCATCGGCTTCGCGCTGATCGCGGCCGGCGCCTTCTTCATCTTCCACGCCAAGGCCTGACCGTCCGGGCTGAGCCCGATGCCGCGTGACAGCGCTCTGCCGCATCGTCACAGTGGCACGATGAATCACGATCTGGCGCGCGCAATCCCCTCTTCCGGCCATCCCGCCGTCGAGGCCTATCTTTCCGATGGCTACGACCAGGTCGTCGGCATGTCCTCGCGCTTCGCCGCGGCGATCTGCGCAAGGCTGCTGCGGCTGCAGACGGAGGAAGGGTTACGCGGCCCCATCGCCGAGATTGGCGCCTTCGAGGGCCGCTTCTTCATCGCGCTCGCCCATGCGCTGGAGGAGGATGAGATCGCGCTGGCGCTGGACATCTTCTCCTGGCCCGATGACGGCGTGGAGCAGCGCTTCGAGGCCAATTGCGCCCGCCATGGCATTGGCCCCGAGCGCCGCCGCACGATCAAGGGCGATGCCGGCGCGATGGCGCCCGCCGACCTCCTCGCACAGGCCGGCGGCGTTCCCTTGCGCTTCATCCACATCGACGGCGAACATTCCCGCGCCGCGCTCGGCCGCGACCTCACGCTGGCGACCGCCTGCCTCGCCGAGGGCGGGCTGATCGTCCTCGACGACATGCTCCACCCCGGCTACCCGACGCTGATGGTCGCCGTGCAGGCCTATCTCGAGGCCAATCCCGACATCGTCCCCCTCTGCGTCATCGATCGCGAGACCATCGTCGGCGCGACCAAGTTCGTACTCTGCCAGCGCGCCTGGTTCGAGCGCTACCAGTCCCGCCTGCTGGCGATCTTCGAGGACTTCGTCTGGCCGCTCGGCGCCGATTTCGAGCCGCATTGGTGCCTGGTGCTGTCGCAGGATACGCGGCTGGCCGAGATTGTCTGATGTCAGGCTTTGGTTACCCCGCGGCTCTCCGGCCATCAGCGAGAATGGCCTCGACGATCTCTTGAACATCGAGGGCCTCGGCCAGCGTCGCGAGATGGTGCGCTTCCCCGCGCGTGAGCCTGACCACCCCTTCGATCTGGCGCCTGAGGGCGATCGGGCGCGCCTCTGCCTGCGGCAGGGCATCGGGCGCTCGCTCCCAGCTGCCATCGGGTAGCCGGCGTTCGGCGACCGACCAGTCGCAGAGCCGCACTGCACCCCTGTCGCCTTCCAGCATCCAGATGTTGTGGTCGTCCTTCGGCGTGCTGCCGACGCTGCCCTTGAGGTCGACCAGGATGTCGCCGGCCATCAGCGTCGCCTCGATCGAGCGCTCCGACCGACCGGCCTCCGGAAACGCCGCGCGCCCGGAGAGACCGTGCAGCGGACCGGACAGCCTGCGGCTCAGAAAGAGGAAATGCGACACGACCTCGCGGGTGAAGCCCCCCTGCTGCCGGCCGTCCAGCCAGGCGGCGGCATCGGCCTGCCAGGAGCGGGGCCAGGTCGCGAAGGCGACCTCGATCGTGATGCGCGAGGCCGTGCCGACGGCGCCCTGCGCGATCCAGTCCATCAGCGTTGCGACCGCAAGCGAGGAAGCGAAGGGGAAGTTGACCGCCCCCCGGTTGCCGGCCTCTGCCACGAAGGCGCGCGCATCCTCGACGTCGACCGCCAAGGGCTTCTCGCAGAACACGCTCTTTCCGGCTGCGATCGCGGCACGGGCGTGACCAAGATGGAACGCCGGCGGCGAAGCGATGTAGACGCAGTCGCTGGCGGCGATGATCGCCGCGGCATCGGCCAGCCGCGGAACCTGCGGAAAGGTCGCGGCCATGCGCGCCATCGCCGACGGTGCCGGATCCCAGACGCCACCGACCGTCACCAGCGGCGGAGACTGATCGAGGATGGCGCTCAGCAGGCGCTCGCCCATGATACCTGCGCCGATGATCCCGATCGAAAGAGTGCCGTCCTGCATCGCCTGAGCTTTCCGAACCTTGAGCCGGGAAGCGCGGTAACAGAAATCGCGGCGGCGCACGAGCGCTTGCGCCGATCCGGCCGCTCACCGGCAAGCCGGCGGGCCCGCCCCTGCAGCCCCTCGCCGCTACTTTGCCGGCCGGACCCGCAGCAGCTTCCCGTCGGGCGCGTCGCTCAGCAGGTACAAAAACCCGTCCGGCCCCTGGCGCACGTCGCGGATGCGTTCGCCGAGCCCCTCGAGCAGCCGCTCCTGCCCGGTCACGGCCTCGCCTTGCGTGGAGAGCCGAACCAGCATCTGGCCCGCGAGACCGCCGACGAAGAGCGAGTTCTTCCAGGCCGGCCAGACGGCGCCGGTGTAGAAAGCCGCGCCCGACGGCGCGATCGAGGGGTCCCAGTAGAACAGCGGCGGCTCCATGCCGGCCTTAGCCGTCCCCTCGCCGATCTTGGCGCCGGAATAGTCGATGCCGAAGGTCACGACCGGCCAGCCGTAATTACGGCCGGCCTTGGGCGTGTTGACCTCGTCGCCGCCGCGCGCGCCGTGCTCGGCCGTCCAGAGCTGGCCGGTCTCGGGGTGCAGCGCCGCGCCCTGGACATTGCGATGGCCGATCGACCAGATCTCCGGCTGCCAGCCCTCGACCTTCGGGTTGTCGGCCGGCGCCCCGCCCTCGGGCGCGATCCGCATGATCTTGCCGATATGATTGGCCGGGTTCTGCGCCTGGTCGCGCTGGCCGTAGCGGTCGCCGACCGTGACGAAGAGCGCGCCGGTGCGGTCGAAGACGAGCCGCGAGCCGAAATGCAGATTGCTGGAGACCGTCGGCATCTGCTGGAAGATCACCTTCGTGCCCTCCAGCGCCGTGCCGCGCTCGTTGAGGCGGGCGCGTGCGACGCTGGTGCCGCTGCCTCCAGCCCGCGGCTCGGCGAAGGAGAGGTAGATCATCCGGTTCTGCACGAAGCCGGGATCGAGGACGACATCGAGCAGCCCACCCTGCCCGCGCCCTGCGACGTTTGGCACACCGGAGATCGGCGCAGACAGCTTGCCGTCCGCCCCCACCAGCCGCAGCCGCCCCGGCCGCTCTGTCACCAGCATCCGCCCGTCCGGCAGGAAGGCGAGTCCCCAGGGATGTTCGAGCCCGCCCGCCACCGTCTCCACCGTGAGGTCGCCGGCGCTCGACCGGATACGCTGCTGCGCCTCCGCCTCCGGAAGGGCGAAAAGCATCGCCGCCGCGACCGCGAACAGCGAGAATCTGGCTTGCCGGCGCATCGTCATCTCCTGATCGGACCCTTGGCTGACAGATAGGTACAACCGCCCGGCAGGCCAGTCGGTTGCGGGCCCGTCACGGCGAATTGAAGCGGCGGGCTCCGCCGGCATCAGGGCGCAGGCAGCCGACCCACGGTCACGACGCCACCCTGATCGTCCCGCTTCAGCACGACCATCTCGCCGGAGGCCGGAAACACGCCCGTCAGGGCCGTGATGTTGACCTGATGCGTCACCATCACCACCAGCCCCGCATCCGCCGGCAGCGCCGCGAGCCGCCGCCGCAGCGCGGCGGTGGCGGCTTCGCGCTCCCCGGGGCGCCCGAAGAAGGAGTTCAGCGCCGCCGGTTCGTCCTCGGCGGGGCCGAGCGCCATCAGCGCGGCCGTCTCGCGCGCCCGGCACCACTGGCTTGTCAGCACGAGCGCGACAGGGACGGCGCGGCGCCGGAGTTCCGCACCGAGGCGGCGGGACTGCTCACGCCCGCGCTCGCCGAGATTGCGCTGCGTTGTGCAGTCGCCGATGCGAAAGCCGGCCGGATCCCCGGTCCCGGGCGCATCCGCATGGCGCATCAGGACGATATGGCCGGGTTTCGCGAGCAATGCCCAGACCCGCTCGCGATCCAGCTCGATCGCGGCGGCGGCGCCGGGCCAGAGCGGCGGCAGCAGCAGGAGGAGACCGAGGACGAGGCGTCTTCCGAATCCTGCGGCGGCCATGCCGGCTCCCTTGCGTTCCGGCTATTCCGGCTTCACGCCGGCCGCCTTGATGATGTTTTCCCAGGTCGCGATTTCCTGAAGGTGATAGGGGCGGAAGGCGGCCGGGTCACGTAACCTCATCGTGAAGCCGAGCTTCAGGACCGCCTCGCTGACATTCGGCTTGGCGAGCGAAGCCAGGATCGCCTTGGAGAGGGTGTCCAGCACCGGAGCGGGCGTCGCAGCCGGCGCGAAGAAGGCGGCCCAGGAATCGGCGTCGGCATCGGCCACGCCCTGCTCGCGCAGCGTCGGGATGTCCTTGGCGCGTGGGTTGCGCTCCGGGCTTGCCAAAGCGATCGCGCGCAGATTGCCGGCGTTGATCTGTTCGAGCACGCTCGGCAGCGTCGAATTGGCGATGTCGATGCGCCCGGCGATGATCTCCTGCACCAGCGGGGCCGCACCACGGAAGGGCACATGCGTCATCTTTATGCCCGTGCGCGCCATGAACAGTTCCATGGCGAGATGCGAGCCGGAGCCGACACCGGTCGAACCGTAGTTCAGCTTGCCCGGATCGGCCTTGGCGAGCGCGATCAGCTCCTTGATGTCCTTGGCAGGCAGGTCCTTGCGGACGACGAAGGCATGCTCGAAGGCGCCGACGCCGGCCAGCGGCGCGAAATCCTTGACCGCGTCATAGCCAGGCTCCTTCAGCAGGAACATGTTGTTGCCATGCGTCTGGTTGTTGCCGAAGACGATGGTGTGGCCGTCGGGATCGGCCTTGGCCACGGCCCGCGTGCCGACCGCGCCCGAGGCGCCGGCGCGGTTGTCGACGACGACGTTCTGGCCGATCGAGGTCGACAGATCCTGCGCGACGAAACGCGCGATCGCATCCGTCGGTCCGCCCGCCGGATAGGGCACGACGAGCGTGATCGGCCTGGTCGGGAAGCTCTGCGCCCGGAGGACGGACGGAGCGAGGACGGCGCCGGCCATCAGGCCGAGCGTGGAACGGCGGGTCAACGACATGAACTTCCTCCCGGAGCGGCCTGATTGAGACAGGCTTGGGCGCAGCATTAGAGCATTAGCCTGCCGAGGGAAATGGGCCGATCCGGGCAAAGCCGCTACGAATTCAACGGCCTAGTCACTGCTCACCCGGCCGTGAAACCCGCCCGCTTCAGCCGCTGGATGGCAAGGTCGAGCGCCTGCAGGAAGGCGGAACGGTCGCGCGCCGAGAACGGCTTCGGCCCACCGGTGGCTGTGCCCATCGCGCGCAGATCCTCCATCATGTCGCGCGTCGCCAGCGCCATGCCGATCGAAGCTTCGGTGAAGAGCTTGCCGGTCGGGCCGATGACTTCCGCGCCGGCCTTGATGCAGCGATCCGCGAGCGGGATGTCGGAGGTGGCGACGATCGCGCCGCGGGCGACCCGCTCGGCGATCCAGTCATCGGCCGCGTCGAACCCGCCCGAGACGATGACGCGCTCGATCCAGGGCTCGCGCGGCAGCATCATGAAGCTGTTGGCGACGACGAAGACGTGCAGCCGGTGGCGCGCCGCGACCTTGAAGATCTCGTCCTTCACCGGGCAGGCGTCGGCATCGACATAGATCGCGATCGGGCCGGGCGCAGCGGGAGCATGGGGTTCCATGGCCGGCAGCCATGACAGGCGCGCCCACCGGCGGCAAGCCTCCCGGTTTACGGGCGCTTTATGCCTGCGTGACCTCTTCCGCATCGCGCGCTTACGCCGGCGGGACCTACACCGGTGGCCTCTCAGGAGGTGACCATGACCATGTCCTTGCCCGATCTGCACAGCCGCCGGAGGCAGCGCATCCGCGCAGTCTATGGCGCGCTTGCGGGGCCTTCCCGCCCCGCTTCGCCGCAACCCACCGGTGTGGCGCACCGCTTCATGCTGGCCGAATGGGCGGCGCTCGCTGTCTTCGCCCTGATGGCCGCCGGCATCATTGCCCTGCGCGCCTGGGCAGCCTTGAGTTGAGGGCTGCGACGGTGGGCCAATCCCTCTCCTTTAATCCGTCGCCCGCCGCTGGCGGCCATCTCTTCCTCGTCGGCCGCTCGCAGGCGGGCTTCTGGGTCGCCCGCGACCTCGAGGGACTGTCCGAGGGCATCTTCCGCGACAAGAAGGATGCCGTCCGCTTCGCCCTCTGCGAAGGCGGCCACGTCAACGCGGTGATGCTCTCGCCCCACCCGGTCGAGCCGAGCTTCGGCCGGGGCCTCCGCTGACCGGGAGTGCCGCGGCTGACAGGGCAGCCCGCCGGCTGGCGCGCGACCTCGCCGACATCCACAGCGTCGCGGCCGGCGCCCTGCTCGACCAGTTCCGCGAGGTCGGCATCACGGACCCGGCCGATATCGCGCGTCGGCTGAACCGGCGCGGCTTTCCCTGCCTCGGCCGCCCCCGCCGGACGGCCGGCGCGGTGCGGGCGCTGAAGCGCGGACGCGCCCGCGCCGCGGGAGAATGATGCGACCGCCAGAAACAGCGTGCGCCCGCCGCCGGCCTGGCCTAAAGTCGCTTTCTGCTTCGACATGACGAGCCAGGCCTCTGCCGGGCCGGCCGCGGCAGGCGAAAGCCGCCGCATGATCGATTCCAGCTTCTGCGCCCGTCGCGATCCAGGCCACGCCTGACCTGAAGCCCGAAATCCACCGGGGGCGCGATCCCGCGCACCCAGACCCAAGGGAGACCGACCATGGCAAAAGGCGAACAGCGCGGAAACCGCGAAGCCAAGAAGCCGAAGAAGGACAAGCCCAAGGTGACGGCAGCAGCGCCCTCGACCTTCGCGGCGGTCGTCGCCAAGGCAGCGGGGCCGAAGAAGAAATGATCCGCTTCAGGACGATCGACCCGGCCGAGCAGGCCAAGGCGGACGAAAAGGCGGCCGCGGCGAAGCCGGCCGTCGCGGCGCGCCTGGAACCCGCCGAAGACGGACAGGCTCCTGACGATAGGACAACCGCCGCCTCGCCCCCCAAAGCCAAGGGCCTGACCCGCACGACGCCGCTCCGGGCCAAAAAGCCCAAGACCTCCGGGCTGTTCCGCGACTGAGCGCATGGCCGACGGCAACGGCGCTGTCCGAGCGGGCGCGCCGCCGATGGCTCACGCCTCGCTCACCTCGTCGGTCCAGACCCTGAAGCCGGTCAGCGTGTTCGGCCCGAAGGTGGTGGCGATGGCGACGTCGGCGGCATCGCGACCGCGTGCGATCAGCACGCGGCCGATCCGCGGCACGTTGTTGCGCGGATCGAACATCTGCCAGCCGCCGTCGAGATAGGCTTCGAAGGAGGCGGCGAAATCGCCCGGCGGCCAGGGCGGCGGCGTGCCGACATCGCCGAGATAGCAGGTGCAGTAGCGCGCCGGGATGTTCATCGCCCGGCAGAACGCAATGGCGAGATGGGCGTAGTCGCGGCACACCCCGCGCCCCTCCCGATAGGCCTCCGAGGCGCTCCGCGTCACGCTCGCGTCGTTGTAGTTGAAGGCGATGCGCCGGTTGACGAAGTCGCAGATCGCCTGGACCCGCGGCGCGCCCGGCGGCGTCGTGCCGAACAGCTCCCAGGCGAGGTCGAGCAGGCGGTCGGAGTCGCAGAAGCGGCTCGCCAGCAGGAAGACGATGGCCTCTTCCGGCAGATGCTCGACCGGCACCTGCCCCGCTCCGCGATCATAGGCTTCCGGCTTGCCGCTGTCCTGAATGATCGCATCGGCTGTGATCCGCATCGCGCCCTGTGGCGCCACCAGCCTGGTGCACCAGTTGCCGAAGCCGTCGCGATAGCCGCTGACCGGAACGGAGGGGCTGAGCCGGATGTAATCGGGCGACTGGAGGTCCGAAACCCGGCTGAAATGGACGTTCAGCATCAGGATCAGCGGCGTCGGTTGGGGAAAGTGGTAGTCGAGTTCGTAGCCGATCCTGAGTTTCACGGAGCTGCTTTCCGCGCGCCGCTGGCACGCCGGTCACGATGGGCCCCCCGGCCTGCCGTCCCAGCATGCACCTTTCGAGCCGTCGCCGATATGGGTTAGCGTCGGCTCCAATTCGCGTCGCTGCTGGCATCGATCAAGCAGTCTGGCTTGCGATGGGCCGCCATGAGTCCTAAACCACGCGCGCGCCCGTCGCGGCGTGCCCTCGTCCGAGATCCGGAGAACTTCCCATGGCCTTCCTTGCCGACGCCCTGAAGCGCGTGAAGCCGTCTGCGACCATCACCATCACGCAGAAGGCGCGCGACCTGAAAGCGCAGGGCAAGGACGTGATCTCGCTCTCCGTCGGCGAGCCCGATTTCGACACGCCCGACAACATCAAGGAGGCGGCCATCGCCGCCATCCGTCGCGGCGAGACCAAGTATACCCCCGTCTCCGGCATCCCGCAGCTGCGCGAGGCCGTGGCCCGCAAGTTCAAGCGCGAGAACGGCCTCGACTACAAGCCGAGCCAGACCATCGTCTCCACCGGCGGCAAGCATGTCATCTACAACGCCCTGCTCGCCACGCTGAACCCGGGCGACGAGGTGATCTGCGTCTCGCCCTACTGGGTGTCCTATCCCGAGATGGTCGCGCTCTGCGGCGGCACCGCGACCTTCGCCCAGACCAAGATCGAGAACGAGTTCAAGCTCCAGCCGGAAGAGCTCGAGCGCGCGATCACGCCCAAGACCAAGTGGGTGATCCTGAACTCGCCGTCGAACCCCTCGGGCGCCGCCTATAGCCGCGCCGAGATGAAGAAGCTCACCGACGTCCTGATGCGCCACCCCCATGTCTGGGTGCTCACCGACGACATGTATGAGCACCTCGTCTATGGCGAGTTCGAATTCGTCACCCCGGCCCAGGTCGAGCCCGGCCTCTATGACCGCACGCTGAGCATGAACGGCGTCTCGAAGTCCTACGCCATGACCGGCTGGCGCATCGGCTACGCGGCGGGCCCGCAGCATCTGATGAACGCCATGGACCTCGTCCAGGGCCAGCAGACCTCGGGCACCTCGGCGATCTCGCAATGGGCCGCCGTCGAGGCGCTGGACGGCCCGCAGGACCATCTGCCCGTCTTCAAGAAGGCCTTCGAGCGCCGCCGCGACCTCGTCGTCTCCATGCTCAACCAGACCCGCGGCCTCGTCTGCCCGAAGCCGGAAGGCGCCTTCTACGTCTATCCCGACTGCTCGGCCCTGATCGGCAAGACCATGCCCAACGGCAAGGTCATCGAGACCGACGAGGATCTGGTCATGGGCATCCTGGAGGCGGAAGCCGTCGCCGCGGTGCACGGCTCCTCCTTCGGGCTGGGCCCCAACTTCCGCATCTCCTACGCCACCTCGGACGAGAAGCTGGAAGAGGCCTGCCGCCGCATCCAGCGCTTCTGCGCCGAGCTGCGCTGAGCGGCGCATGAGCCCGCGCGGCCTGCCGCGACGGTTGTTTCTGGCCGGGAGCCTCGTGCTCCCGGCCTCTCTCGTTCTGGCGCAGGCGTCGCAATCCCTGACGGCCCGCGAAGCCTACGACGCCGCCCGCGCCGGCACCCTTCTCCTCATCGACATCCGCCCGCCCGACGAATGGCGCGACACCGGGCTGCCGCGGGACGCGATCGCGCTCGATGTGGAAGCGCCCGCCTTCGAGGTCCGGCTGGCCGGCCTGCGGCTCGACCACCGCGGCAAGCGCATCGCCCTGATCGACCGCAGCGGCGCGCTCGCGGCATCGACGCGCGAAAAGCTCGCCGGCCGCGGCTTCCGCGACATCGTGGCGGTCCGCGGCGGCATGCTCGGGCCGGGTGGGTGGCTGGCCGAGAAACTGCCGGTGGTGGCGCCGTGATCCCTTCTCCCCTCG
>NZ_JAUXYO010000201.1 GCF_030694325.1 Allobosea sp. | reverse complement strand
TGGCAGAACCATGCGATCGTGCTGTGGTCGGTGCTGTTCGTCACGATCCTGCAAGGGCTGCAGATCGACACCGACCACTGGCGCCACATGTATCTGATGCTCGGCCTGGTCTGGGGCCTCGCCGCGCTGCCGGTGCCGCCGGCCGCGCGACCTCAACCGCGGTCCTTGCGGACGACGACGTAGGCGTAGGTCGTCACGAAATCCCAGCCGATCTTCGCAGCCAGCGCGTTGAAGGCGTGGTCGGCCTGCTTCAGCCCTGGCATGCGGTCGAAATAGCCATGGCCCCAGAAGCGCTGGATGTGCACGTCCGAGAAGCCGGCACGGTTCAGCATCGGCGTCAGCGTCGCGCGGCTGCCGCGGCACCAGTCGTAATGGGCGGGGAATTTCGGATCGCCGCCGCCGTCGCGCCGCGCCGGAAACAGCGCATGGACGATGGCGCGCGAGGCTTTCTCCGGCAGGATGTGGTTGAGCGCGAAGACCGGGGCCCAGAGCGTCGGGAAGAAGGCGAGCGCGACGCCGCCGGGCGCCAGCAGGGCGTGGATGTTGGTCCAGGCGCGCTCGACGTCGCCGACATGCTCGAAGACCATGCGCGAGACCATCAGGTCGTAGCCGCCCCGCGCGATGTCGGGCTCGGAGAGATCGCCCGCGATGTCGAAGCAGGCCGTCTTCAGCCCGTCCGGTGTCAGCGCCAGCTCGCCGGCATCGATGTCGTTGACGGTCAGTTCGAGGCCGCGGCGCTGCGCCTGCTCGGCGCTGAAGAGCGGATCGCGCCCGCCGCCGATCTCGCAGACGCGGCGCAGGCCATAGTGCCGGGCCAGGGCGAGAATGGTGGATTCGTAATTGTCCCAGGCCCATTGCGAGTGCCAGTCCGGCGCGAGCCCGTCGAACAGGGCCGCGATCGTCGCGGGGGACTGCGCCGCCTTGCGCAGCGCGGGCCGCACCGAATTCGCCGTGACCGTCGCCAATGACATGGTTGTCTCCGCCTGCTGCCCTCCCCGTCCGCGGAGAATCATGCGCGCCGCGCCGCCCTCCCGCAATCACAGCCTTAATCGAGGGTTAATGGCGGGGCTCGCGCCCTGTCCCGCCTTGGCGCAGCTTCGACCCTCGCCGCGGGCCTTGTGAAACAAGCGCGCGAAGCCGATTGCATCCGCGCGACGCCGCCACTATAAGCCGACCCGTCGGAGCGTAGCGCAGCCCGGTTAGCGCACTTGTCTGGGGGACAAGGGGTCGGAGGTTCGAATCCTCTCGCTCCGACCATTTATCTGAAGTCGGACAATCGACCCGGGCCGCGATGACGGCCGGTCGACTGCTCCCTCCCCGGCAACGGGTTGTCCACAGGCTCCCGACGCCCTCTCCCTTGCTCCTCCCAACTCAATGACCGAACGTCACCTCGCTGCCGCTGGGGAGTGGGGTGCGCCATGTTTGCGTCGTCGCGTCGGGCCGTGTTGCGGGTATCGGGACAGGGGGCCGTGTTCCTCAGGGCGCTCGCCGTTCTGTTGATCGGAATGGCGATCATCCTGCCGCTGCTGGCCTGAGCGCCGAGCGCGCTGCGTGATGCGGCTCGTATCCTGCGCCGATCGCGGCTAAGCTCCGCTCCAGAGACCAAAGACGGAGGGACGAGACCGATGGCAGGGGACAACCGGGGCCCGCGCGCGTGGCACGACGTCAACAGCGTCCAGGAAGCACCGCGCGAGAAGCAGAAGTCGAGCGGGCGGATCGCCGCCGAAGAGGCCGCCGCCCGCAAGAAGATCGAGGCGCTGCGCGCCCAGCGGCTCGCCAAGCAGGCGGCCGAGCCCCCGCCGCCGCCCCCGGCCGCGAAGACCCCGAAGCGCAAGGCCGCCGCGCCCTCGGCCTGATCGCCGCAGAGAACGGAATGCCGGCGGCGCTCACACGCCGCCGGAAGGCCGTCAGCCGCCCGCAAGCCAGCTCTGGAGAAGGCCGATATCGGGCTGGGACAGGCCGTGGCCCGCCGGCAGGGTGCGATGATCGACGCTCGCCCCGTTGCCCGACAGCGTCTCGGCCAGCCGCCCGACATCTTCCGCGGGCACGATCGGGTCCATCGCCCCCGACAGGATCAGCACCCGCTTGCCGGTGAGATCCACCCGAGGCGGCTGCGCGAAGGGCGACATCGCCCGCAGCAACGCCGCACCCGCGAGCACCTCCGGCCGCAGCAGCAGGAGGCTGGCCGCGATGTTGGCGCCGTTGGAGAAACCGACCGCGACCGGCTGGGCGAGGCCGTAGCGCTCGCGCGCCGTCTCGACGAAATCGGCCAGCTCATGGGTGCGCCGACGCAGGTCGTCTTCGTCGAAGACGCCCTCGGCGAGCCGGCGGAAGAAGCGCGGCATCGGGCCTTCGAGCACCCTGCCGCGCGGCGAGAGCAGCGCTGCGCCGGGCGCCACCGCCCGGCCCAGCCCGATCAGATCGCGCTCGTCGCCGCCGGTGCCATGCAGCAGCAGGAGCGGGGGGCGGGCGGTATCGCCGCCCGGCTCATAGAGATGGATGAAGTCGGTGGTCGCGGTCGCGTCCATCATGGACCTCCTTCGGATTTCGGGACAAACGCCGCTCCGCCCGGCGCGGCGGCCGGGTGGAGCGGTCGGGTCAGGCCAGTTCGGGCAGCACGGCCTCGATGCGGGCACGCTGCGCCTCGAGGCCCGGCGGCAGCTTCAGCGCCTGGCCGAGGCTGTCGGCCGTCTCGTCGACGGCGAAGCCCGGCACGTCGGTCGCGATCTCGAACAGCACATGGCCGGGCTCGCGGAAGTAGACCGAGCGGAAATAGTTCCGGTCCCGCTGTTCCGTGGTGCGGATGCCGTGATTCTGCGCGAGCTTGCGGACCATCTCCTCCTGGGCCGCGTCATCGGCAGCCCTGAAGGCGATGTGATGGACGGAGCCCGCGCCCTGCCGGGCCGGCAGGAAACCGCCGGCAACGCGCAGGTCGACGATCGCACCCTGGGCCGCGCCCTGGGCACGGTAGCGCACCAGCGTCTCCTCGCGACCGATCTCGCGGAAGCCGAAGACGTCGTCGAGGATCGCGCCCGTCGGCGCTGCATCGGCGACGAGCAGGCTGACGCCGTGGAAGCCGCGGATCGCATGCTCCGCCGGGATGTCGCCGCCCGCCCAGGCGGGCTCGGCTTCGATGCGGGGGACGCCGACGACCGAAAGCCGCATTCCGTCGGGATCGCGGAAGGCCAGCACCGTCTCGCCGAAGCGCTTCACCGGCACGTCATGGGGCACGCCGTGCGCGACGAAGCGGTGGGTCCAGTAGCCGATCGAACCTTCCGGCACGCGGAAGACCGTCTCCTGCGTCTCGCCGACGCCGAGGCGGCCCGGCGCGGCATGCTCCCAGGGAAAGAAGGTCAGGATCGAGCCCGGCGCGGCGGCAGCATCCCCGTAATAGAGGTGATAGGTGCCGGGATCGTCGAAATTGACCGTCTTCTTGACCAGGCGCAGGCCGAGGACGCGGCCGTAGAAGTCGAGATTGCGGCGCGCCGGACCGGCGATCGCCGTGACATGATGAAGGCCGTTGATCTGCATGACTGACATCCTTCCGACGTCGTGCTGGGCAGGGCTGCCCCGTTGACGAGGAGATTGGGCCGCCTGGTGCGGAATGCCAGAGTTGATTCATTGCAACCATGCAATCGCATGATTGACGGATATCCGTTTGCATTGCGTTGTTGAGAGGCCGATCTCTTGGGGCGAGACCAGCCCGGTCCCGTTTCAGGAGACTGCCCCCATGATCGACACCCGCCTCGCCCCCTATGGTGCTCTCGCCCTGCGCGTCGCGCTCGGCGTCATGTTCATCGCCCATGCCTATCTGAAGATCGCGATCTTCACCCCGGCGGGCTTCGCCGGCTTCCTCGGTCAGGTCGGTCTGCCGGCCTTCCTCGCCTGGCCGATCATTCTCGCCGAGCTTCTCGGTGGCCTCGCCATCCTCGTCGGCTTCCATGGCCGCGTCGTCTCGATCCTGCTGCTGCCGATCCTGTTGGGCGCTCTCGCCGTCCACGCCCCCAATGGCTGGGTCTTCAACGCCCCCAATGGCGGCTGGGAATATCCGGCCTTCCTGGCCCTGACCGCGCTCGCCCATGGCCTGATCGGCGACGGCGCGCTGGCTCTCAAGCCCGCACGGACCGCCCCCGCAGCCCGGCCCGTCACGGCCTGAGCGCCGCGCCTGCGCCAGCCTCCTTCGCCGTCTTCGAGGCCCCGGCCTTGAAGACGGCGATGTCCTGTCGGAGATTGGCGTGATGAGCGCACTGGACAAGACGCCCGCCGGCAAATCCCCGACCGGCAAATCTTCAATCGGAAAATCCCTGGCCTGGGACGACTTCCGACTGATCAAGGCGATTTCGGAGCGGCGCACGCTGCCTGCCGCCGCGGCCGGGCTCGGGCTCAACCATTCCACCGTGTTCCGGCGCCTCGGCCAGATCGAGGAGGCGGTGGGCACGAAGCTGTTCGAGCGGCACCGCAGCGGCTATGTCGCCACCCCGGCCGGCGAGGAGATGGCGCGGCTCGCCGAGCGCTTCGACAGCGACATCAGCGCTTTTGCGCTCAAGCTCGCCGGGCAGGAGATCAAGCCCGCGGGCGAGTTGCGCGTCACCACCAACGATACGCTGCTGGTCGATCTGCTGACGCCGGTCTTCGGCGGCTTCCTGGCGCAGTGCCCCGACATCAGGCTGGAGGTGCTGCTGAGCAACCAGGCGCTGAACCTGTCCAAGCGCGACGCCGACGTCGCGATCAGGGCCACCGACAACCCGCCGGAAACGCTGGTCGGCCGCAAGGCGGCGCGGATCGCCTGGGCCCTCTATGGTCTGGCGGCAGACTTCCCCGAGGGCGGCAGCGAGCCGATCGAGGCGCTCTGGCAGCGCAGCTGGGTCTCGCTCGGCGAATCGTTCAGCGCGCTCAAGGCGGTGCGCTATCTCGCCCAGCATGTCGCGCCGGAGCGCATCGTCTACCGGGTCAACACGGTCCTGGGGCTGGCGGAGGCGGTCGAGGCCGGCATCGGCATCGGCTTCCTGCCCTGCTTCATCGCCGACCGGAAGCCGGGCCTGACCCGGCTGGCGCCGCCCGATCCCGGCTTCTCCGCCGATCTCTGGCTGCTGACCCATCCGGATCTGCGGCATTCGCCGAGGGTGCGTCTGTTCCTCGACTATATGGCCGGCGAACTCGGGCGGATGAAGCCGCTGATCGAAGGCGGACTGGCGCTCTCGCCACGCGTCGCGCCGTGAGCGGCGACGAGAGCTTCCTGGCCTGGTTGCTGCTTCTGGCGATCCCGCCCGGGCTCGCGCTTGCCGGCTATTGGGCGCGCGGACGTGCCGGCGTGAAGCGGCCCAAGGTCCCGCCCGGCGACCCGGGCAACCCGACCTGACAGCACAAAGCCCGCGACGGCGAACCGTCGCGGGCAATGTCGGTCGACGATCGAGACATCTGCCCCGGTCAGGCGGCCTTGCGGTTGATGCCGGACTGGGCGAGCTTCGAGAGCTTGTCGTCGGCGGCATATTCCTCGTCGAGATTCTGCTGCAGCAGGGCGGCGCAGTCCTCGCGGCCGAGCTGCTTGGCCCAGGCCGCGAGCGTGCCGTAGCGCGTGATCTCGTAATGCTCGACCGCCTGGGCAGCGGCGATGATCGCTGCATCGAGGACCCGCTTGTCGGCGACCTCGCCCGCGACCTCGTCGGCCTCCTTCAGGATGCCGTCGATGGCGGGGCAGGTCACGGCCTTGGCTTCGGCGCCGTGCTGGCGGAAGACCTGCTCGAGCCTGGCGATATGCCCTTCCGTCTCGGCGCGATGCGCCTCGAGGCCCTGCTTGAGGGTCGGATCTGTCGCTTTCTCGATCATCTTCGGAAGCGACTTATGGATCTGCTTTTCGGCGTAATAGATGTCCTGGAGCTGGTGGACGAACAGATCGTCCATCGTCTCGATATCCTTGGAAAACAGTCCCATGGCTGACTCCTGTCGCGTGCGGTGTCTGGAGGTTGCGGACCGGCATCGCTCGCGGCGATGCGCTTCCCCTGTCCAGCGAACGTGCCTGGCCGGAATGGGTTCCCCGCCCCATTCTCCTTCACACCGGAACGGGGACACGCAGCAGCGGGTTTCCTCGCGCGGCCCCCTGCTCTAGGCTGTCGACATGGAAATGCTCGTTCCCCTGATGATCGGCCTGACGCTGATCTGGCTGATCGGCCGCGGCACGCCGTGGAACGCCAAGCTGCTCACGCTGGCGGTGACGCTCGCGGTGATCGTGCTGATCGTCGTGCTGGAGCGCGGCGGTTACTGGCCCGAGTCCTGGCGGCGCTCCTAGCCGCGCGCGCTCACGCGACCAGCTTGAGGCCGACGATGCCGGCCACGATCAGCCCGATGCAGGCGAGGCGCAGCGCCGTGGCGGGCTCGCCGAGCAGGACGATGCCCAACAGCGCCGTGCCGACGGTGCCGATGCCGGTCCAGACCGCATAGGCGGTGCCGACGGGGAGGCTCTTCAGCGCGAGGCCGAGCAGGCCGAGGCTGACGGCCATGCTGGCGAGCGTCAGCACGGTCGGCACCAGGCGGGTGAAGCCTTGCGTGTATTTCAGGCCGATCGCCCAGCCGATCTCGAACAATCCGGCGATGAAGGGATAGAGCCAGGCCATGACGGCGCTCCTCGATGCAGGGCGAGGTCGTCCACGCCGGACAGGAAGGCGCGTCGCGCCGGGGTCGTCCCCGTGCGACGATCTAGGGCGCGCGGCAGCGGCTGGCAACCGCCGGAGGTCAGCCGAGTTCGGCCGGTGGCTGCAGGGCGCGGTCGAGGATGCGCTTGCACTCGCCGAGTTCGGCCAGCACTGCGGTCAGCAGGGTGATGTCGTCGAGCCCGGGCGGCACCGGCGCGCGACCGGGCGGCATGGTGGCACCACCGTTGGTCTTGGCGGCGTCCGCCGAGGCCGTGATCGGCGCGCCCCGGCCGATGGCCTGGACATGGCGCGGACCCTGCTCCTTGAGGATGCGCTGCAATCCCTTGATCGTGTAGCCTTCGCCGTAGAGGAGGCGGCGGATGCCCCTGAGCAGGGCGACGTCGTCCGGCCGGTAGTAACGCCGGCCGCCGCCACGCTTCAGCGGCTTGATCTGGGGAAAGCGCGTCTCCCAGAAGCGCAGGACATGCTGGGGAATGTCGAGGTCTTCGGCGACCTCGCTGATGGTTCGAAAGGCATCCGGGCTCTTGGTGTCCATGTCGGCCTCTGTGTCGCCGGTGTGGAACGCCCCGCTCACTTAACTCGGCTCACGCGTCGCCGCCCTCACCCAACTGGCCGTTGATGCGGGCCTTCATCACATTCGATGGCTTGAACACCATCACGCGCCGCGGCTCGATCGGCACCTCGACACCCGTCTTGGGATTACGTCCGATTCGCTCGCCTTTGTCGCGGACGACGAAGGAGCCGAAGGAAGAGAGCTTGACGTTCTCGCCACGCGCCACGGCGTCGCAGATCTCATCGAGAACGGCCTCGACGAGCTTGGACGATTCCGTCCGCGAGAGGCCGATCTTCTGATACACCGCCTCGCAGAGGTCCGCCCGCGTAACCGTGTGCCCCGCCATCCACATCCTCCTAGGCGTTATCTCGGCCGGCGGGTCTGCCACCTGCCTTTCGCCATTCCGGACGATGAACGCTAGGCGCACCCGCAGCCGGGGTCAATGCTCGAACGGGCGCGGATGCACCCGGCTTATGAAAATTGCATGAAAACGGCGCGAAATTCCGGAAAAAGCGACTTGTTTTCCGCTCTTCCGCTCACCACCGGATCAAGGCCGACCCCCAGGTGAAGCCACCGCCCATCGCCTCGATCAGCACGAGCTGCCCGCGCTTGATGCGGCCGTCGCGATGGGCTTCCGCCAGCGCCAGCGGGATCGAGGCCGCCGAGGTGTTGCCGTGCCGGTCGACCGTGATCACCACCCGCTCATGGCCGATGCCGAGCTTGTCGGCGGTCGCGTCGATGATGCGGCGATTGGCCTGGTGCGGCACGAACCAGTCGATATCGGCGCCGCTCAGGCCGGTCTCCGCAAAGGTGTGGCGCACGGTCTCGGCGAGATTCTGGACGGCGTGGCGGAAGACCTCCTTGCCCTCCATGCGCAGGAAGCCGACCGTCCTGGACGAGCCCGGCCCGCCATCGACATAGAGCTTGTCCTTGTAGCGGCCGTCGGAGCGGATATGCGTCGCCAGCACGCCGCGATCGGCCAGCGTCCCCTCGCCCGGTGCCGCCTTCAGCACGACCGCGCCGGCGCCGTCACCGAAGAGCACGCAGGTGGTGCGGTCCTCCCAGTCGAGGATGCGCGAGAAGGTTTCGGCGCCGATGACGAGCGCGGTGCGGGCGGCGCCCGTGCTCAGGAACTTGTCGGCGGTGGCGAGCGCGAAGACGAAGCCGGAGCAGACCGCCTGCAGGTCGAAGGCGACGCCGCCCTCGATGCCGAGCGCCGCCTGGATCTGCGTCGCGGTGGCCGGAAAGGTGTGGTCCGGCGTCGCGGTGGCGACGATGATCATGTCGATCTCGGAGGCCTGCATTCCGGCATCCGCCAGGGCCGCCTGCGCCGCCTTCAGGCCGATCACGGAGGTGGTCTCGTCCTGCGCCGCGACATGGCGCTGGCGGATGCCGGTGCGCTGGACGATCCACTCGTCGGTGGTGTCGACCCGCTGCGCGAGTTCGGCGTTGGTGACGATGCGCGCGGGCAGGTAGGAACCGCAGCCCGCGATCTGGGAACGCAGAATTGACAAGGCCATTTCCTTACTGGGCGGCGGCCGCCCGCGCCGCGGCCTCCTGTTCGGCCGAGGCCGCGACCATCTCCCGGACCTTCGCCATCAGGTTCTCGCGCGCCATCTCGTAGCCGAGCTCGGTCGCGCTGGCGAAACCGACCGCGTCGGTGCCGCCATGGCTCTTGATGACGATGCCCTCGAGCCCGAGGAACACGCCGCCATTGACCTTGCGCGGATCCATCTTGTCCTTCAGCGCGGCAAAGGCGCTGCGCGCGAAGAGATACCCGATCTTGGCCATCAGCGAGCGGCTCATCGCCGCCTTGAGATAGGAACTGATTTGGCGGGCGGTACCCTCGGCCGTCTTCAGCGCGATGTTTCCGGTGAAGCCTTCGGTGACGACGACGTCGACCGTGCCCTTGCCGAGGTCGTCGCCCTCGACGAAGCCGTGATAGTTGAGATGCGGCAGGTCGAGCTCGCGCAGGATGCGCCCGGCCTCCTTGACCGCCTCGACGCCCTTGATTTCCTCGACGCCGACATTGAGCAGGCCGACCGTCGGCCGGTCGAGATCGAAGATCACCCTCGCCATCGCCGCGCCCATCACCGCGAGATCGACGAGATGGCGAGCATCGGCGCCGATGGTCGCGCCGACATCGAGCACAACGCTCTCGCCGCGGACCGTCGGCCACAGGCAGGCGATCGCCGGGCGGTCGACCTCGGGCATCGACTTCAGGCAGAACTTCGACATCGCCATCAGCGCGCCGGTGTTGCCGGCCGAGACGGTGACGTCGGCCTCGCCGGTCTTGGTGGCGTCGATCGCGCGCCACATCGAGGATTTGTAGCGGCCATAGCGCAGGGCCTGGCTCGGCTTGTCGTCCATCTTCACCGAGACTTCGGTGTGATGGAAGGTGGTCACGCCCTTCAGCTTCGGGTGCTGGTCCAGCAGCGGCAGGACCTGACCTTCGTCGCCGAAAATGACGAAGCGCGCATCGGGACGACGCTCCAGCGTCAGCGCGGCGCCGGGGATGACGATGGCAGGGCCATGGTCTCCGCCCATCGCATCGAGCGCGATTGTAACCGGTCGTGTCATGGAGTGATGGTCGATCCCAGGAGCGGCCGACCTTCAGTCCGGGGCGGCTCGATGCGGGCGGGACAATAGCGACTTGGGCGCCCGCCGCAAGCCGCCAGCGATCGGGAACGGCGTCAGCTGTCCCGCTTGAGGCGCGCCAGCTTGGCGAAGGGCGATTCCGGCGGCTCCTCCGGCGCGGGTTCGGCGAAGACGGCACCCGGCTTGCGGGGATAGGGGTCGAGCGCCAGCGCCAGGAATTCGAGCGTCACGGCACCGAGATCGATCGTGCCGTCGACGATCGGCTCGGGCGGGTCGGCCTCGTTGAGCCTGACCTCGACATCGATCTCCGCCTCGTCCTTGTCGCCCTTGCGCCGCGGACCCTCGGGCTCCTGCGGCGCGAAATCGAGGCTCATCGGCACGGTCAGCGTCACCGGAAAGGCATCGAGCGTCACGGTACAGGTCTGGTGGAACGCCGCGGCGATCTCGCCTTCCAGCTTCACGCGCTCGCCATTGCGGGCGAGCACGTAGCGCGCCTCCAGCGATTCGAGCGAGGGCAAACCGAGCAGATCGGCGATGCCGGTCCGCTCGGCCGGCTCGGCCTGCACGGCCACGCGGGTGCCGCGCATCTTGATGTCGTCGACATGGATCGGCCGGGTCATGGGCGAAGCGGCTTGCGGGGTCATCGCGCGGGTCCCTGCTGCGCCGCCGGAAACAGGGCGGTCTCGTTCAGGAGCCCGTCGAGATCGAGCCCGGCCAGGCGCTGCTGCACGCGCCGCGCATAATCGGAAAGCGCGGTCGCGGCTTCGGGCGCGTCGGGCGTGACATTGCGGCGCAGGGCCTCGGCGAGGTCGCCCGTCACGGTCGAGACCAGGGCGGCCTCATAGGCCTGCACGCGTCCGTAGAACATCTGGCCGATCTTCTTCATCCGCTTGGGCACGGCGATGTCGCTGACGCCGCCATTGCGGACCCCCAGTTCGAGATAGGCGAAGTTCGCGTCGACCAGATCCTGCGCGACCTCGTCGGCGGGCGGCGGCAATTCGCGCAGGCGCCGCATCACCAGAAAGACGTGAAGCGTGAGCGATTCGAAACGCCCCTCGAAGCTGTCGGCGATGCCGCCTTCGAGATAGAAGGCGGGCTGCCGCGACGCCTCGACGATGCGCGCGAAGACGGCATCGACCGGCGCCTGCCGCTTCTCGCGCTTTGCGAACAATCCGAACATGGGGTCAGCACTCTCCGGCCTGCGGCGGGCGAAACGTCCTCGCCTTGCCAAAGCCATCCTCGGGCGTTACGCCAACCTCGACCCGTTTGACAAGCGGCGCGGGCCCCGGCCCATCGCCGCAGCGCCACTGGATACCCTCCGCATGAACGCCGTCTCCCGCCGCACAGCCCTCCTCGGCCTCCTCGCGACGACGTCGCTGGCTCTCGCGGCCTGCGGTCCCACGGCCGGCGGCTTCAAGCTCGCGACCTCGTCGGGCATGAACGAGGAGTTCAAGCGCGGCTTCGTCGCCGACGAGGCGCTGATCTCGCAGATCAGGGTCGGCATGGACGTGCAGCAGGTGCTGTCGATCCTCGGCACGCCCTCGACGACATCGACGGTCGGCAACCGGACCTTCTACTACATCAGCCAGACGGTCTATCGCCGCTTCCAGTTCCAGGAACTGACGGTCGTCGACCAGACCGTGCTGGTGATCTATTTCAACAAGGGCTTCAAGGTCGAGCGCATCGCCAATTACGGCCTGCAGGACGGCGTGATCTTCGACTTCATCAGCCGCACCACCGCCACCGGCGGCGAGGAGCAGAGCTTCCTGCGCAACCTCTTCCGCGGCGTGACGCGCTTCAACCCGCTGGGGTCGTGACCGTTTTCCATCGGGGCTGACCAAATCAAACCCGCGGCCTGTGCCGCGGGTTTTTTGGTGGCCCGCATTGGCTCAGCGGCCCTCGACCCGCTTGCGCGCCGGCAGCGTCATGGCGAGGACGCCGAAGACGATCAGGACGAGGCCTAACCAGGCCGTCGGCGCCAGGCTCTCGCCGAGGAAGACCATGCCGATCAGTACACCGATCGGCACCCGCAGATAGGCGACCGAGGTGGTCGCGACGGAGCCCAGCCGCGCGATCAGGCGGAAATAGATCACGAAGGCGAGCGCGGTCGAAAAGACCGACAGCGCCAGCAGAGCCTGGATCGAGGCTGCGGAGGGCGCCAGGGTCCAGGGCCTATCGACGACGAGGCTGAGCGGGATCAGGAGCGCCGCCCCGCAGATCAGCGACCCGGCGGCCGGCATGATCGGGTCCTGCCCCTTGAAGTGGCGCCCGAACAGCGCCGCGCCGCCATAGCAGAGGCTGGCCGCGACGAGCGCGAGCTGGGCTGCGAGATCGGTCCCCCATCCGGCGATCGCCTCGGCGCCGACGATCAGCAGGGTTCCCGCCAGGCCCGCTGCGATGCCGGCGAGCCTGATCGGCGACAGCCGCTCGCCGGTGCCGGCCAGCAGGCCAAGGACCACGACGAAGATCGGACTGGTCGAGCTCAGGATCGTCGCCAGCCCCGCCTCGATGCTGCGCTCGGCCCAGGCGATCAGCGTGAAGGGCAGGACGCTGTTGAGGCCGGCCTGGACGAGAAAAAGCCGCCAGGTTCCAAGGTCTCGCGGCAGCCGCAGGCCGCGCCAGCGGATCACTGCGAGGAGGATCGCCCCCGCCAGCAGCGTGCGTGCCGCGATCAGCGTCACCGGCGGGATCGTCTCCACGCCGACCCTGATGAAGCTGTAGGAGCCGCCCCAGAGCGTGGCGAGGACGAGCAGAAGGGCGAGATCGGTGAAACGCCCTGCCCCGGATGGGGGCGCGGCGGCGGTGGCGGGTGGGGTCATGAGGGTCTCCTGTGATGGAGACGTCATGCCCGCCGGCGCTGGTGATGGCTTGCAGGAACGCTACGGGGGCGGCGGTAGCGTCGGGAGCGGTCGAGCGGCTGCTCGACCTCCGGAACTCGGCCTTCCCTATTCGATCGCGATCCGTCTTTGGCGGCCCTTGTCAAAGCTCATCGACGATCCTGCCGACGTCACCCGCGGCATGGATCACCCGCAGAACCTCGACCGTGCTCTCTCTGACCCGATAGAACACGAGGTAGTCGGCATAAGGAGCGCGCCGGATCTCGCGATCGGCCCGATGTGTCAGAAGGGGATAACGCTCAGGCTGCGCGAGCAGGGTGGCGCAAAAGCCTTCCAGAGCCGCGACGAAACGCAGAGCCTGCCGACGGCTGTCTCGCGCGATGTAATCGCCAACCTCGTGGAGGTCGCGCCGCGCCGCCGCCGTGAAGGCAAGTTTCATCCCTCGCTCGGCGCTTCTTCACTGTAGCGAGCGCGCAGTTCGGCGAAAACATCGTCTCCAGCCAACATCCGTCCGGCTTGCGCATCGGCTAGCCCGGCGTCGAGCATCAGGTCGAGCGCCTGAAGCCGCTTTTCACGCTCTTCGACCAAGCGAACCCCCTCCCGCAAGATCTCGCTTTTGGAGTTGTAGCGTCCTGATGCCACCAGCGTTTCGAGGAGGTGTTCCAGGCGAGTCCCGAGATCAGCACTGACAGCCATCCGCATGCCTCCATGAGCCATTTCCATATCTATTATTAAACAATCAAGGCTGCCCCGCCATTGGAAAACCCCGCGGATCGCTCCGCGGGGTCGATGGCCGTGACAACGCGGGCTTGAACTCAGCTGTGAGCCAGGATCGCCAGCAGCAGCAGCGCGATGATGTTGGTGATCTTGATCGCCGGGTTCACGGCTGGGCCCGCCGTGTCCTTGTAGGGGTCGCCGACGGTGTCGCCGGTGACCGAGGCCTTATGCGCCTCGGAGCCCTTCAGGTGGCGCACCCCGTCCTTGTCGACGAAGCCGTCCTCGAAGGACTTCTTGGCATTGTCCCAGGCGCCGCCGCCCGCGGTCATCGAGATCGCGACGAAGATGCCGGTGACGATCACGCCCATCAGCATGGCGCCGACGGCCGCAAAGGCCTGGTTCTTTCCGGCGATGGCGTTGATCGCGAAGAAGGTCACGATCGGCGCGAGCACCGGCAGCAGCGAGGGCACGATCATCTCCTTGATCGCGGCCTTGGTCAGCAGGTCGACGGCGCGCGCATAATCGGGCCGCTCGGTGCCGTCCATGATGCCCGGCTTCTCCTTGAACTGGCGCCGGACCTCCTCGACGACGGAGCCCGCCGCGCGCCCCACCGCCGTCATGCCCATGCCGGCGAAGAGGAAGGGGATCAGGCCGCCCAGCAGCAGGCCGACGACGACATAGGGGTTGGACAGCGAGAAATCGACGACCACGCCCTTGAAGTACTGGAACGAGGTCGAACCCGCCTTGTTGGCCTCCGCCACGAAGAAGTTGAGGTCGGAGGTATAGGCCGCGAAGAGCACGAGCGCGCCAAGGCCCGCCGAGCCGATCGCATAACCCTTGGTGATCGCCTTGGTGGTGTTGCCGACGGCGTCGAGCGCGTCGGTGGAGTGGCGGACCTCCTTGGGCAGGCCGGCCATCTCGGCGATGCCGCCGGCATTGTCGGTGACGGGGCCGAAGGCGTCGAGCGCCACGACGACGCCCGCCAGCGCCAGCATCGCCGTGGTGGCGATGGCGATGCCGAAGAGACCGGCGAGGCCATAGGAGACGATGATGCCGGCGATGATTACGATCGTCGGCAGCGCGGTCGATTCCAGCGAGACCGCGAGGCCCTGGATGACGTTGGTGCCATGGCCGGTGACCGAGGCCTGGGCGATCGAGACCACCGGGCGCTTGCCGGTGCCGGTGTAGTATTCGGTGATCACGACGATCAGCAGCGTGACGGCGAGACCGACCAAAGCGCAGGCGAAGAGCCCGCCCGAGGTGAAGGTGACGCCCTGAACCGTTGTGAAGGACGCCGCAAAGCCGCCGAACATCAGATAGTTGACCGCCGCGATCGCGCCGATCGAGAGCACGCCTGCGGCGATGAAGCCCTTGTAGAGCGCGCCCATGATCGACTGGTTGGCGCCGAGCTTGACGAAGAAGGTGCCGATGATCGAGGTCACGATGCAGGCCGCACCGATCGCCATCGGGTAGAGCATCATCGTGCCGAGCGTGGCCTGACCCGCGAAGAAGATCGCGGCCAGCACCATCGTCGCGACCAGCGTCACCGCATAGGTCTCGAACAAATCGGCCGCCATGCCGGCGCAGTCGCCGACATTGTCGCCAACGTTGTCGGCGATGGTCGCCGGGTTGCGCGGATCGTCCTCGGGAATGCCGGCCTCGACCTTGCCGACGAGATCGGCGCCGACATCGGCGCCCTTGGTGAAGATGCCGCCGCCGAGACGGGCGAAGATCGAGATCAGCGAGGCGCCTAGGCCGAGCGCCACGAGCGAATCGATGACAACGCGGCTCGAGGGCGAGAAGCCCAGCATCGAGGTCAGGATGCCGTAATAGACGGCGACGCCGAGCAGAGCGAGGCCCGCGACCAGCATGCCGGTGACGGCGCCGGCCTTGAAGGCGACGTCGAGCCCCTCGCCGAGCGACTGCATGGCGGCCTGGGCGGTGCGGACATTGGCGCGCACCGAGACGTTCATGCCGATGAAGCCGGCCATGCCGGACAGCACGGCACCGATCAGGAAGCCGACCGCGACCCACTGCCCCAGCAGATAGGCGAGCGCGACGAAGAGCACGACGCCGACCATGCCGATGGTGATGTATTGCCGCTTGAGATAGGCCTGCGCCCCCTCGGCGACCGCCGCCGCGATCTCCTGCATGCGCTGGTTGCCGGCATCGCGCTTCATGACGTCGGCATAGGCCCAGACGCCATAGGCGATCGATAATGCACTTAAGACGATGATGATAAGCAGGGCTGACATTCGGTTTCCTGACCTTGAGCTTCCGACCGAGAGGGAGCGCTGTCGCTCCTCATTTGCCGCTTTGGACGCCAGGCACAGGAAATGCGGGCCGAAAGACTAGTCGGCCCGCTTCGCGTCGCCAGTGTCGGGCGAATTTGTGGCAAGTTTCGCAAGGAAGCGCAAACGCGATGACGCATGAGAGCCGCGCTTTGCCGGCCGGAGGTGAGGCTACCGGGAGTGGCCCGCTCGCCTCAGAGCGCCAGGTCGCGATTGACGTTCTTGTAGAGCAGATAGCAGGCGTCGTCGAAGCCGGTCGGATAGAATTGCTGCGGGCAGTAGCCGCCCATCCAGATGAAATCCTGCGCCCAGATCTCGTGCCAGTCGCGGCCGAGGAAATAGAGCCCCTGCCCTTCCAGCATGTAGAGACCGTGCTCCATCACATGGGTCTCGACATCGGGAAAACAGGTTCCCGGCTTGAACCACATCAGGTTCATCTCGAAATCGAAGCGCAGATCGCCATAGGGCAGCAGGAACTGGAAGCCGCGCCCCTCCATGCCGGTGTGGTTGGTCACCGGGACCGCGTCCTGGTGGGACAGGATCGGCTCGGGCACGGCGAGCCCCGGAGCGGGCTCGTAGCGCTTGCGCAGGGCCAGCACGCGGGCCGGCGCTGCGCTCTCGTTGCGCAGGCTGAAGGCCGTGCCGGGCGGCAGATAGGCGAAGCTGCCCTTCCCGAACGCAACCGGCGCGCCGTCCCCGACGGCGAAGGCGGCCTCGCCGGAGAGCCCGTAATAGAAGTGCTGGATGCCCTCTTCGGCGAAAGGGGTACGCGTCCCGCCGCCCGGCTCGATCTCGAAGACATACTGCGCAAACGCGGCCCCCAGCACAGGCGCGGCGAGAACGCGCACGACCGTCTTCTCCAGATGCGGCAGTCGGCTGACGAGAACGCCTTCGGGCGGCATGAAGGCGTAGTTGCGCGCCACCACGCCGCGGTTGTGCCCGATGGCGCCGACGGGCGGCCGTCCGGGTGTGTGCGGGAACTGATGAGGGCGCATCGGCAGTCTCCTGTGGTTCGTCGGCTCCGGCCTGGATCAGACCGGCTGCGCCCGGCGGCCCGAGGCCTGCCAGGCAACGAGCGCCATCGCGACCGCCACAGGCGGAAACACCAGCCAGTTGACGCTCTCCCAACCGCCAGCATGGAGCAGCCCGCCCGAGGAGAAGGAGGCGATGGCGACCGAGCCGAAGACGAGGAAGTCGTTGGCGGCCTGGACCTTCACCCGCTCCTCTGGCCGGTAGCAGTCGGTCACCAGCGCGGTCGCGCCGATGAAGCCGAAGTTCCAGCCGACCCCGAGCACGACCAGCGCGATCCAGAAATGCGCGACGCTGAGGCCCGTGAGCCCAATCACGGCGGCGAGCGCGGTGAGCAGCAGGCCTGCCACCGTCACCTGCGCCTTGCCGAAGCGCGCGATCAGACGCCCGGTGAAGAAGCTCGGCCCGAACATCGCCAGCACATGCCACTGGATGCCGAGCGCGGCATCGCCGACCGAATGGCCACAGCCGACCATCGCAAGCGGCGCCGCCGTCATGACGAAGCTCATCAGGCCATAGGCCACGAGCGCCGCCGTCACCGAGGCGATGAATTTCGGCTGGCGCATGATCTCGCCCAGCGGCCGGCCGCCGCTCGCCTTGACCTGCGCCACCGGCGGGGCGCGCAGCTGCAGGATGACGAGCATGGCGATCAGGGCAAGCGCGGCCTGGGCCAGGAAGCTGGCGGCAAAGGGAGCGGCCGGCGTGAGATCACGCGTCCAATAGACCGATTGCGGACCGATGACGCCGGCTGCGATGCCGCCGATCATGACCCAGGAGATGGCGCGCGGGCGGAAGCTCTCTGTCGCGGCATCGGCGGCGGCGAAGCGGTAGCTCTGGACGAAGGCGCCATAGAGCCCGCAGGCGAAGGTGCCCAAGCAGAACAGCCAGAACAGTCGCGTGCTGGCGCCGGCAGCGGCGACACTCGCGGCAGTCGCTCCGATCAGCGCGCCGATGAGATAGCCGTTGCGGCGGCCGTGGCGGCGCATCAGCATGGCGGCGGGGATGACACCGACGGCGATGCCGAGTTGCATCAGGCTGACCGGCACGGTGGCGAAGGTCTGATCGGAGACGAGTTGCGAGCCGACGATGCCGCCGAGCGAGATGACGATCGAGGGGCTGGCGCCGCCGAGCGCCTGGGCGCAGGCTAGAACGACCGAGTTGCGCTTGGCGAGCGCGTCTGCGTCAGCGACCGGAACATGCTGATTCATGGCTCTGCCGTCCCCGCGAAGGCGGCTGGAGGCCGACTTCAGAAATGAGCGAAGGAGCCGGCGGCGAAATGGCGCGCGCTGCCCTTCTCGCGATATTGTATGGCCCCGGCCGTCCCGGTCACCACGCCGATCGCCGTCAGCGGGATGCCGGCAGCCGCGGCCGCCGCGACCAGAGCAGGATATTCTCCCTGCGAAGCCGTGCAGAGAATTTCGTAGTCGTCTCCGCCGGTCCAGGCCAGTTCCGCCAGCGCAGGATCGGCCATGATCGCAGCGCGCGCCGCCTCCGACAGGGGCACGGCGTCGAGATCGACCTCGGCGCCCAACCCGGAGGCCTTCAGCAGCTTGGCGAGGTCGCCCACCAGGCCATCCGAGACATCCATGGCAGCCGAGGCGTGAGCCTGGAGCGCGGCGGCGAGACCCAGGCGCGGCTGCGGATGGAGATAGCGATCGGCGAGGAAGCCGCGATCGGAGGATGAGAGCCTTTCGACCCAGGGCGGCGCGGCGGGGCCATGAACCTTCAGCCCGAGCGCGCCGTCGCCGATCGTCCCCGAGACGGCAAGCAGATCTCCCGGCTTCGCGCCGGAGCGCAGCACCATGCGGCCGGCCGGAATGCTGCCGAACGCGGTGATCGAGAGCGTCAGCGGGCCAGGCGTCGAGACGGTATCGCCGCCGACCAGCGGGCAGGCTCCCTCGTCGGCGGCCTGCTTCAGCCCGGCGGCGAAGGCGGCGAGCCAGCTTTCGGTCCAGCCTTTCGGCAAAGCGAGCGCCAGGATGAAGCCTTCGGGCTTCGCGCCCTTGGCCGCGAGATCGGAGAGGTTCACCGCCAGCGCCTTGCGCGCGATGGAGCCAGGCGGGTCATCGGGGAAGAAGTGCACGCCGGCGACCAGCGCATCGGCGGTGACGACGATCTCGTAGCCCCGCGCCGGCCGCAGCAGCCCGGCATCGTCGATCAGCCCGAGCCCGCCCGGCCCGGCGATCGGGGCGAAATAGCGGGCGATCAGCTCAAATTCGCCGGGGCGTTCCAGACCGCTACTCCGCCGCTTCCGACCGAGCGAAATGCATGCGGCCACCAGCCACGGTCCGTCGGACGTCGAGCAGTTCGATTCCGACCACCCCGCCGTCCTCTGCAAAGTCGATCACGATGCCTGGGGCAACCTCTTCCGACCGCGCGATCCGGCCCTCGCCAACCCGCAGATAGGCTGCGTCGGCTTCGGGATCGTAAGTGGTGGCGATGTCGCGCCTCATGGCGTGCGGCGTCCCCGGTTGCGGTCGGGCGTGACCGTGATCACACGGATCAAGTCTGTCTCGGCAACATAGACGATCCGCAGCATGCGGTCATCAAATTCGCGAATGCGGCCCCAGCATCGACGCCGACCATCGCCAGAGGGATCAGGCTCATCGATCAGAGGAGCATCAAGAATGGCCTCGACCCAACTCGTCGGAATACGGCGTTCGCGCAGCCGTTCACGCGTATGGATCGTGTAGACGATGCCCCGCCCCGATCTCACCATCTCACGCCGCGGGCGCGTCGAACTCGTCGGAACGGAAGTCGCGCGCGAGCTTGTCGAGCACGGCGTTGACCATGCCGATCTCCTCGCCTTCATAGAAGGCGCGGGCGACCGCAACATATTCGGAGATCACGGCGCGGGCCGGCACGTCCTTGCGGAAGGCGAGTTCATAAGCGCCGGCGCGGAAGATCGCCCGGACCACCGCCTCGATCCGCTTCAGCGGCCAGCCGGAGGCCAGCGCCTCGTCCACCGAGCGGTCGACCAGGCGCTGCTCGCGCACGACGCCGCCGAGCAGGTCGCGGAAGAAGGCGATCTCGGCCTTGGGCAACTCGATGTCCTCGACCAGCTTGCCGATCCAGAAGGCCTCGAACTCGGCCATGGCCTCGACCACGCCGCGGCCGCCGATCTCCATCTCGTAGAGCGCCTGCACGACCGAGAGCCGCGCGCCGCGGCGCATCTCGGCGCGGTTCGAGTCCGGCTTGCTCATGAGGATTGCTCCCCGAGCGAGCGCTTGTAGCGCAGGACCGACAGCGCCGCTTCCGCCGCGCCACCGCCCTTGTCCATCTCGGACCGGTTAGCGCGCGCCCAGGCCTGCGCCTCGTTCTCGACGGTGAGGATGCCATTGCCCAGCGGCAGCGCGAAGGCGACCGAGAGGTCCATCAGCGCGCGCGAGCTCTCGCCGGCGACGATGTCGTAATGGCCGGTCTCGCCGCGGATCACGGTGCCGAGCGCGACCACCGCCTCGTAAGGGTCTACCGCCTCGTCGGCGGCGCGCAGACCGATGACAATGGCGGAGGGAATTTCCAGCGCGCCGGGAACGGTGACGACATCGACGCGGCAGCCCGCCTCGTCGAGCACGGCGAGCGCGCCTGCCAGCAGTTCGTCGGCCAGCGTGTCGTAGAAGCGCGCCTCGACCACGAGAACGCGGGCGCCGTCGAGATCGACGGCCGAAGTTGCGGCCGGTGCGGCCGAGGATTGCCGGGGTCCGGCCATGGTTCTTGTCCTATTCGAAATGATGAGGCCGCTGGTTAGACCTCCGCACGCGCCTCTGCAAGCCGCGCGGCATAGCGCGCCATCAGATCGACCTCGACATGGACGGGATCGCCCGCCTTGCGCTGCCCCCAGGTGGTGACCGCGAAGGAATGCGGGATCAGCAGCACGGTGAAGACGTCGTCCTCGACCGTGTTGACGGTCAGCGAGGTGCCGTCGAGGCAGATCGAGCCCTTGGCGGCGATGAAGCGCGCCAGCCCCTGCGGCGCGCGGATGTGGAAGCGGGCCGTCGCGCCCCAGGGCTCGTCCGGATCCGGCGCGATCGGCTCGATCGTCAGGATCTGGCCGACGCCGTCGACATGGCCGGTGACGAGATGGCCCCCGAGTTCGTCGCCGACCTTGAGCGAGCGCTCGAGATTGATCGCGCTGCCGACCTTCCATTGGCCGACCAGCGTCTTGGCCAGGGTCTCGGCGGCGGCCTCGACCTGGAAGACGCAGCCGGGCTCGCCATCGCTGCGCGGCCGCAGCGCCGTCACCGTGAGGCAGACGCCGGCGCAGGCGATCGAGGCGCCGATCTCGATGCCATCGGCCTGATAGGGGCAGGCGATGGCGAGCCGCTTCAGGCTCGGGCCCTTGCGCTCGCTCTCGACGACGGTGCCGATGGCAGTGACGATGCCGGTGAACATCAGCCTGTCCTCACGAAATGCTCGAAACGGTCGTGGCCGATCAGGCCGGTCTCCGCAAGGCGGTAGAGATCGGGGTCGGCCAGCGCCGCTGCAAGGCCCGGACGCACGGCGACGACGCCGGGCTGGCCGAGCGCACTCGGAGAGGTGGAGACCACGACCTCGTCCAGCAGCCCGGCGACGGCCAGTTTCTCCGCCACGGTCGGTCCGCCTTCGGAAAAGACGCGGGTGATGCCGCGCGTGCCGAGCAGGGTGAGCGCCTCTGTGAGATCGAGATGGCCCTGCGCGTCGGCGGAGACGCGCATCACCTCGACCCCTGCGGCGACGAGCGCTCGCTCGCGCTCGACGGGCGCCGTCTCGGAGGCCATGACCCAGACGGGTACTTCGGCCGCGGTCTGCACCAGTTTCGACGCCACAGGCAGCCGCAACTGCGAATCCAGCACGACGCGCACCGGCGAGCGTGCCGCCATGCCGGGCAGGCGCACGGTCAGTTGCGGGTCGTCCGCCAGAACAGAGCCGATTCCCAGCATGATCGCATCATGATGGGCGCGCTGGAGATGGACCCAGCCATTGGCCGCCGGGCAGGACACGGCCAGCCGAGAACCGCCCGGCCCGCCGGCATAGCCATCCCCCGTACGAGCGATCTTGAAGGTCACCATCGGCCGCCCTTTCGTCACGCGCAGGACATGGCCGCGATGGGCGCGCTGCGCCTGCGCTTCCAACACGCCGGTGGTGACCTCGATGCCGGCCGTGCGCAGCAAAGCGAAGCCCAGCCCCTGGAAGCGCGGATTGGGGTCGGCCATGGCAGCCACGACGCGGCGGACACCGGCGAGGATCGTGCGCTCGACGCAAGGGGTCGCGGCGCGGATGGTGCGGTGGGAGCAGGGTTCCAGCGTGACATAGAGCGTGCCGCCGGCAGCGGCATTGGGGCCGGCGCGGTCGAAGGTGTTGGCCTCGCCATGCGGCCGGCCGCCTGGCTGGGTGTGGCCGCGCGCGACGATGACCGGCCCGTCGGCAGTCTCCTGCGTCACCAGCGCGCCGACGCAGGGGTTCGGCCAGGTCGTGCCCTGTCCGCGCGCCCCGAACGCCAGCGCCTGTCTCATGAAGTCGCGGTCGATTGCGGCGCGGTCCGCCGTCGCCTCAGCCATCGGTCCGGGTCGGGGGGGCGGCCTCGTCCGCCTCCTCGTCGCTGCTCAGCTGGCCGAGGATCGCCTCGAAATCGCGGGCCTCGCGGAAATTTTTGTAGACCGAGGCGAAGCGGACATAGGCGACGTCATCGAGCGCCTTCAGCCCCTCCATCACCAGTTCGCCGATGGCGGAACTCGCGATCTCGCCCTCCCCCGAGCTTTCGAGCTGGCGCACGATGCCGTTGACCATGCGCTCGATCCGTTCGGGCGCTACGGCGCGCTTGCGCAGCGCCACCTCGATCGAGGTCTGCAGCTTGTCGCGGTCGAAGACCGTGCGCCGTCCCGAGCGCTTGACCACCGTCAGCTCGCGCAACTGCACCCGCTCGAAGGTGGTGAAGCGGCCGCCGCAATCGGGGCAGACGCGGCGGCGGCGGATGGCGGCGGAATCGTCCGTCGGGCGCGAATCCTTCACCTGCGTGTCGAGGGAGCCGCAATAGGGACAGCGCATGGTGGGCTCAGGGTTGCGCAGCGGAGGCACCGGCCTCCGTGCTCAGGGCAGCGGCGAGATTGGCACTGGACCAGGACGGCCAGCCCGTTCCCGCAAAGTCGCGGTCATGCGACCAGATGTCGGCGTCGAAGGTCCAGGCGAGCGCGAGAATGTGGGCGTCCTTGACGCTGCCGTTCCGAGAGGCGGGGGCGTTACGGAGAGCGTCTGCTGCCGGCACCAGCGACAAGTGATAACGCGCTTCCGCTGGGACCTCGATCAGACGCAGCACGATTCTCGCGTCATGTTCTGCGTCTGGTGCCCGATCCCGCAGATGCCAGAGCACGGCCATCAACTCCGCAACGGAGTCCACCGAAAACAGCAGACGCCTGCGTGTTGCAATCTGGTCCCAGACCCCCGTAGCCTGAAGCCCAAAACCATCGACAGCACGATGTTGGTGTCAACGACCAGAGCAGCCGAGGGTTGGCGGCCGATGGTCACTGTTCGCGCGCGTCGAGGAACTGCTCTAGCCAAGCCTTCGTGTCCGGGCTCAGCTGGGCATGATGCGCCTCGATTTGATCAAGGACGCGCTTCCATGCCTCAGGGTCGGGCTCCCTCAGTGGCGTCAGAAAGGCGACAGTTTCCCCGTCGCTCTGTATCGGAACAGCATGCGGCAGCGCCTTGATGGTCGCCGCCGACATCTTCTGCAGCTCTCGCATCGTCACGGCTTGCTTCTGCATACCGACCTCCAGCACCAACCTGTATGTAATGCTGTAGGGCAGCTCATTCAAGCCGCTGATGTGTCAGATCGCTCCTCAATAGATCGGGAAGCGCCCCGTCAGCTCATGCGCCTTGGCCTTGACCGCCTGCTCGGTCGCCGCATTGCCCTCCTCGCCATTGGCTGCGAGCCCGTCCAGCACCTCGGCAATCAGCTCGCCGACCTTCTTGAACTCGGCGACACCGAAGCCGCGCGAGGTCGCGGCGGGCGTGCCCAGCCTAATGCCCGAGGTGACCATCGGCTTCTCGGGATCGAAGGGGATGCCGTTCTTGTTGCAGGTGATGTGGGCGCGGCCGAGCGCGATCTCGGCCGCCTTGCCGGTCACCTTCTTGGAGCGCAGGTCGACGAGCATCAGGTGGTTGTCGGTGCCGCCGGTGACGAGATCGAAGCCCTTGGTCTTGAGCGTGTCGGCGAGCGCCCTGGCGTTCTCGACGACGGCGCGGGCGTAGATCTTGAACTCCGGCTGCAGCGCCTCCTGGAAGGCGACCGCCTTGGCGGCGATGACATGCATCAAGGGCCCGCCCTGGATGCCCGGGAAGATCGCCGAGTTAAACTTCTTCGCCAGCGCCTCGTCATTGGTCAGGATCATGCCGCCGCGCGGGCCGCGCAGGGTCTTGTGCGTGGTCGTGGTCGCGACATGGGCGTGCGGGAACGGCGAGGGATGGGCGCCGCCCGCGACGAGGCCGGCGAAATGCGCCATGTCGACGAAGAGCCAGGCGCCGACCTCGTCGGCGATGGCGCGGAAGCGGGCGAAGTCCCAGTGCCGGGCATAGGCCGAACCACCCGCGACGATGACCTTGGGCTTGTGCTCGCGGGCGAGCCGCTCCAGCGCGTCATAGTCGATGAGCTGGTCGACGACGCAGACGCCGTAGGAGACGACGTTGAACCATTTGCCGGACTGGTTGACCGGCGCGCCATGGGTCAGGTGCCCGCCGGCGGCGAGGTCGAGGCCCATGAAGGTGTCGCCCGGCTGCATCAGGGCCATGAACACGGCCTGGTTGGCCTGGCTGCCGGAATTGGGCTGCACGTTGGCGAAGCCGCAGCCGAAGAGCCGGCAGGCGCGCTCGATCGCCAGCTTCTCGGCGATGTCGACGAACTGGCAGCCGCCATAATAACGCCGGCCCGGATAGCCTTCGGCGTATTTGTTGGTCATCACCGACCCTTGAGCCTCGAGCACGGCGCGGGAGACGATGTTCTCCGAGGCGATCAGCTCGATCTCGTCGCGCTGGCGGCCGAGCTCGAGCTCGATGGCGCGGGCGATCTCGGGGTCGGCATCGGCCAGCGAGGCGCCGAAGAACGAGTTCGACAGGTGCTTTTCGGCGGCGGCGTCATGGCTCATGGCGAGGCTCCCTCGGCGCTGGATCGTCGCACGGCCCGGACCGGAGGCCCATGCGGTAGAATCGGGTCTGCGGAATCCGCGCACGATCCCGCCATCGGCGGTCCCGTAGCATCCGCACGCCCCCTTTCCAAGCGGGAAGCGGGCGACATGAGCGCGCGGGCGAACAGGCGGGCAGCGTGACGAAACGAGACGTCGTCGGTGTGACGGAACGCACGGCCCCGCCGCCAACGGCCGAGCCCGCTTGACGGCTCTGGGCGCGCTTCAGCTGTCACGATCGACAATGGGGAGGCCGCCATGCCCGAGCCGATCAAGCTGAGGGCCAGAAGCGCCGGGGTGCGCTGAGGGTCGCCGGGCGGCGTCCGGCGCAGATGCATCTCATTGCTTCTGAAGTATAGTAGCGATTAGCTTGTTCATTGAAGAGCCGTTGGCAAAATAATCGAGCAGGTAATTTCTAGCTTGCTTGTCCATACGGCGCGATCCAACTGCCGACGCCCATGCTAGCCAGTCGGATCTGCCCTCACGAAGGAACGTCTCACGCATCTCTGGCAAACCATAGCGAAGGTCCGGAATTTCTAGGATCTTGGCGCGGGATATGTCGGTCGCGCTTTCATGCCTGAACAGGGCGTGTACGAGATCAGGCGCCACTGCTGTGTCCAGCAGATAACTCTCCAGCATCATACCGAACCAAAATAACTGAAATTCACCTACGTGTTTACCGGCCCCGGTCACATCCAGTATTATGCGCGCAACAGCCTCTTTGTCCGCAGCTTCACTACATAATCCAAAAAATTCTTGGCAAGGTGAGGGAAACCACTAGCAAACAATCTAAGATGTTGTTCAATTTTTGCTACATGATCGCGCATCACAACCATAATGAGCTCTGCGTCCTCCTCGCTAAGATTCCCCGCATTCAGCAGAGATAGGATGAATTCTAGCTCATCATCATCGAGCTCGAAGCTTCCATCAGCCTCGTCGGTGACTTCGTTGTCAATCTCGTAGTAATGTGAAATGATTATCTGCCGCCGCCGCTGTAGCAACCTCTTCTTCAGTTCGCCCAACTGGTCATCCACCTCGTCAGTCTGAGGCATGCCTGCGTTGCGGGTCTTGCTGGCGTTGACTGAAAGGCCCTTGAGTCCCAGCAACCTCTGCGCATGCGAAAAGTCAGAGGATAGCGCGTTCAGATCGTTGCCGAACAAATACACATCGTCCATGAAGCGTACAATCCGCTCGGCGCGGATCGTCGAAGATTCTTCTAAGAAACGAAGGAAATCGTTCCCAATCATTTTTGCTGGATAAAGGCCTTGCGGCAGGCAGTCGAGTGATCGCCCAGCATTGATTTCCCGGAGAAATTTACCAAACGCCACTGAATCGGATGGGTCGTCTGGACCTAAAGCTGCAAACCACGCATGCAGGTCATGATGATAAAGACCGTTGAAATATGATGAGACGTCGAAATAACAAAACTCCTCAGTCCGGAATATACCGTCTGCTACCGCAGATTTAAAGTCGGCGTAGCTTTTAGATGGAGATATCGGACGACCATGCTCAAATCGATAGCCAAAATGCTGGCGCTCAATGCGGTGCGGTTTTCGAAATTTGTTCCGGTTCTTGTGAACGATGTGATAGAAATAAAACTCTGCTACCGGATCGAGTTTGACAGTGCGCCGTAAGTGCAAGGGATCCTTATTCGCGTACACCCGACGTTGAGGCAAAAAGGTACCTCTGCCGGCAATCAGACCTTCGGCAAACGCCAAAAGCTCTGCATTTCCCTGCTCAACAAGTATCTTGTTGGTAGTCAGCGGGAACAGAGTACGAGGAAGATCCTCTAAGAAGAAATCTGCGGCGCTAAATGGCTTCTGGTCAGATTGGCCGGGCACCAGCTACTCCACCGACCCTAATATCCACACAGATCGCTGCAAAGGGTTACCGCTCATACGCTTACGAGCCGCATCAGACCATATTCTCGCCGCGCCGATTAGTCCACTAGCCTGCCCTGCGCACTTATGCAGAAGAGCCTGTTTTTAAGCAGGCCCAGAGTGGCACCAACTAACCATTAGACCAGGCGCCCCTCCCCCCAAAGAAAAAGCCCGCCGTCTCCGGCGGGTTTCCTCGTCTCGCTCGGCTCGTAAAAGCCGCTCAGATGTCCTGCTCGCCCTGCAGCGCGGCGACGGGGGCCGGGCCCAGCCCGTCCTTGTTGTAGATGTCGTCGCGGAACTGGACGCCGCCGTCGGGCGTCGCCCAGGCGGTGACGTAGACCCAGTGGCACGGCACCGGCGTGGCGAGGCGCGCATTGATGCGCTCGCCCGAGGCGATGACCTGGTCGATCTTGGCGCGGTCCCAGCCGGGAGTCTCCTTGAGCAGCCAGGCGATGTAGTCGCGCACGTTCTGGACGCGGATGCAGCCCGAGGAGACGAAGCGGAAATCGTCGCCGAAGATGCCCTTGGCCGGCGTGTCGTGCATGTAGACGCCGTGCGGGCTGGGAATGTTGATGCGCACGAAGCCGAGCGAGTTGAACTCGCCGCCGGGATCCTGCCGGAAGGTGTAGCGGGTCGCCTCGTCCGAGTTCCAGTTCACCCGTTCTGGGGCGATCTCGCCGCTGGGGCCGATGATGCGGATCTTGTTCTCGGTCAGGTAGTTCGGCTCCTTGCGCATCTTCGGGATCAGATCCTTGCGGATGATCGAAGCGGGCACGGTCCAGGTCGGATTGAAGTTGACCTCGGGAATGCGGGTCGAGAGCAGCGGCGACTGGCGGTCGATCTTGCCGACGCCGGCGGCGTGGCGGGTCGCGACATGGCCGTTCTCGACCGTCTCCACCATGGCTGCGGGAATGTTGGCGACGACGTAGCGGTTGCCGAGATTGCCGGACCAGGTGCGCAGGCGGATGACGTTGGTCTCGAGCTGGCGGATGCGGCGGTCGATCGGCACGTTCAGCGCCGCGATGGTCGCCCGGTTGATCGCACCGGTGGTCGAGAGGCCGACACGGGCCTGGAAGTTGCGCACGCCCGCCTCGACATAGGAATCGTAGACGTTGCTGGTGCCGGCATTGGCGTCGAGATCGCCGGTGATGATCAGGCGCTGGCGCAGGGCCACCACGCCCGGGCCGCGCGAACCGACCGCCATGCGCTCGGCGAGCTGCACCGTCGGCCAGCCGCCGCGCGCGGCGAGGTCGCGATAAGCGGCGATGGCCGCTTCCGTCGCCTGGAGCGATTCCGGCGAGAGCATCGGCGTATGCGAGCGGGCCACCGCGTTGCGGGCGCCGGCATCATAGTTCTGGCGCCACTCCGCCTGCTGGGCGAAGGCCGGCACGGCCGTGGTCGCGGCGGCGCCCGAAAGCAGCGCCAGAACGGTCTCGCGGCGGGTCAGGCTCATCGTCGGCATCTCGTCCCTCTCGAACTCGGTCAACCTGCGCGGGGCCGGCATCGGCCCGTGGGCCGCCCGCCATGCGGGAGCCTCATAGCGGGCGAAGCTGCCGTAACACAATTAACGAGGCGTGATGAGCGCGGCGAATTTAGGGCATGGCCGCATCCGGCAACAGTCGGGGCGCGGACGTGGCACCGCGGCAACGCGACGCCGCCCCCGGCCGGAGGCGGGAGCGGCGACGGCGCGCGACAGGTGCGGCAGCGGGAGCGATCCCGCCCCGTTTCAGAGCTTGTAGCGGATCTGGTCGGTCCAGAAGCGCTCCAGGCGCAGCAGGGCGTTGTTCATGCGCTCGAAATCGTCGGCCGCGATGCCGCCGATCTGCTCGACCGTGCGGACATGCTTGTCGTAGACGCCCTTCACGAGATTGTGCACTTCGGCGCCCTTCTCGGTCAGGCTGATGCGCACCGAGCGGCGGTCGATCCGCGAGCGGGCATGGTGGAGATAGCCGAGCTCGACCAGCTTCTTGACGTTGTAGGAGACGTTCGAGCCGAGATAGTAGCCGCGGGTGCGCAGCTCGCTGGCTGACAGCTCGGCATCGCCGATATTGTAGAGCAGCAGGGCCTGCACGCTGTTGACGTCGTCGCGGCCGCGCCGCTCGAACTCGTCCTTGATGACGTCGAGGAGGCGGCGATGCAGCCGCTCGACCAGCGTGAGGGACTCGAGGTAGAGGGGCTTCACCTTCAGGTCAGCCTCTTCAGACCTTTCGACGACCGAAGTCTTGACGCTCGCTTTCATGGTATATCCCGCCTGTTGACCGTCGGTCAGGATTGATCTCCCGATCCGCTTCTGAGAAACACCATAGGCGGGCCGGATGAAAACGAGTTTAAATATCAGGATGAATCAGGGATTTACCCCTTTGGGTGAATGCAAGGTGAAGCCGGAAAGGCTTAAGCTAAAGCGTTAGTTACCGTGACTCGCCGCTGTCGAACGGTCCGGCCTCAGGCGCTTTCGTTTTCGGCGGCCCAGGTCGCGACGAAATAAGCCAGGATCGCGCAGACATACGCCCCCGCCAACCAGAGCGTCATCGGCAGCATTCGCGGGAAGAAGAAGGCCAGGAGCAGATGGCTGATCGCGGCCAGCAGCCAGAGCACACCACCCCAGGTCGATGTCAGCCAGAGCCCCACTGCCGCCACGAGATCGATCACCGCGAAATAGACGGTGATGGCCTGGAAGCTCAGCAGGCGGTTCTCGAAGGGCGGCTGCGTCTCGCCCCAGACACCGAAGATCACGCCCCAGGCGAGCAGCCCCTTGGCGAGCCACAGCACGGACAGGATGCGCAGCATCCAGACCAGCACCGTGCGCCAGCGCGTCGAGGCCGCGGCTGCGCCGCCGGCGGTCATCTCGTCGCTGCGCTGGCCGCGCAGAACCTCGCCGTCCCCGCCGGGCATCAGGAGGCCAGCTCCAGCTCGGCGGCGCCCAGCGGGGCGAAATAAGCCTCGATCTGCGCGGGATCGACCGCGTCGAGCGAGGCCGGTCGCCAGTGCGGCGCATGGTCCTTGTCGATCACCACGGCGCGCACGCCCTCGTAGAAGTCGTGACCATGGGCGATGCGCGAGACGATGCGAAACTCGGTCCTCATCGCCTCGGCGAAATCGAGGTCAGCGCCGCGGCGCATCTGCTCGAAGGCGATGGCGACGCTGGTCGGCGACTTCACCGCGAGCGTCTGACGCAGCTTGGAGGCGAATGCGCTGCCCGTGGCGGCGGCGTCGTCGAGACGGGCGAGAATCGCCGGCAGCGTCGGCGCACTGAAGCAGTGGGCGATCGTCTCGCGCTCGCCGGCGAGTTTCGGCGGGCCGGGATCATGGCTGAAAGCGGCCAGGATGTCGTCCAGCGCCCCGCGACGGGTCAGGGCGTCGGTCAGCTCGGCCATCCGTGCGCTCGGAACCGCATGGGTCACGAGCCCGAAGGCCAGCGCGTCGGCTGCCCCCACACGGTCGCCCGTCAGGGCGAGATAGATGCCGGCTGCGCCGGCCAAGCGCGGCAGCGCGTGCGTCGCCCCGACATCGGGAAAGAAGCCGATGCCGACCTCGGGCATGGCGAAGAGATAGCGCTCGCCCGCGATGCGGTGGCTGCCATGCAGGGAGATGCCGACACCGCCGCCCATGACGATGCCGTCGATCAGCGCGAGATAGGGCTTGGGATAGCTCTGGATGCGGGCGTTGAGGATGTATTCCTCGCCCCAGAACGCCAGCATCTCGTCATGGCGGCCGGCCTTGCCGAGATCGTGCAGGGTGCGGATGTCGCCGCCGGCGCAGAAGGCCTTCTCGCTCGTGCTGGTGACGACGATGCGATCGACCTCCGGGTCATGCTCCCAGGCGTCGAGTGCCCGGGCGAGTTCGCGGACCATCGGCAGGGTGAGCGCGTTGAGCGCCTTCGGCCGGTCGAGGATGACCATTCCCGCCGCGCCGCACCGCTCGCACAGGATCTCCGGGGTCTGCGACATGCGGTTGCGCTCCCTGCTGCGTCGGTCCCGGTTCTGGTCCGGGCCCGGGATGCTTGTCAACGCGCCCCCGGCCCGCGCCGGTTGCGAGGACAGGCTCTTTTTTGGAACCGTTCCGATGTGCTACGGTGTCGCTTCCGGCGCTGCCGGCATCACTCAGCCGACGGAGGCCTCATTGGACACCCGGAACGTGCGGCCCTTCCCGGCGCCGCAGTCTCGCCCGGACATGGCCCCCGCCCTCGGCCTGACCCGGCGCATGCGTCGCAACCGCAAGGCGGAATGGTCGCGGCGGCTGGTGCGCGAGACGCGGCTGACCACCGACGACCTGATCTGGCCGCTCTTCCTGATGGATTCGAGCGAGGCGCGCACGCCGGTCGCCTGGATGCCGGGCGTCGACCGGCTCAACATCGACGAGGCCGTACGCCAGGCCGCGCATGCGGCGTCGCTCGGCATTCCGGCGATCGCGCCCTTCCCCTTCGTCGACAAGGCACTGCGCGACCCGACCGGCTCGGAAGCGCTGAACGCGCGCAACCTGATGTGCCGGGCGGTGCGGGCGATCAAGACCGAGGTGCCGCAGATCGGCATCATCTGCGACGCGGCGCTCGACCCCTACACCTCCCATGGCCATGACGGCGTGATGGAGGGCGAGCGCATCCTCAACGACGCCAGCGTCCACATCCTCGTCCAGCAGGCGCTGGCGCTGGCCGATGCCGGGGCCGACGTGATCGCCCCCTCCGACATGATGGACGGGCGCGTCGGCGCGATTCGCGCCGCGCTCGATGCGTCGGGCCAGGAGGACGTGCAGATCATGGCCTATGCGGCGAAATACGCATCGGCCTTCTACGGCCCGTTCCGGGACGCGATCGGCACCAACGCCACGCTGGTCGGCGACAAGCGCACCTACCAGATGGACCCCTCCAATTCTGACGAGGCGATCGCCGAGGTCGGGCTCGATCTCGAGGAGGGCGCCGACATGGTCATGATCTAGCCCGGCCTGCCCTATCTCGACATCGTCGCGCGGGTGAAGGACCATTTCCGGGTGCCGACCTTCGCCTATCAGGTCTCGGGGGAGTACGCGATGATCATGGCGGCGGCCGGCAATGGCTGGCTCGACGGCGAGCGCGCGATGATGGAAAGCCTGACCGCCTTCAAGCGCGCCGGCGCCGACGGCGTGCTGACCTATTTCGCACCGCAGGCGGCACAGAAACTGAAGGCGGGGGCCTGACGCAGCGCCTCGCGCCGGCGTGGGCGGCAAGCGCGCCGCTTCAGGCGAGGCGATAGACCGAGACGTGCGAGCGCGACTCGGCGGTGAAGGGCTGTCGGGCCCAGTCCGCGTGCCGGGACTCCAGCACGAAGCCGGCGAGTTGGGCCATGAGATCGAGCTCCGCCGGCCAGATGTAGCGATGCGGCGTCCGGAAGACCTCGGCCGTCCGCCCCTCGCCCATCCTGACATGATGCGAGACGACCCGCTGGTGCAGCGTGTCGTAGGTATCGAGCCCGATATAGTCGGCCTCCGCCTGCCAGATCACGGCGTTCTGTCCCGGCGGCAGCTTGCGCAGTTCGGGCACCCAGAGTTCGACCACGAAGCAGCCATGTGGCCTGAGATGGCGCGCCGCATTGCGGAAGCACAGGACCTGCTCGGCCTGCGTGAGCAGGTTCGAGATCGTGTTGTAGACGAGATAGACGAGCGCGTACTCGCCGGGAACGATCGTCGAGGCCATGTCGCCCAGAGCCACCGGAATGGTCGCCTCGTCGGCCTTCTTGCGCAGCTCCACGATCATCGCGGGCGACGTTTCGATCCCGGCCACGGGGACATTGCGCCGGCTGAGCGGCACGGCGACGCGGCCCGTCCCGATCGCGAACTCGAGCGCGCGGCCTCCGCCCGCGAGCCGAGCGAGCGTCTCGACCGTCGGCTCCAGCACATCCGGCGAAAACATGCCGATTCCCGGCGTGTCGTAGGATCGGGCTGTGACGCTGTCCCAGATGTCGTCCCGATCCATGTGAGGCTCCCTTGCGGCTCCCCGCGATCCTCCCCCGCCCAAGACCGGAAAGCCACGCCATCCCGCCTGACGGGTGGACGACGATGATGGGCCGGGCGACCCGGCGTTTCAACGATGCCGTTCTCTTGCTAGCCTCGGCCGCGATGCGCCTCACCTTGCCCCTTCTGCTGGTTCTCGCGCTCGCCGCCTGCAGCGAGCGCTTCGACACCGACCAGCAGCGGCTCTGCCGCCAGGCGATCCCCGCCCTGAACGCGCCGGATACGCTGATCACCGTCGAGCGCACGGGAGCCGGCGCGCGCCCGCATATCCTGCGCATGATCTATCTGGCGGGCCCCCCGAAGGGACCGGTGCGCCGCCGCAGCATCGACTGCCTCTTCGCCGGCGAGGGCCAGGGCTTGCGGCTTGGTCGCCTGATCGGCATCGCATCCGACGGCCAGCCGATGAGCGACGCCAGCTTCTATCTGCTGCGCCGCTTCTATCTGGAAGACCGCGTCGATCCGCCGGTCGATCCCGGCGCGCCGCTGCCGCTCTGGCTGCCCGAGTTGCCGCCCGCCCTCGCCTATGGGCTGCAGCAAGGGCTCAGCGGCCTGCCCACGGCGGCGATCTACGCCCTGCTCGCCTGCGCCTATGCGCTGATCTACGGCCTGAGCGGGCGCATTCTCCTGAGCTTCGGCGAGTTCGCGGCGGTGGGCGCGACGGCCGCGGTGGTCGGGGCGGCCCTGTTCGTCTCCGTCGCGGCCTCGACGCCGGTCGCGGGGCTGATCGCGGCCTTCGTCGTCGCTATCCTCGTCGCAGCCCTGCACGGTTTCGCGATGGGGCGCTTCGTGCTGAGGCCCCTCGCCCGGGCCAGAGGCCAGGCGGTGCTGATCGCCACGCTGGGCCTCGCGCTGGCCCTCTCGGAATATCTGCGGCTGGCGCAGGGCACGGGGCTGCGCTGGCTGCCGCCCGTGCTGAACGAGCCGATGCCGCTGGCGCGCGCCGGCAGCTTCGTCGTGACCACGACGCCGCTGGGGCTGGGCGTGGCGGCAGCGGGGTTCGCGGCAACGCTGGGTCTCGTCCTGCTGATCGCGCGCTCGGCCTATGGCCGGCAATGGCGCGCGGTCGCGGACGATTCGCGCATCGCCACGCTGTTCGGTGTCGATCCGCGGGCCGTCCAGGATCGAGCGCTGATCCTGGCCTGCGCCGCGAGCGGCATGGCCGGGGTCATCGTCACGGCCGTCTATGGCGGGATGGGCTTCGCGGGGGGCTTTTCGTTGGGGCTGAAGGCGCTGGTCGGCGCGATCCTTGGCGGGATCGGCTCGCCGGCGGGCGCGGCGCTCGGCGGGCTTTGCATCGCCCTGTTCGAAGTGCTCTGGTCGGCGACGATGCCGCTCGAGCAGCGCGACATCGCCGTCTACGCCCTGCTCGCCGTGGTCCTGATCCTGCGTCCGGGCGGCTTCTTCGGCGATGGTGCGCTGGCGCCGCGGCCGGTCTGAACGCATTGCCTCTCCGCTCCTGCCCTCTCGCCCTTTCCAGAGACCGGACTCCCCCATCATGAGCGAGCCTTTCACCATCACGCCCGCCGATGTCGAGGCAGCGGCCCGGCGCATCGAGGGGCATGTGCTGCGGACCCCGCTGGTGCCGGCGCCGCGCCTCTCCGACCTCACGGGCGCGACCGTGCTGGTCAAGCACGAGAACATGCAGGCGACCGCTTCCTTCAAGGAGCGCGGCGCGGTCAACAAGCTGCTGACGCTGGACGAGGACGAGCGCGAGCGCGGCGTCATCGCCATGTCGGCCGGCAACCACGCCCAGGCGGTGGCCTATCACGCGCGGCGTTTCGGCATTCCGGCGACGATCGTGATGCCGGAGACGACGCCGCTGGTGAAGGTCGAGAATACGCGCTCGCATGGCGCACGCGTCGTGCTGCACGGCGAGACGCTGTACGAATCCGCGCAGAAGGCGCGTGAACTCGCGGGGGCCGAGGAACTGGTCTTCGTGCATCCCTATGACGACCCCGCGGTGATGGCGGGCCAGGGCACGATCGCCCATGAGATGCTGGAGGACGATCCCGATCTGGAGGTGCTGATCATTCCGCTCGGCGGCGGCGGGCTGATGGCGGGCAATGCGGTCGCCGCCAAGGCGCTGAAGCCGTCGATCGAGCTGATCGGGGTGGAGGCGGCGCTCTACCCCTCCTTCTTCAACGCCATCAATGCCGACGACCTGCCCGTCGGCGGGCCGACTCTGGCGGAGGGCATCGCGGTCAAGACGGTCGGCGTCCAGACCCTGCCGATCGTCTCCAGCCTGGTTTCCGACATCGTGCTGGTCGGCGAGGATCTGATCGAGCGCGCCGTCTATGCCTATGCGAGTCTTCAACACAGTCTCGCAGAAGGCGCCGGCGCGGCCGGGCTCGCCGCCATGCTGAAGGAGCCGGGGCGCTATGCCGGGCGCAAGGTCGGGCTGTTGCTCTGCGGCGGCAATATCGACACCCGCCTGCTGGCCGCGATCATGGTGCGCGAGCTCGAGCGCGAGGACCGCATCGTCGCCTTCCGCCTCACCACGGCCGACCGGCCGGGCCTGCTCGGCAAGGTCGCGAGCCTGCTCGGCGAGCAGGGCGCCAACATCCTCGAGGTCAGCCATGGCCGGCTCTTCCTCGACGTGCCGGCGAAGGGCGTGACGCTCGACGTCACCGTCGAGACCCGCGGCAGCGCCCACTCGGCCGCGATCGAAGCCGCCCTGCGCGAGAGCGGCTTCGCGCCCCATCGCGTGCTGCCGCGCGGGCTCGCCGGCCGCGACCTTGCGGAACCGGGACGCTGACCAAACATTATGTCCAGGGCCGCACCGGCCCGGACGAGAACAGGATACGATTTCAGATGAGCGACACCCGCTACGGCCAGCCCCCGATCGTCGCGATGGGCGAGCGACCGGTCCAGGATGTCAGCGGCGTCCTGGGGTCGCGCATCTTCGCCTGGATCGGCGACATCATCATCCTCGCCATCCTCGGCACGCTGGTCTGGTTCGCGCTCGCGGTGCTCGGCATCGTCACCTTCGGCGCAACCTGGCTGCTGATCCCGATCGCCACGGTGGCGACCGCCCTTGGCTACGCCGCGCTGACGATCGGCGGCCCGCGCCAGGCGACCTGGGGCATGCGGATGGCCGGCCTGCGCGTCGAGACCGCCACCGGGGGCCGGCCGGACGGGCTGGCGGCCGCGGTGCACGCCCTGCTCTTCTACGTCGCGGCCTCGACGGTAGCTCTCTGGGTTCTCGACATCCTTTGCGGCATCGTCCGCAGCGACCGGCGGCTCGGACACGATTTGCTCACCGGGCTCGTGGTGGTGCGGGCCTGACGTCAGGGCGGCAGGCGCGGCAAGCGCCTGTCACCGCCTCCCCGATCGAGTGGGCGTGGCTTCGGCGTCCAGTCGATCAAGCACGGCCATGGCCGCTTCGATATCGCCCGTCGCGGCGACGCTACGGAAATGGTTTTCGGTGTCCCACGCCGCCAACGCCTGCGCACTCAGCTGCTCGACCAGCTTGTTGACGCTAAGCCCCCGGCTCTGCGCGAGCGACTTGAGCCGCGATGCCGTTTCCTCCGGTAGCCTGATAGTCATGACCGTCATCGTTTCACCTCCAGGAACTGAGCGGGTGTGAGGATGGCGAGCCGTCCGAAGCGCAGCTCACCGCGCCCGATATCTCGCAGGTTGTGTGTAATGATAGCGGAAGCGCCCCCTGCAATCGCCAGTTCGATCAGATGATTGTCCGCTTCGTCGGGCAAATTCGGACGCCACCCGAAGTAGATCGTGACCCATCGCCCTCTCTTTGCCAGCGCCGCAAGGACTTGGTCGCGCTCCTGCGGCGTGGTGAGATCGCTCCAGACCGGGCGAGAGAGCAGATCGCGATATTCGAGCCAAAGGGCATTCCCGAACAGCGGCTCGACCTCCCCCTGCAGCGCGGCGCGCAGAACAGCACGCGAAGCACCGCCCTCCGACCGCAGGCCGGATACGAATACATTGGTATCGATCACGATCGCGATCTTCATGATAGCATATATGCCGTCAGATCGACGGCGATCAAGATGTGGCGCGCCAAGCCGCTGCGCATCCGCAGCCGGGCCTTGTTGCCGACGAGGCTGCTGCTAAACTCCGGTTCGACCCCGATGCCGGAGCGAACCTGACGTGACGCGCCCGTTGCGGGATGCCCCGCAATTCTACCTGACGTCGCCGACGCCGTGCCCCTATCTGCCCGGGCGCGAAGAGCGCAAGGTGTTCACGCATCTCGTCGGCGCCCGCGCCCGCGATCTGAACGACGTGCTCAGCCATGGCGGCTTCCGGCGCTCACAGAGCATCGCCTATCGCCCGGCCTGCGAGACCTGCCGGTCCTGCATTTCCGTGCGCGTCCTGGTCGATGACTTCCGGCCCTCACGAAGCTTCCGCAAGGTGATGTCCCACAACAGCGACCTCGTCGGCGAGTGGCTGTCGCCCCGGCCCCGCTCCGAGCATTACTCGCTGTTTCGGACCTATCTCGACGAGCGCCATCCCGATGGCGGGATGGCGACGATGTCGGCGCTGGATTTCGCGATGATGGTCGAGGACACCCATGTCGAGACCGCCCTGATCGAGTATCGCCGCCGCGGCCCCGACAGCGGCTTCACCGGCCGCGGCCAGGGCGATCTCTTCGCGATGGCGCTGACGGATACGCTGAGCGACGGGCTCTCGATGGTCTACTCCGTGTTCGACCCGTCGCTGGAGGCGCGCTCGCTCGGCACCTTCATGGTGCTGGACCATATCGAGCGGGCCAGGCGGCTGCGCCTGCCTTACGTCTATCTCGGCTACTGGGTCGAGGGCTCGCCGAAGATGGCCTACAAGGAGCGCTTCCTGCCCCAGGAACGATTGCTGCCGCAGGGCTGGGAACGCTTCGGCTGAAGCCACGCCGGAACCGCCGGGACAGTTCGCCGCCGAAGCCGTTGACGCTGCGGCAATAGGTTTTGTTCATACCAATCCCCGACAATGGTTTTCGCGGTCGCCGGGCTGCGTCACATTGGCCGCCGCCCAGCGGGGCGGCCGACCATGAGAAAGGCTTTGGGGGCGTCATGCTGCACTCCCTGTTCAAACTCGCCGCGGAGACCTCGTCCGACGCACGCCGGAAGCTGCTTCAGGCGGTGACGGACCTGTTTTTCTGCGATCCGGAGCCGACGGGGCTGTCGAAGCACCATTACGGCGAGATCGCGTTGCGCGCCCTGCCTCATCTCGACCCTCAGGCGCGGCAAGGCTATGCCGACGAGGTCGCGGCCGAGCCCAATTTGCCGCGCAGCGTCGCCAATGCGCTCGCCGGCGATCCGGACGGCGAGGTGGCGCGGCTGGTGCTGCGGCTGTCTCCCGTGCTGACCGACCGCGACCTCGCCGCCATCGCGCTGAACCAATCCCAGGACCATCTCGCCGCCATCGCCGAGCGCGTCCGGCTGTCTGAACACATCACCGACATTCTTGTCGAGCGCGGCGACAACGACGTGCTCAAGACCGTGGGCGGCAACGAGGGCGCCGCCTTCACCGAAGAGGGTTTCGAGAAGCTGCTCGACCGCGGCCGCGAGGAAGCCGCGATCCCGCTCGCGGTCGCCGTTCGCTCCGACCTGAGCGAGGTTCGCGCCGAACGGGTGCTGCGCGTTCTGGCAGAGCTCGGCGAGCAGGGTGATATCGACATCGCCTCGGACAGCGAAGCGGCCGCCATCGCGCGGCTGGTGCGGCGCCAGCGGCTCGAGGTCAACCAGCTCATCGGCGATCTCAAGGGCGGGACGCGTCCGCTCGACGATGTCGTGATCATGCTGGCCGAGGAAGACCGTGCCTACCATCTCGCCCAGGTCCTGGCGCGCGTCTCCGACATCAGCGTCGAGCAGGTGCTGCGCGCCTTGCTGCGGCGGGACGTCAGCGGGATCGCTCTGGCCTGTCGCGCCCTCGATATCGGCATCCCCGGTTTCGCGGCCGTGCTGGCGTTGCGGGCGCGGCGCCTGATGTTCGCCAACAAGGACACGGATGAGGATCTGCGGCGCTACGCCCAGATCGAGCCCGCGGCCGCCACGCGCGGCATGCGCTTCATCCGAATGAAGGCCCGCGTCGCCTGACCGAGATCGCCAGATAACCCGGTTTACGCGTGGTGATCTTAATCAAAGGTCAAGCCCTAGGCGCTATGATGGGCTCCTGACCTGTCGCCGGACCGCCCCATGCTCAGCGCCCTCTCCCGAATGCCTGCCGAAATGTCGTCGGAAAGCCGGCGGCAACTGCTGAACGCGGTCACCGACCTGTTCCTGCTCGACGAGAGCCCCAACGAGGCGTCGCAGTCGCATTACGGCGACATCGCGCTGAAATCGCTGCCCCATCTGGAGACCGAGGCGCGGCGCGACTATGCCGACCGTGTCGCCGAGACGCCGACCCTGCCGCGCGACGTCGCCGTATCGCTCGCGTCCGATCCGGACGCGGATGTGGCGCGCCTCGTGCTCAAGCTCTCCCCGGTGCTGACGGACACCGATCTCGCCGCGATCGCGGTGACGCAGTCGCAGCGCCATCTCGTGGCGATCGCGGAACGCGCGCGCCTGTCCGAAGGCGTCACCGACATCCTGGTCGAGCGCGGCGACCGCGATGTGCTGCACACCGTCAGCGCGAACGAGGGCGCGAGCCTCTCGGAAAAGGGCTTCGACCGGCTGATCGAGCGCGGCGGGCAGGACGGCCAGATCGGCCTCGCCCTCTCCTCGCGCTCAGACCTGACGCCGAACCGCGCCGAGCGCGTCATGCGCATCGTCGAGCAGATGGGCGACGATGGCGGGCTCTGGAACAAGCCCTCCAGCGAGGCCCTGAGCCTGGCCCGCCAGGCGCGCCAGCAACGCCTGGAGATCAAGCTGCTGATGGCCGATCTCAGCGCCGGACGCCGTCCGCTCGACGAGATCGTCGCGATGCTGGCCGAGGAGGACCGCGCCTTCCATCTCGCCCTCGTCTTCGCGCAGGTCGCCAGCCTCAGCACCGACCAGGCGCTGCGCGTGCTGATGCAGCGAGAGGCCAGCGGCATCGCCGTCACCTGCCGCGCGCTCGGCATCTCGACGGACGCCTTCGGCGCCGTGCTGCGCCTGCGCGGACGGCGGATGATGTTCGCCAAGGCGGCGACCGAGGACGACCTGAAGGCCTATGCCGCGCTCGACCCGGCCACCGCCGAGCGGACGATGCGCTTCCTCAAGCTCAAGACCAAACTGTCCTGAACCACCCCGCAGCCACAAATCCGCGACATTCCGTCGGCCTGATGCTAGGCTCCTGTTCGGACCGGCTGTGACGAGGAACGTTTGACCGTGAGAGTGCCGCTTCTCTCCGCCGCAATCATCGGCGCCCTGCTCCTGCCGGGCGCGGCCCGCGCCCAGTCCTGGCTGCCCTTCGACGGCTTCGCTCCGCTGCCCTCCTTCGCCTGGTCGGAGCCGACCGTGGCACCCGGCGGCGTGCGCTGGGAGGGCTCCTATGCCCGGATCTCGACGGGCTTCAACGTCACCAGCTCGAAGCGCTTCGGCAGCAGCGCCGGCCCGACCTTCGGGCTCGAGGCGGGCGTGATGAAGCGCGAGGGCAATTTCGTCTACGGCATCGTCGGCGCGCTCGACTACATGCCGAGCTTCGGCGGCGCGAACACGCCGGGCTTCGGCCAGGCCAGCTTCACGCGCGACTTCGCCGGCGCCTTCCAGATCAAGACCGGCGTGCTGGTGACGCCCGAGGTACTGCTCTACACCAAGGTCGGCATGGCCGCCGCCAACGAGACCTACCGCTATGGCGCGACGCCCTGGTCGGCACCGTTCTCGCGCAGCGACATCGCGCTGCGGCCCGAGGCCCGCGCCGGCGTCGAATGGGCGGTGACCAACAATCTCACGCTCGGCCTCGAAGTCGGCGTCGTCGGCCAGAGCATCCGCTGAGAGTTTGATTCAGGCGGTTGCGGGGCTGAATCCGCCGCCGGACGCAAGTGATTGATCACGCTTGTCATTCTCGGGCTTGACCCGAGAATATCATGATCAGAGACCTCTGGTTGGAGAGATGCTCGGGTCGAGCCCGACCGTGACGGCGAGCCATTACCCCCCGAACTTGTTGTTCTTCGGGAAGCCCTTGGGCGGCAGGCGGCCGGCTTCGCCGCGGTGGCCGAGCCATTCCAGCAGTTCGCTCTGCGCCACGGTCCAGGTCCGGCCCGAGGTGTCGCGCCAGGTCAGGCCGTCGGCCAGCCTGAAGGTCTTGGCGTCGGAGACGCCGCCATCCTTGTAGCGTTGCAGCCGCACGCCCTTGCCGCGGCTCATCTCCGCCACTTCCGAGAGCGGGAAGCAGTTGAGCTTGCGGTTCTGGCCGATGATCGCGACATGGTCGCCCTCGGCCGGCGTCGCCAGCAGCGCCTCGACGGGCATGTCGACATTGAGCACCTGCCGGCCCTTGCGGGTGTTGGCGACGACGTCGTCGGCCGGGGCGACGAAGCCGCGCCCGTCCGTCGTCACCATCAGGAGCTTGAGGCCCGGCCGGTAGGGGAAGGCCTCGACGATCTCGGCATGTTCCTCGAGGTCGATCATCAGGCGGATCGGATCGCCGAAGCCGCGCCCGCCGGGCAGCTTGGCGGCCTCCAGCGTGAAGACCTTGCCGTTGGTGGCGAGCACCAGGATCTTCGCCGTCGTCTCGGTGAAGAAGGCGGTCTTGAGACCGTCATCGCCCTTGAAGGTCAGGGTCGACTGGTCCTGGACATGGCCTTTCAGCGCGCGGATCCAGCCCTTCTTCGAGATCACCACGGTCACCGGCTCGCGCTCGACCATCGCCTGGGTCAGGTCGATGTCGGTGGTGTCGGGCATGTCGGCGAAGGTGGTTCGGCGCTTGCCGATCGCCGTCTCCGGGCCGAAGAGCTTCTTCACCTGGCGAATATCGTGCTGGATCAGCTTCCACTGCACCGGTTCCGAGGCGAGAAGCTCCTCGATCTGGCCCTTCTCCTTGGTCAGCTCGTCGAGCTCGGTCTTCAGCGCCATCTCCTCGAGCTTGCGCAGGGCGCGCAGGCGGGTGTCGAGGATGGCGTTGGCCTGGACCTCGTTGAGCTCGAAAACGCGCATCAGCTCGGTCTTCGGCTCGTCCTCCTCGCGGATGATCTTGATGACGCGATCGAGGTCGAGATAGACGATCAGCAAGCCGCGCAGGATCTCGAGCCGCTTCTCGATCTGGCCGAGCCGGAAGCGGGAGCGCCGCAGCAGCACGTCGCGGCGGTGGTCGAGCCAGGCGCGCAGCGCTTCGTTGAGGCCGAGCACGCGCGGGACGAGCCCGCCGGTCAGCACGTTCATGTTCATCGAAATGCGCGATTCCAGCTCGGTCAGCCGGAAGAGCGATTCCATCATCAGCGCCGGATCGACATTGCGGGCGCGTGGCTCGATGACGACGCGGATGTCCTCCGCCGATTCGTCGCGGATGTCGCCGACGAGCGGCAGCTTCTTGTCGTTCAGGAGTTCGGCGATCTTCTCGATCAGCCGCCCCTTCTGGACCATGTAGGGGATTTCGGTGACGACGACCTGCCAGGTGCCGCGGCCGAGATCCTCCGCCGTCCAGCGCGCGCGGGTGCGGAAGGCGCCACGCCCCGTGCGGTAGGTCTCGGCCATCGAGGCCCTGGTTTCGACGATGATGCCGCCGGTCGGGAAATCCGGCCCCTGCACGAAGGTCATCAGCTGCTCGGAGGAGGTCTCCGGATGCTGGATCAGATAGAGCGCCGCATCGCAGAGTTCGGCGGCGTTGTGCGGCGGGATCGAGGTCGCCATGCCGACCGCGATGCCCTGCGAGCCGTTCGCCAGCAGGTTCGGGAAGGCGGCGGGGAGCACGATCGGCTCCTCGTCCTCGCCATTATAGGTCTCGCGAAAATCGACCGCGTCCTCGTCGATGCCGTCGAGCAGCAGGCGCGCGACCTCGGTCATGCGCGCTTCGGTGTAGCGATAGGCGGCGGCGTTATCGCCGTCTATATTGCCGAAGTTGCCCTGCCCGTCGACGAGCGGGTAGCGCTGGGCGAAATCCTGCGCGAGCCGCACCAGCGCGTCATAGACCGACTGGTCGCCATGCGGGTGGAACTTGCCGATCACGTCGCCGACGATGCGGGCGCATTTCTTGTGGACCTGGCCGGGGTCGAGCCGCAGCAGGCGCATTGCGTGGATGATGCGCCGGTGCACGGGCTTCAGCCCATCGCGGGCATCCGGCAGGGCGCGGTGCATGATGGTGGAGAGCGCATAGGCGAGATAGCGCTCCTCGAGCGCCGCCTTCAGGTCGATGCGCTCGGATTCCTGCTCCGGCGGCGGATCGACCGGCTTCCCCATGGCGTGCTGACCCCCAATACGATTTCGTCCGCGCCTCTATCGCACGGCCCGATTCGCCCCGCTAGAACGATGGCGGGCGAGACAGTGCGACGCAATCGACCGGCGAGCGCCCCAACCCGATGGAGAGCCGCATGACGAGCCACGAGCCCAGCGCGGACGATGCCGTCTGCGCACTGACCGGGCGCACGCTGCCGCGGCGCCATCTCATCGGCCTCGACGCGCTGCGACCGGCGCTGGCCGATGCGATCCGGCGCGACCACCCCGATCTCCCGGCCCATGCGCTTGTCTCGCAGGATGCCGTCGCAACCTATCGCTCGCGCTATGTCAATGCGCTGCTCGCCAGCGAGCGCGGCGAGCTGACCGAGCTCGACCGGCAGGTGGCGGAAAGCCTCGCCTCCTCCGAGCTGATCACCAGCAACACCGATGACGAGATCGACCGCGACCGGACCTTCGGGCAGCGCCTGGCCGACCATGTCGCGAGCTTCGGCGGGAGCTGGGCCTTCCTGATCTCGTTTGGCGTCGTCATCGCCTTCTGGATGACGATCAATGTCGCCGGCGCGACTGTGTTCGACCCCTACCCCTTCATCCTGCTCAATCTCGTTTTGTCCTGCGTCGCCGCCGTGCAGGCGCCCGTCATCATGATGAGCCAGCAGCGCCAGGAGGCGAAGGACCGCGCCCGCTCGCGCAACGACTACCAGGTCAATCTCAAGGCCGAGCTTGAGATCCGGCATCTGCACGAGAAAATGGACCATCTCGTCAACCGGCAATGGCAGCGCCTCGCCGAAATCCAGGAGGTGCAGATCGAGCTGCTGCAGGAGTTGCGCAGCGCTCAAGCCTCGGACGCGAGCGAGGCGCGTACGGCGAGTTCGACCAGCCGCGCCCGCTCGGGCGGCTCGGCCAAGCCCCGCGGCTCCAAGACATAGCGGCGCAGGAAGAAGCCCGTCAGGGAAAAGCCGGCCGCGAGATCGGCGGCGGAGGGCTGGCGGGCGCCCTGCCCCTCGCTCAGGAAGGGCGGCAGGGCGAGCAGCCGGTCGCGATAGGGTTCCGCTTCCTTGCGGCTGACGGCCTTGCCGGATTTCGGCGAGACATGACTGAGATCGTCGAGCGAGCCGGTGACGGCGCAGCGCGTCAGATCGAGCCCGAAGCCGAGTTCGGACAGCATCGCGACCTCGAAGCGCACCACCAACGCCGGCGCCAGACCCGGCTCGTGCAGATGCTCGACCATCACCGAGAGCGCCTCATGCAGGCCGGGATGGGGATCGCGTTCGGGCAGCAGGCGCAGGAGGGCCGAAATGGTGGCGAGCCCGTAAAGCGCCACCGGCGCCTCGATCAGCCGCGCCGCATGGGAGGCCAGCAGCTCGACCTTGTATTCGCCGAGATGCTCGTCGAGCCGCGCCCGCCAGGTCAGCGCGACGGCGTTGCCAGGCTGAAGCACAGGCTGCTGCTTCGCCGAGCGCCCGCCACGGACGAGGCCGAGATGGCGGCCATGGTCACGGGTCATCACCTCCAGGATCACGGCGCTTTCGCCATGGCGCCTGACGCCGATGATCGTGCCCTCGTCGCTCCACTCCATGGGATCGGTTTAGGGCGGCTCGCGCGAGGCTGCAATTTCACGCGCAACGTCATCCCGGCCGCAGCGAAGCGGTGCGCCGGGATCCATCAGAGGGCTGCGACGCCCTATGATGGATTCCGGAACTGCGCGGCTTCGCCGCTTGTCCGGAATGACGGCGTGGTTGGCGAGTACAATCACAACGCTCACGCCACATACTGCGCCACGCCGCCCCCAAACGACCAGTCCTCGCGCTTGACCTCGATGAGGTTGATGAAGACGTCGTCCGGCTTCAGCCCCGGCTCCTTGGCGAGATTGGCGGCGATGGCGGCAAAGAGGGCCTTTTTTTGGGTGACGCCCCGGGTATTGGCGACCGTGATCTGGATGATCACCAGCCCCGCCGACCGCTCGAAGCCGAAGAAATTGGCGTCGAAGACAAACTCCTCGGCCTCATGCTGGTGGACGACCGCGAAGAGGTCGTTCTCCGGAACCTCGAAGGTCGTGCGAAGGGCGCGATAGACGCCGTCGATGATGGCCGCGGGATGGGAGGCGGGGCGCCCGCGGCGCAGCGAAATCCGGATCAGGGGCATTAGAGGTCTCCGTTGGCACAGCGGCAGTCCCGCCGGTGAGGAAGACCCTAGCTTGCGTGAAGCATCCTGAAACCGTATCGAATATGATATCAGCGATATCGATTGAGGATCACTCATGCTCGCCGCGCTCGATCCCGACGCCGTCGCCGCCTTCCTGCGGACGGCCGATCTCGCCAGCTTCACCCGGGCGGCCGAGGCGCTGGGCACGACGCAGTCGCTGGTGAGCACGCGCATCCGGCGGCTGGAGGAGCGGCTCGGCAAGGTGCTGCTGCAGCGCCATCCGCGGCTCGTGCGGCTGACGGCGGAGGGCGAGCGCTTCCTGCCCGCGGCGCGCGAATTGATGGCGGCGCAGGGCAAGGCGCTCTCGGTCTTCGCGACAGTGCCGGAGCGCATCGCGATCGGGATCAGCGAGCAGGCGGTCGGCGCCGAGATTCCCGTGGTGCTGGCACGGCTGGCGGCTGCCCATCCGGACGTCGTGATCACACTGCGGATCGAGCCGTCGCGGGCGCTGGAGGCCGCCTTCGAGCGCGGCGAACTCGACGTCGCGGTCATCCGCCGTCTGGCCGCCGGCCGCAGCGGTGAGGTGCTTCGGGAGGACACGTTCGGCTGGTTCGCCGCGCCGCGGCTGGTCCGGCGGCGCGACGAGGCGCTGCCGCTGGTCAGCCTGATGCCAGATTGCTGGCTGCGCCAGCACGGCATGGCGGCGCTCGACCGGGCCGGGCTTGCCTGGCGCGAGGCCTTCATCGGCGGCGGCATGGCGGCCGTCCTGGCGGCGGTCGCGGGCGGGCTCGGCGTCTCGCCGCTGGCCGCAAGGCTGGCGCCGACGGGGACGGCAGATGTCGGCCCGGAGTGGGGGCTACCCGATCTCGGCACCTCCTGCGTCGTGCTGCGCAGCCAAGTGGCGACGCCGGGCGCCACCGCCTTCGTGCGAGAACTCGCCGCGGCCTTCCGGGCCGGCTGACGCCTAGCCGACCACCCGTTCGACCCGGCTGATCACCCGCTTCTCGCGCAATTCGCTGATGATCGCGCTGAGATGCTTCAGGTCCCACACCGTCAGGTCGATGGTGACGTTGGTGAAGTCCGGGTTCGGGCGGTGCATCGCTACCGCGTCGATGTTGCCGTCATGCTCGGCGATGGTGGTGGTGATCTGGGCGAGCGAGCCGGGCTCGTTGATCGAGTTCAGCGCGATCCGCGCCGGGAAGCGCTGCGGCGTCTTGTCGTCGAGGTCCCAGCGCACGTCGAGCCAGCGCTCGGGCTCGTTGTCGAAGGCCGCCAGCGCCGAGGACTGGATCGGGTAGATCGTCACCCCCTCGCCCGGCGTCAGGATGCCGACGATGCGGTCTCCCGGCACCGCCCCGCCATTGGGCGCGAAGCGCACCGGCAGATCGCCGCCGAGGCCGCGGATCGGGATCGCGTTGTCGCCGGAGACGTCGTCGCCCGTCCCCTCGCCCGGCAGCTTGAACTTCAGGTTCTCGCCCTGGCGCAGCTCGAACCAGCCCTTGCCATTGCCGGTGCCGGCCCCGGCCGCCTTGGGGTCGGGCGCGGCGCGCTTTTCGGGCTCGAGGTCGGGATAGACCGCCTTGACCACGTCGCCGGAATACATCTCGCCGCGCCCGACCGCCGCGAGCACGTCGTCGACAGCATTGCGAGCGAGGCGTTTCAGCGCCGCCTTCAGCTTCTCGTCGCTGAAGGGACGGTCGGCCCGGCCGAAGGCGCGCTCCAGGATCTGCCGGCCGAGGCCGGAATATTGCCGGCGCACCGCGCTGCGGGTGGCGCGGCGGATCGCGGCGCGGGCCTTGCCGGTGACCACGAGGGATTCCCAGGCGGCCGGGGGCGTCTGACCCTCGGCGCGGGTGATCTCGACCTCGTCGCCATTGGCGAGCTCGGTCAGGAGCGGGGCGATGCGGCCGTTGATCTTGGCGCCGACGGCGCTGTTGCCGACATTGGTGTGGATCGCATAGGCGAAATCGATCGGCGTGGCGCCGCGCGGCAGCGCGATCAGCCGGCCCTTCGGCGTGAAGCAGAAGACCTGGTCGTGAAAGAGTTCGAGCTTGGTGTGCTCGAGGAACTCCTCCGGGCTGTCGCCCTCGGCGAGCAGGTCGACGGTGCGGCGCAGCCACTGATAGGCGCGGCTCTCGTCGGCATATTGCGCCAGCTCGGTGGTCCGCCCATCCTTGTAATGGGCATGTGCGGCGATGCCGAACTCGGCGATGCGGTCCATCGTGTCGGTGCGGATCTGCAGCTCGACGCGGCTGTGCCCGGGCCCGACCACGGTGGTGTGGATCGAGCGGTAGTCGTTCTGCTTGGGCGTCGAGATGTAGTCCTTGTAACGGCCGGGCACCATCGGCCAGGTCATGTGGACGATGCCGAGCACGCGGTAGCAATCCTCCGGCGTGGCGACGATCACGCGGAAGCCGAAGATGTCGGAGAGCTGCTCGAAGGAGATGGATTTGCGCTCCATCTTCTTCCAGATCGAATAGGGTCGCTTGCGCCGGCCCGAAACCTCGGCCTGGATGCCGCTGGCGGCGAGCTTGTCCTTGAGATCGCGCTCGATCTCGCCGATGACGTGGCCTTCGCGCTCCGTCACCTCCTCCAGCCGCTTGGTGACCGTGGCATGGGCCTCGGGCTTGATGTGGCGGAAGGCGAGTTCTTCCAGCTCCTCGCGCAGCTCCTGCATGCCCATGCGCCCGGCGAGCGGGGCGTAGATCTCGGCGGTTTCCTCGGCGATGCGCAGTCGCTTCTCGGGCGCCATGAAATGCAAGGTGCGCATGTTGTGGAGCCGGTCGGCGAGCTTGACCAGCAGCACGCGGACATCATCGACGATGGCGAGCAGGAGCTTTCGGAAATTCTCGCCCTGGGCGGCCTTCTTGGAAACGAGGTCGAGCTTCTTGATCTTGGTCAGCCCGTCCACCAGCCGGCGGATGTCGGGCCCGAACATGCTCTCGATCTCTTCGAGCGTGGCGGCCGTGTCCTCGACCGTGTCGTGCAGCACGGCTGCGACGATCGTCGCATCATCGAGCTTGAGATCGGTCAGGAGAGCCGCGACCTCGAGCGGATGGGCGAAGAACGGGTCGCCCGAGGCGCGCTTCTGCGTGCCATGGGCGCGCATGGCATAGACATAGGCCCGGTTGAGGAGGTCCTCGTCGGTGTTGGGATTGTAGCTTCGAACCCGGTCGACGAGTTCGTATTGCCGCATCATGCCCATGCGGGCCCTCTGTCACGCCTGCCTGATCTGGAATTGCCCAATATCGGGGCGGCGGAGGACGGCAGCAAGGCGTATTCCCGGATCGAGGCACGAAAAAGCCCGGCGGTGCCGGGCTTTAGCGGATTGGGTGAAGAGTTCGTTCAGAACCGGCCGGGCCAGGCTCAGTCCTCGTCGTCGGCGCTCTCGGTCGGCGGGACGAGGCCGTCGAGGCCGCGCAGCAGGTCGTCCTCGCTCATGCGGTCGAACTGGACCTCCGAATCGGGGGTCGAGGCACTCTGGCCGGGTGCGGCGAGCAGCGGCACGGTCTCGGCCTCGGGCTCGTCGACCTCGACATGCTTCTGCAGCGAGTGGATCAGGTCTTCCTTCAGATCCTCGGGCTTGAGCTTCTCGTCAGCGATCTCGCGCAGGGCGACGACGGGGTTCTTGTCGTTGTCGCGCGGCACCAGGATCGCCGAGCCCGACTGGATCATGCGCGCGCGATGGCTGGCGAGCAGGACCAGCTCGAAGCGGTTGTCGACCTTGTCGATGCAATCTTCAACGGTGACGCGAGCCATGGGCGGCTCCTTCTGATCTGTCGCGATGCAGGGAAATGGGTAGCGCGTGCCATTACAGGCAAAGCAGCGCGGATGCAAGATTGGCGTCGCCTGCGCGCCGGCTCAGCCGCGCATCCGCCGCACCATCTCGTCCAGCCCCGGCTCGCGCCGGCCATCGGCGCCGGTGACGAGGTCCATCGCCGGCAGTTCGTGCGGGGCGAGCTCGGCGAAGCGCATGCGCATCGTCGTGGCGACGCCCTCGCCGAAGGCGATCGCCTCGCGGTTGCCGACCGAGGAGAGGAATTTCAGCGTGCTGGCGGAGGCGTCCGAAATGGCGGAGCGGATGATCTGCTGGTCGACCTCGTTGGCCAGCCGCATGGCGAAGATCGTCGAGCATTGCGAGAGGATGGTGGGGTCGAGTTCGCCGGGGCGCTGCGTCACCACGCCGAGATAGGCGCCGTATTTGCGGCCCTCCTTGGCGATGCGGGCGATGGCCTGGCGCGTCGGCAGAAAGCCGAGCGAGGGATCGGCGGGCACGTAGCGATGGGCCTCCTCGCAGAGCAGGAGGATCTCGTAAGTGCCCTGGCTCGCCATGGCGAGGTCGAAGGAGAGCCGTGCCAGCACGGAGGCGACCGCATCGACGACCTCGGACGGCAGCCCCCCGAGCTGGAAGACCGTGATCGGGCGGCCGTGATGCGGCACGCGGAAGATCTGCGCGACGACCGGCGCCATGGTCTCCATCATGTTGGCGCGGGCGAACATGAACTGGTAGCGCGGGTCGTTGTGCAGGGTCTCGAGCCGGACCTTCAGCGAGCGCAGCGAGGCGTGCGGCCAGCGCTTCTCGTGCAGGCCGATGAACTCGTCGATGATCGCGATGGCGTCGATGATCCGGTAGGGCGTCGGCATGTCGCTGGCGTTGCCGGTCCCATCCTCCCGTCGGCCGAGGCCGGCGTCGAGCGGCCGCTTGAGCAGGGTGGAGTTGAGATCGCGCATGGTGTTGCGGGAGTTGCCGGCGCGATAGCGCTCGCGCGCGCCCATCACGACCTCGCGCAGGATGTCTGCCTCCTCGTCGAAGGCGCTCCGGCCACGGAAGACGACCTCGGCAAACTCCTCGAGCTTGAACATCCAGAACGGCAGGTCGAGCGCCTCGGCGTCGATCGCGAGCGCCCGGTCGGGAAAGGCGGCGGCGTATTCGTTGTGCGGGTCGAGGATGAGGACGCGCAACCGCGGGCGGGCGGCGATCGCGCGCCGCAGCAGCAGCGAGACGGCGCTCGATTTGCCGACGCCGGTTGTGCCGACCAGAGCGAAATGCCGCGCCAGCATGTCGTCGATACAGACCGTCGCGGGGATCGTCGGGTCCTGTGTCAGCGTGCCGATGGCGACGCCCTTGCGGGTGCCGAGATCATGGACGAGGGCGAGGTCTCCGGCGCGGATGCGGTGCGCGACGGCGCCGATCGGCGGATAGGTCGAGATGCCGCTCTGGAAGCTGGTGCGGCCATCGGCCGACTCCGTGACTTCGCCCAGCAACTCGACCTGGACATGGATGGCGTTGTCGGCGCCCTCGTCCCAGACGGCGTTCACCGCCGACATCTCGTAGACCAGGCCGACGATGCGGGTGCGGCCGAGATTGATCGAGATCATCCGCCCGACGGTCCAGGATTCCGGGCCGAGCCGGGCCATCCCGGCCACCGTGCTGGCGATGGTCGCCCGCGAGCCGTCGCAGGTGACGACGCGGCCGAGGGAGCGATCGGCATCCTGCGCGTGATCGCGCCGGTCACGCGTCACCTCGGTCTCGAACATTCCCGACTTTACGGCAAGCTGCACGATACGCGCCCCACGACATTCAAACCCCCGCGTTTCACGGTAGAGTCGAGTCTTTACGATTGCCTTATTGGAGGCCGGGCGCTCGGCTGCTCTGAGGACGCGGTTACCGAAGCGCGAAGGTCGCGACGCCAATCCTCGCGACCCATCATTTTTCGTGGGGTCGGCCGTGACAATGCGTGTCTTGAGACAGCGGCGCATTGTCGTCTATGCACGCCCGGTCCCGAGGAGAGTTGACCCATGGCGAACCGGCTGCGACTGGGCGTGAACATCGATCACGTCGCGACGGTGCGCAATGCGCGTGGCGGCGCCCTTCCCGACCCGGTGCGGGCCGCGCATCAGGCGGTCGCGGCGGGCGCGGACGGCATCACCGCGCATCTGCGCGAGGACCGGCGCCATATCCGCGACGCCGACATGGCCCGCCTCGCCACCGAGCTGACCAAGCCGCTGAATTTCGAGATGGCCGCAACCGAGGAGATGATCGCGCTGGCCGAGCGGCTGAAGCCGCATGCCGCCTGCCTCGTTCCCGAGAAGCGCGAGGAGCGCACCACCGAGGGTGGCCTCGACATCGTCGGCCAGGAGGCGGCGCTGCAACCCGCCATCGCGCGGTTGAAGGCGGCCGGCTGCCGGGTCTCGCTCTTCATCGAGGCGGACGAGGCGCCGATCGCCATGGCGGCGAAGCTCGGCGCACCGGTGATCGAGCTGCATACCGGGACGTGGTGCCACGCCGTCGCCGACGGCCATGCGGAGAAGGCGCAGGCCGAGTTCGCGCGCCTCGCGAAGGGCGCGGCCTTCGCCGCCTCGCTCGGTCTCGAGGTCCATGCCGGGCACGGGCTCGACTACAAGACGGCGCGGCAGCTCGCGGCGGTGCCGGAGCTCGTCGAGTTCAACATCGGCCATTTCCTGATGGGCGAGGCGATCTTCATCGGCCTCGACGCCGCCCTCCTGCGGATGCGGCAGGCGATGGACGAGGGGCGCGCCGCGACGTAAGTCTCGCGCATGATCCTCGGCATCGGCTCCGATCTCTGCGACATCGACCGCATCCAGAAATCGCTGGACCGGTTCGGCGAGCGCTTCACCCACCGCATCTTCACCGAGGGCGAGCGCGCCAAGTCGGAGCGGCGGGCGACGCGCGCGGCCTCCTATGCGCGGCGCTTCGCCGCCAAGGAGGCCTGCTCCAAGGCGCTCGGCACGGGGCTGCGCGCCGGCGTGTTCTGGCGCGACATGGAGGTCGTCAACCTGCCCGGCGGCCGGCCGACGCTGCGGCTGACCGGAGGCGCCGCCGCGAGGCTCAAGGCGATGACGCCGCCCGGGCACGAGGCCTTCGTGCATGTCTCGATGACCGATGATCCGCCGATGGCGCAGGCCTTCGTGGTGATCGAGGCGCGCCCGCTGTCGGGCGGCTGAGGCCCGCGCCGCGGCCTACTCCGCCGGCACAGTTCCGACGACCTGACCGCTCGGCTCCTCGCTGAGCCAGCGATAAAGGATGCCGCCGAGCGCCCCGCCGATCAGCGGCGCGACCCAGAACAGCCAGAGCTGCCCCATCGCCCAGCCACCGACGAAGAGCGCCGGGCCGGTGCTGCGCGCCGGGTTCACGGAGGTGTTGGTGACCGGGATGCTGACGAGGTGGATCAGGCACAGGCCGAGCCCGATCGCCAGCGGCGCGAAGCCGGCCGGCGCCTTGCCATGGGTCGCGCCCATGATGATGAAGAGGAACATCATCGTCATCACGACTTCGGTGAGGAACCCGGCGAAGAGGCTGTACTTGCCCGGCGAGTGCTCGCCATAGCCGTTGGAGGCGAAGCCCTTGGCGAGGTCGAAGCCGGCCGCCCCGCTGGCGATGAGGTAGAGCACGCCCGCCGCGACGACGGCGCCGGCCACCTGCGCCACGACATAGGGCAGGATCTGGTTCGTCGGGAAGCGCCCGCCCGCCGCCAGGCCGACCGTCACCGCCGGGTTGAGATGGCAGCCCGAGATGTGGCCGATGGCATAGGCCATGGTCACGACGGTGAGGCCGAAGGCGAGCGAGACGCCGAGCAGGCCGATGCCGACCTGCGGGAAGCCCGCGGCGAGGACCGCGCTGCCGCAGCCCGCGAAGGTCAACCAGAAGGTGCCGATGGCTTCCGCCGCATATTTCCTGCCGTTCATGATGCCGTCTCCCCCGAGATGACGGCGATGGTGCGCGCGAGCTGCCTCTAGGTCAATCTCACGGTCGTCGTAGCTCCGAGCGGAAAGATGATGCGGGTCACCAGACCCGCGCCCGACTCCCGCGAGACGCTGCCCTTGAGCTGCTTGGCCAGCGCCTCGACGATGCGGTTGCCCAGGCCATGGCCAGGTACCGCATCGTCGGGAATCTTCGGCAGCCCGACGCCGTCATCGGCGATGGTGAGTTCGGCCTGACCGTCGTCGAGGCGACGCAGCGACACCGAGAGCCGGCCGGCGCGGCCGCCGGGAAAGGCGTGCTTCAACGAGTTGGTCACGACCTCCGAGACGAGCATGGAGATCGTCGTCAGCCTGCGGATATCGAAGGTCATCTCGGGGACGTCCACCACGCAGCCCACGCCCGGCAAACCGCTGGTCTCGACGATGTCGGCACAGAGATCCTGCAGATAGGCCCGGATCGGCAGATCGACCTGGTTGGGATCGTGCAGGCGCCGGTGAATCCGGGCCATGGTCTCGATGCGGTTGCGGGCATCGTCAAGGATAGCCGGAGCCGCAGCGGGATCGGCAGCAAGCCGCCGCCGCGACATGTTCAACAGGCTGGCGACGAAGGCCATGTTGTTGGCGACACGGTGCTGCAACTCCTCGAACATCGTTCCCTGCTGCTCGGCCAGCGCGTTCGAGACGCGCTTCTCGGCCTCCAGCCGTCGCATCGCGCGGGTCATCAGATGGATCAGCACGATGTCGACGGTGACGATGAAGACGTAGAAGCCCAGCGCAAAAGCGCTCTGCCGGTCGAGCGAGAAACCGTCGGGCGGGATGAACCAGTACCAGGCCGCCAGTCCGCACAGCAGCGCGCAGAGCGCGCCGGCCGCCGTGCCGCACAGAAAGCTCGTGATGATCACGGCAGGGAAGAAGGTCAGGAAGGGGTAGCCCAGCGGCAGCGTGCCCTCCAGCGCGAAACGGCCGAGCACCGCCGCGGCCGCGATGAAGCAGGCGAGCGCGATCCCGACCGCCGACCCGTCGAAGGGCTGCGGGCGGGAGAGGAATGGAGGCAGGTCGAAGGTCTTCACGGAATCCTGAACGGCTGGTCACTCGAACGGCAGGCGTCGCGCGTCGGGGCCACCCGAACCAGCGAGACACTGTCTTCCCTAGAACGGCTGGACGGAACATCCATGTCAAAAGACGTGTCGCATGTTAGATCACCCGGCCCGCCTCGCGTAAGCCCGGGCTGCGCCGTCCGCCCCCCTCCCGCGCGGCGTTGTCTGCCGGGCGACATTCCGCTAGACCGCCCGCTGGACCCCCGTCCCAGGAGCGCCCGCGTGGCCAACGACGTCGATTCAAAGAAGAAGACCGCCAAGGACGAGGGCGGCATCGTCGAGACCATCAAGGTCGTCGTGCAGGCGCTGCTGATCGCGCTGGTGATCCGGACGCTGCTGTTCCAGCCCTTCAACATTCCCTCGGGCTCGCTGATCCCGACGCTGCTGATCGGCGATTACCTCTTCGTCTCGAAATACACCTACGGCTATTCCAAGCACTCGATCCCGTTCAGCCCGCCGCTGTTCTCCGGCCGGGTCTGGGCGGCCGAGCCCAAGCGCGGCGACATCGCCGTGTTCAAGCTGCCGACCGACAATTCGACCGACTACATCAAGCGCGTCATCGGCCTGCCCGGCGAGCGCATCCAGATGATCGACGGCATCCTGCACATCAACAACCAGCCGGTGAAGCGCGAGCGCATCGCCGATTTCGTCACAACCGATAATTGGGGCCGCAGCGCGCCGGCGATCCAGTATCGCGAGACCCTGCCCAACGGCGTCTCGCACCAGATCATCGAGCGCGAGGGCGACCGGGGCAGCTTCGACAACACGCCCGTCTTCGTCGTGCCGCCCGGTCACTTCTTCATGATGGGCGACAACCGCGACAACTCGCTGGATTCGCGCGACCGCAGCGTCGGCTTCGTGCCCTTCGAGAATTTCGTCGGCCGGGCCGAGATCGTCTTCTTCTCGATCGAGGACGGTGCCTCCGCCTGGAAACTGTGGGAATGGCCCTGGACGGTGCGCTGGAACCGCCTGTTCAGCGCGATCAAGTGAACTGGATCTGCCGATGAGCGGAATCCGCACGTGAGCAAGGCCGGCGAGAACGGGCGCAAGCCGCCCGAGACCGCGCGCCTGCAGGCGACGCTCGGCCATGCCTTCCAGGACCAGGGACTGCTCAACACCGCCCTCACCCATATGAGCGCGGAGGGCCCGCGGCTGCAGAGCTACCAGCGGCTGGAGTTCTTGGGCGACCGGGTACTGGGGCTGTGCATCGCCGACATGCTGTTCGCCCGCTATCCGCTCGCCGCCGAGGGCGACATGTCGCGCCGGCTGGCGGACCTGGTGCGCAAGGAAACCTGCGCCGAGGTCGCGATCGCCTGGAATCTCGGCGCCTTCATGCGGCTGGGCGAGGGTGAGATCCTCGGCGGTGCCCGCAAGAACAAGGCGATCCTGGCCGATGCCTGCGAGGCGATCATCGGCGCCGTCTTCATCGACGGGGGCTACGAGGCGGCGCGTGCTCTGGTCGAACGGGCCTTTGGCGAGCGCCTGCTCAAGCCGGCGCGGCCGCTGCGCGACGCCAAGACGGCGCTGCAGGAATGGGCCCAGGGCCAGGGCTATCCGACACCGACCTATTCCGAGCGCGGCCGCTCCGGACCCGACCATGCCCCGATGTTCCGCGTCGCGGCGCGCATCACGGGCCTCGCCGATTCCGAGGCGCAGGGCCCGTCCAAAAGGCTGGCCGAGCAGGCCGCCGCCGAGGCCTTCCTGCGCCGCGAGGGGCTGTGGACCGAAACGATGGAGAGCGACCATGGCTGACGAGACGGGCGGCGCCCCCACCGGACCGACGCGGGCCGGCTTCGTCGCGCTGATCGGCGCGCCCAATGCCGGTAAGTCGACGCTGTTGAACCAGCTCGTCGGAGCCAAGGTCTCGATCGTCTCGCGCAAGGTGCAGACGACGCGCACCCAGGTGCGCGGCATCGCCATGTCGGGCGCGGCGCAGATCATCTTCGTCGACACGCCCGGCATTTTCCAGCCCAAGCGCCGGCTCGACCGCGCCATGGTGACGAGCGCCTGGGGCGGCGCCACCGATGCCGATTTGATCGGCGTGCTGATCGATGTCGAGCGCCACGACAACGAGGAGAACACGCGCCTGCTCGAGAAGCTCGCCGAGCTGAAGCAGCCGAAGTTCCTGATCCTCAACAAGATCGACACCATCGCCAAGGACAAGCTGCTCGAGATCACCGCCAAGGTGAACGCACAGGGCGCCTTCGAGACGACCTTCATGATCGCGGCGCTGACCGGCTACGGCGTCAAAGACATCCTGGCCTGGCTGGAGACGCGCCTGCCGCTCGGCCCCTGGCTCTATCCGGAGGACCAGATCTCGGATGCGCCGCTGCGCTTCCTCGCCGCCGAGATCACGCGCGAGAAGATCTTCGAGCGGCTGCATGACGAGCTGCCCTATCGCTCGACCGTCGAGACCGAGCAGTGGCAGCAGCGGCCCGACGGGTCCGTGCGCATCGAGCAGACGATCTATGTCGAGCGAGAGGGCCAGCGGAAGATCGTGCTCGGCGAAGGCGGCCAGACGATCAAGGCGATCGGCCAGAAGGCGCGCATCGAGATCGCGGAAGCCGCCGAGGCGACGGTGCATCTCTTCCTGTTCGTGAAGGTGCGCGAGAACTGGAGCGACGACCCGGCCCGCTATCGCGAGATGGGGCTCGAGTTCCCGAAGGGTTAGCTGGGAAGCTCGTCATGGTCGGGCTTGACCCGACCATCTCGGAACCCGGCGTCTTCTCGTCACGAGATTCTCGGGTCTGCGCTTCGCTCCGCCCGAGAATGACGGCACGTTGCTCAGCCCTCATCCTGAGGAGCCGCGGCACGCGGCGTCTCGAAGGATGCTCCCGATGCCTCTGGAGCCTCCGGGAGCATCCTTCGAGACGCGCCTTTGGCGCTCCTCAGGATGAGGGCTGTGAATGAGGGGCTCCTCGCGCCTTGCGCCCGCCCGTGATCCGACGCAAAGACGCCGCCGACCGTTCTGTTCAGGAGCCCATGCCATGACCAACGACGAGGTTCTCGCCGAATTCCGCGAGGCGGGTGCGCTGCTCGAGGGGCATTTCATCCTGTCGTCGGGCCGGCGCAGCGGCGTCTTCCTGCAGAAGATGTTCGTCTTCCAGGACCCGGTGCGCACCGAGCGGCTGTGCAAGGCGCTGGCGGCCAAGATCGAGGCGCGCTTCGGCACCATCGACTATGTCGTCTCGCCCGCGATCGGCGGCATCGTGCCGGGCTATGAGACCGCGCGGCACCTGCGCGCCAAGGCGGTCTTCGTCGAGCGCGAGGGCGGCAGCTTCAGACTGCGCCGCGGCTTCACCCTGCCGGCCGGGGCGCGCTGCGTCATCATCGAGGACATCATCACCACCGGGCTGTCGCTGCGCGAATGCCGCGACTCGGTGAAGGACGAGCCCGGCACGATCGTCGGCGCGGCCTGCCTGATCGACCGCTCGGCCGGCCGGGCCGAACTCGGCATGGAACTGGTCAGCCTGATGGAGTATGCCGTGCCGGACTATGCGCCCGATGCGCTGCCACCGGAGCTCGCAGCCATCCCCGCCATCAAGCCGGGCAGCCGCGGCTTGAGCGTCTGAGCCGCATCCGTTTTGCCGGCTGCGGCGAGGGGTCACAGCAAGGGGCGAGCGGCCGCCGACGATTTTTGCCGATCCGACATGGTTCGACCGTGTTTGCTTTTCATTTGAATTTTTGAAGCGATTTCAGACGGAGTGATTTCAATGGCCGCCGACCCGCGCATCGCGCTCTTCATCGATGGCGCCAATCTCTACGCGACCTCCAAGCAGCTCGGCTTCGACATGGATTACCGCCGGCTGCTGCGGGAGTTCCAGAGCCGCGGTAACCTCATCCGCGCCTTCTATTTCACCACGCTGATCGAGAGCGAGGAATATTCCTCGATCCGGCCGCTGGTCGACTGGCTCGATTACAATGGCTACCGCGTCATCACCAAGGCGGCCAAGGAGTTCACCGACGCCACCGGGCGCCGGCGGATCAAGGGCAATATGGACATCGAGCTGGCGATCGAGATGCTCGAACTCGCTGTTCATCTCGACCAGATCTACCTGTTCTCGGGCGATGGCGATTTCCGGCCCCTGGTCGAGGCGGTGCAGCGCAAGGGCGTGAAGGTCTCGGTGGTCTCAACCGTCTCGACCAGCCCGCCCATGGTCGCAGACGATCTGCGCCGGCAATGCGACGAGTTCATCGACCTCGCCCAGCTGATGCAGAAGATCGGCCGCGATCCCTCCGAGCGCAGTGCCCGCAGCGGCACCGCGGGCGCGCCGGTGACGCCCGGCAATCCTGGGCTGGAGCGGCGCTACGGCATCCGCCAGGGCGACGACCCCGCCGAAGGCTGAACCCTTTCGCACCGAAAGCCCCGGCCGGCTCACGCCGCGGGGTTTTCGGGCCGGCTCGCTCGATCTCTCTTTGCGGATCCGAGGGGATGCGCGGGACGGTGGTGGCGTCGCAGTCGACGGCTGCGTGCCGATGTCGATGTCGAATGTCGTGTCGAAGCAGCGCCAACAGCCGCCGCCCCGTCCCGCGCGCAGGTCTTTTGTGCCGACCAGATCGCCTTCTGGTTATCCGGGTCTCGGGTCGCGCGGCCTGACTCACCCGCGCGATGGCGATCTGCGCCTCCGCCGCCTTCGGCCCGCAACGGCCGCAAGCGACGAAACCCGCAAACCCCGCCCGGCCGCAC